>NZ_JBNMIQ010000002.1:0-264567 GCF_050873365.1 Brotaphodocola sp. | reverse complement strand
TATCACAAACTTTCTCAGGAGGGGAGACAATCCCCTTCTGAGTTATACGCTCCGCGTGGATGCGCAGTGATTTTGATAAGAAGATGTCAGCAGAGCTGACCAAAATCACGCGCCAAGTCTCCGCGAGCGTCGACTTGAATATAGGAGTGAAAGAAGGTTTTGGCAATTTGGAAAAATCGCTTGCTTTTTGTGCCGATAACTTGTAGCATAGACTTTGCAGTTCTTGATCTTTCCGGTCGAATGGCAAAGTGATGTCAGAAAGTTTGTGCTGGAAGAAAAATTTTTCTGTCGAATTATAGCGCAATAAGTCGTCCGATTATGTTTGATTTTGGAGGGTGGGGGCTGTAAAATAGAGAAGACATCGAAAGGAGCATGTATCACAATGGAAGGTGCAGATATTAGCTTTGTACACCTTGGAATTACCATACAGCATTTGTCGAACAGTATTTCCGTATTTGGATTTCGGATTGCCTACTATGGGATTATCATCGGACTGGGAATGCTTGCAGGCATTTGGGTTGCCCAGTCAGATGCAAAGAGAAGAGGGCAGGACCCGGAACTGTATCTGGACTTTGCTTTGTATGGGATTATTTTTTCCATCATTGGGGCAAGAGTTTATTATGTAGTTTTTGAATGGGATAACTATAAAAATAATCTGCTGGAGATCTTCAATCTTCGGGCAGGCGGACTGGCAATCTATGGAGGTGTGATTGGCGCAGTTCTTACGTTGATTGTATTTACCCGCATGCGGAAAGTTTCCTTTTTCTCGATGGCAGATACCGGAGTGCTTGGACTGGTGACCGGTCAGATTATCGGACGCTGGGGCAATTTCTTTAACCGGGAAGCCTTTGGAGGATACACGGACAGCCTGTTTGCAATGCGGATTAAGCGTTCCATTGTGAATGATAATATGCTGAATACGGATGTTCTGAAACATATGATTGTTGATCAGGGAGTAGAGTATATTCAGGTTCATCCCACCTTTTTTTATGAGTCGTGCTGGAATCTGGGGCTTCTGTGCTTTATGCTCTGGTACCGGAAACGGAAAAAATTTGATGGGGAAATGCTCTGGATTTATCTGCTCGGATACGGAACAGGAAGATTTTGGATTGAAAGTCTGCGCACCGACCAGTTGATCCTGTTTGGAACCGGACTTCCGGTTTCTCAGGTACTGTCGCTGACCTTGGTGATCGTGGCGGTGGGCAATCTGATTGTTCGTCGCAGAAAGCTGAGTCCTATGTCATAAGAGATATAGCAACATATCGCATAAAAAATATGGAAAATGACATATGGAGTATGTGGGGAATAGAATTCTCATTCTGAAATAAAAATTCCGTAACCAGATCGGCAAACTTATTGGGAAAGAACTTCGGAACCATCGTAGACTTGATTCAGCGCAAGACAAAAGGAGAGGCATAAAAAATGAGAATTCCGAAAGAAGAGTTGATACTGGAGATCGAGAAGGCAAGAAAGGCTTTGAATCACAGCATTGAATCGGGAGAGACTTACGAATCTGTCTATCAGAACAGTGTGGATCTGGATCATTTGATTGAAGAGTACATACTGGCGGGATTTTGAAAAACGGATGAGATCAGGAAAGAAGAAAAGAAACAGGAAAAGAAATTAGGAAAAAGAAATAGGGAAAATAGGGGGAACGAAGAAAGAACGACTGCTTCTGTAAGGGGGAAACGACAGGGCAGTTGTTCTTTTATTTTATAGGAAATTTATCGTGTTGTTTTGGGGATAAGGTGTGAACGACAACGAAAGGATTCTTTGTTCACATTCTTTTTCAAATATTCTTGAAATTTTCAGAAGGATGTACTAAAATAAACCTACAAGTAATGAGAAGTGGGACAAAGTGGCAGAATTGTCGCTGATTGCGTGGAACGTGAACAGTGGCGCAAGGTTTGCAGAGAATCATAAAAAATTATGGATTTTTTGCAAATTTCAGAGTGTAGCCGAAGGATGAGTCCGTTATAAATGGCGATGGAGTCTGACGGTTGCAGGTCTGCGTTTTTCCACTTTTTTTGCTTATAGTGAGAACATGAAAGATCTGGGAGTAACGATAAGATGGCATTTGAACACAAATCCGTTTTGCTTGAAGAAACGATAGACAGCCTGATGGTAAAACCGGACGGCATCTATGTAGACGGAACACTCGGAGGAGGCGGTCACGCTTCGGAAGTGTGCAGACGTCTTGGAGAAGGAGGGCGCCTGATTGGAATTGATCAGGATGCCGATGCGATCCGGGCAGCTTCAGAGAGATTAAAGCCGTATGGGGATCATGTTACGGTTGTGCGAAGCAACTATGTGAATATTGCTCAGATCCTGAGTGATCTGGGAATTGAGAAAGTGAACGGTATTTATCTGGATCTGGGAGTTTCCTCGTATCAGCTGGATACAGCGGAGCGTGGATTTACTTACCGGGATGAAAATGCCCCGCTTGATATGCGCATGGATCAGCGAAATACGAAGACAGCGGCAGACATTGTAAATACCTACACGGAATCCGATCTTTACCGGATTATCCGTGACTACGGGGAAGACAAGTTTGCAAAAAATATTGCGAAGCACATTGTAAAGAGGCGTGAGGAGAAGCCGATTGAAACAGCCGGGGAACTGACTGAGGTTATTAAGGCGGCGATTCCGATGAAGGTGCGTGCGACCGGAGGACATCCGGCGAAGAGGACGTTTCAGGCGATCAGAATCGAGCTGAATCAGGAGCTTGAGGTGCTCAAGAACTCGATCGACACGATGATTGATCTGCTTGCACCGGGAGGAAGACTGAGTATCATCACCTTCCATTCTCTTGAGGATCGAATCGTAAAGAACCGTTTCCGGACGAATGAGAATCCGTGCATCTGCCCGCCGGGATTTCCGGTATGCATGTGCGGGAAAAAGAGTAAGGGAAAAGTAATTACAAGAAAACCGATTCTTCCGTCCGATCTGGAGATGGAGGAGAATCCTCGTGCAAAGAGCGCAAAACTTCGCGTTTTTGAGCGCGGAGAAGAGTGAGCAGTCCCGAGAAGGATTGGAAAAAGTGTCAGCTGATTGCGATGACAGGGAAGAGAAAGAAATAACGACAAAAGAATCGGCTGATTGAGATGAACAAAAGAAGATTGATACTGGGAAACAAAAAGGGAAAAGGGAAGAAAATAAGAGGAAAGAAGAATAACGTCAAACCAAGACGGGGAGGGGATAGTATGGCTGAAAAGAGAAGAATGAAACAACCACCTTATGTGTATGGCACTGCAGTAGAACAGGCAGTGCCGTCACGCCAGCCGGGACGGGAAGAACGCGACCAGATCCGGCACAAGCGGAGAGTCAGCCGTGCTGTCAGACGGAATCAGGAGAAGGCACTTCAGATGGATGTGCCTTACGTTCTTGCATTGACGGTTGCAGCGATGAGCGCACTCTATATCTGTGTGAGCTATCTGCAGGTGCAGTCTACGATTACGGGAAGAATCCACAACATTGAGAAGCTGGAGCAGGAAGTGGAGAGCCTGAAATCGGAGAACGATGCGCTTCAGACGAGAATCAACACATCAGTTGATCTGGATCATATCTATAAGGTTGCGACGGAAGAGCTGGGGATGGTATATGCGAACCGAGATCAGGTTCGTCTGTACGACAAAAAAGAAAGCGAGTACGTAAAACAGAATGAGGACATCCCGAAACACTGATTCCAGAAAGAATGCCCGGAATCAGTCCGGAAAAAGGAATAAAAATCGTACCGGCAATACGAGCAATAACAAAAACACCAGCAAAAACAGTAGAGTTAGCAATAACAGAACGAGCAACAACAATAGTAATAACAGAAACGGTAACGACAGGAACAATAGCAGTAACAACAGTAATAACAGAAACAGTAGCAACAGAAATACGAACAGCAGAGATCGCAGCAACGGCAATACTAATTATAACAATAACGGCAATCGCAATCCGGGCACTGCGGGAAACCAGACAAATGGCAGAACGATGAACAGTGGCAGAGATCGCGTTGGCGGTGGTCGGGCAGTCAGATCTACCGGCAGAGCCAGAACGATCAGCAGTGCGAAAGTTACGGGCAATGCAAGAAATGCAGGTGTTCGGAGAAATAACAGCAACATAAGAAATACAGGCGCAGTCAACATGAGAGACAACAACAGAAATAGCGGTCGCACCGGATATTCAGGTTCTGGATACTCAAGTTCCGGATATTCAGGTGGCGCAGGAAATCAGGGGGAGGATTCAAGAACGTCCTCCGCTTCAAATGCAAAGAATTCCGGAAAGAAGCGGATTTTTGTGAGATACATGCAGGAGAAGCTGGCGATGACGGGAATCATCATCCTCCTTCTTGCGGTGGCTGTGACATGGAGACTGTACTCGATTATCACGGAAAATCAGGACAAATACACGCAGATTGTGCTGGCACAGCAGTCGTATGACAGCCGTGTGATCCCGTATCGGCGCGGAGACATTGTCGACCGCAACGGAACGTATCTGGCGACGACGGAGAAGGTGTACAACCTGATCATCGATCCGCAACAGATCATGTCGAAAGAGGAGAATTATCTGGATGCCTCGGTGCAGGCGCTGGTGAACATCTTTGGATATGATGAGAATACGATCCGCACGCTGATCACGGAGAATAAAGACAAGGCGTACATCCGCTATGCGAGAAAACTCTCCTATGACGATAAGGAAAACTTTGAGAATTATCAGAAGGAGACGAATCAGGCGAATGCGAAGGCAGACTCGAAGGCACGCGTAAAGGGCGTGTGGTTTGAGGATGAGTACCGCAGACTTTATCCGTACAATTCCCTCGCCTGCAACGTGATCGGATTTTCCGGCACGGACAGCGGACTTGGAGGAATTGAGCAGTCCTACAACAGTTCCCTGATCGGAACAAACGGACGCGAGTACGGATACTTAAACGATGATTCCAACCTCGAGCGAGTGATCAAACCGGCGACAAACGGCAACACCGTCGTGTCGACGATCGATGTCAATATTCAGAATGCCGTCGAGAAGCGGATTCAGGAGTGGGAACAGCAGACCGGCTCGAAGCAGATCGGCGTTGTCGTCATGGACCCGGATACCGCGGAGGTTCTCGCGATGGCGAGTGGAAGCACGTTTGATCTGAACAATCCGCGTGTGATCGGCGATCGTTTCAATGATGATCAGATCTGGCAGTTCGGTCTGAAAGAGGCGACGGCGACCTGGAATCGAAAGCACAAGGAGGAGACCCCGATCACGCAGGATCAGGTGCGCTCTTATTACACCGATGATGAGATTCGCTCCTTTGGCCAGCAGGTCGCATGGAACCAGATTTGGAGAAACTACTGCATCAGTGATACCTATGAGCCGGGTTCCCCGTCGAAGATTTTCACTGTGGCAACGGCACTCGAGGAGGGAATCATTTCCCAGAACGATACATTTTTCTGTGACGGTTCTCAGGAGGTTGCCGGTGTCCAGATCAAGTGCGATGCCTGGAGACGAGGCGGACACGGTGTTCTGACACTTGAGGAGACGCTGATGCAGTCCTGCAACGATGCAATGATGCAGATCGTGGCAAAGAGCGGGGCTTCGCTGTTCTCCAAATATCAGAAGATGTTCGGTTTCGGTGCAAAGACCGGAATTGATCTTCCGGGTGAGGCAGATACGAAGAATCTGATCTACGATGCGCAGAATTTGAGACCGGTTGAGCTTGCGACGAACTCATTCGGACAGGGCTACAACTGTACGATGATTCAGATGGCAGCGGCATACTGTTCGGTCATCAACGGCGGTTCCTACTATGAACCCCATGTGGTCAGACAGATTCTGGATGAGCAGGGTTCTGTGGTCAAGAAAATCGAGCCGAAGCTCGTGCGCGAGACCGTATCGGAGTCGACGAGCACGTTTATCAAGCATGCGCTTTTCCGCACCGTCAATGAAGGTACCGGAAAGGCAGCCGCAGTTGCCGGCTATGACATTGCGGGAAAGACCGGAACCGCAGAGAAGATTCCGAGAAGACAGGGAAATTACCTGCTCTCGTTCTGTGGATTTGCCCCGGCGGACGATCCGCAGGTTCTCGTCTATGTGACGATCGATGAGCCTCATGTGGAGGATCAGGCACACAGCTCCTATGCAGCAGGTGTGTTTGCCAATATCATGCAGGACATCCTTCCGTATATGAATGTCTTCCCGTCTGTGGATGTACAGAATGTCGATGAGTCACTTGCCGCCCAGCTTCCGGGCGCAGAGGGAATCACGGACAACAACGGAACCCCGGCAGAGACTGTGCCGGAGGAGACGAAGATCTACGATACCGATGAGTATGTGGATTCTGCTGATGGTGGAAACGGAATTCCGGACAATATGCCGGAGGGAGCAGAGACTTCCGAGACAGAGATTGTGATTGAACCGGGAAATGAGGAGATCGATGTGGAGTCCCTGCCGGATGTGAGCGCTCAGGTGAGTGTGAGCACGGAGGCGGAGACGCCGGGAGAAGAGACCGCAGAGGCTTCTCAGGTTTCCGAGACGGAGAACCCGGAGAGTGCTGAGGGAGAATCCGAATCAGGTTCTGATCCGAGTGCAGAGGCGGAGTAACGCTTTTTTGTACATGGATAAGAATAGATAAGAATAAGAATTTTCTGAACGGTAACGAGTTCTAAAATGGAATGTTTGCCATATTCTGTAATGATGAGTGCTCGGGAGAGGTTCTAATTTCATGATGACCCGTCATCGGAAAAAAATTGCCGTCCTGTGTGTTTTGCTGTGCCTGTGCATGGTGGGACTCACAGGACGGCTTGTTTATCTGATGCTTTTTTGCTCTGTGCAGTACAGTCAGATGGCGGAGGATCTTCACCAGAGGGAGCGCAAGATCAAGGCTGCCCGCGGGCGGATTCTCGATGCAAACGGAGTCGTGATTGCGGATAACCGGACTGTGTGCACAATCTCAGTCATCTATAATCAGGTCGAAGACCGGGAACTCGTGATTGAAACGCTGACAAGAGAGCTTGAGATGGAGGAGGAGACGGTGCGGACGCGCGTTGAGAAGCGAAGCTCGCGCGAGATCATCCGGACGAATGTCGAGAAGGAGGTCGGCGATCGCATCCGTGCCTTCCACCTTGCTGGCGTCAAGGTCGATGAGGATTACCGGCGAACCTATCCGTTTGGCTCCCTCGCATCAAAGGTGCTCGGATTTACCGGAGGGGACAATCAGGGCATCATCGGTCTTGAGGTTCAGTATGAGTCCGTGCTCAAGGGAACGAATGGGACGATTCTGACGATGACGGATGCGAAGGGGGTCGAACTCGAAAATGCGTTTGAGGACCGGATTGAGCCGGTTGCCGGCATGGATCTTCAGATCAGCCTTGATGTGAATATTCAAAAGTATGCCGAACAGCTTGCAACGCTTGCGATGGAGCAGAAAGGCGCAAAAAAGGTCTCGATGATCGTCATGAACCCGCAAAACGGGGAGATTCTCGCGATGGCAAACGTTCCCGAGTTCGATTTGAATCAGCCGTTTACGCTGACGGAGGAGATTCTCTCGCAAAGGACCTTGGACGGAACTGTGAAAAGTGTCCCAGAGAAGTCTGAGAGTGCAGAAAATTCGGGAAATTCCGTGGGCACGGAGCAAGCTGTGCTCTCCTCGAAGGAGAGACAGGAACTCTTGAATCAAATGTGGAGAAATCCGGCGATCAACGACACCTATGAGCCGGGATCGACGTTTAAGATCATCACGGCAAGTGCAGGGCTTGAAGCCGGAGTTGTCACGCTGAATGACATGTTCTCGTGCCCGGGCTTTCGCGTTGTCGAGGATCGAAAAATCCGCTGTCACAAGGTCGGCGGGCACGGATCAGAGACTTTTCTTCAGGGTGCGATGAACTCGTGCAATCCGGTCTTTATCGATGTGGGGCAGAGACTCGGCGTTGACCGTTACGTCGATTATTTTGAGCAGTTTGGTCTTCGGGGAAAGACCGGGATTGATCTGCCGGGAGAAGCCGGAACGATCATGCACCGCAGAGAAAATATGGGACCGGTCGAGCTTGCGACAGTCTCATTCGGACAGTCGTTTCAGATCACACCGATTCAGCTGATCACGACGGTGGCCTCCCTTGTAAACGGCGGGCGCAGGGTCACACCTCATTTTGGGGTGCGTGCTGTGAGCGCGGACGGGACACAGGTTCAGGAGTTTTCATGGAAGGAGAAGGGGCAGATTCTCTCGGAGCAGACGAGTGAGACGCTTCGCTATGTGCTTGAGCAGGTTGTCGCAGAGGGAAGCGGAAAGAAAGCCTCGGTCGAGGGTTATCGGATCGGCGGAAAGACGGCGACCTCCGAGAAACTTCCGCGAAGTCGAAAAAAATACATCTCCTCGTTTCTCGGGTTTGCGCCTGCACCAGATCCGCAGGTGATTGCGCTGATCACGATCGATGAACCGCAGGGAATCTATTACGGCGGAACGATTGCGGCTCCGGTCATTGCCGATCTTTTTCAGAACATTTTGCCCTATCTTGGAGTAAAGCAGGGATGATTGGAGTAAAGCAGGGCTGAGCTGAAATGCGAAGCATCAGCAAATTTGATACCAGTTTGTGCAACGCGTGAACTGAAACTTGATTATTCAAATAAAAAGACGTATACTATACGATGTCTGGTTTGACGGACAGACTACATAACCGATAGGAGTGCACTATGATTAACGAAACGATATTAGCGATTATTATTGCCTTTGCGATCAGCGCAATTCTCTGCCCGATCGTGATCCCGTTTCTTCACAAGCTGAAATTCGGACAGCAGGTTCGCCTGGATGGTCCGCAGGCGCATTTGAAGAAGCAGGGAACACCGACGATGGGAGGTCTTGTGATTCTTGCAGCGATTGTGATTACGTCGCTGTTTTACATGAAAGATTACCCGAAGATCATTCCGGTGCTGTTTGTGACAGTCGGATTTGGTATCATCGGATTTCTGGATGATTACATCAAGATCGTGATGAAGCGCTCGGAGGGACTCAACCCGATCCAGAAGCTGATCGGTCAGTTTGTGATTACCGGCATTTTTGTCTGGTATCTGATTCATTCCGGCGAGGTCGGAACTTCAATGCTGATCCCGTTTACCGGAGGCTTTGAACACGGATATTATGTGAGCCTGGGAATTCTGTTTATTCCTTTTGTATTTTTTGTTGTCCTCGGAACGGATAACGGCGTGAACTTTACGGACGGAGAGGATGGACTGTGCACGAGCGTGACGATTCTCGTTGCGACGTTTCTGACGATCATTGCGATCGGGGAGAACAGCGGAATCAGCCCAATCACCGGTGCCGTCGTGGGAAGTCTTCTCGGTTTCCTTCTGTTTAACGTCTATCCGGCGAAAGTGTTCATGGGAGACACCGGTTCTCTCGCACTCGGCGGATTTGTGGCTTCGAGTGCATTTATGATGCAGATGCCGTTGTTCATCCCGATCATCGGTCTGATCTATCTGGTGGAGGTACTCTCCGTCATCATGCAGGTCAGCTACTTCAAGGCGACAAAGGGAAAACGAATTTTCAAGATGGCTCCGATTCATCATCACTTTGAACTGTGTGGTTGGTCAGAGACGAGAGTGGTGGCAGTATTTTCCACCGTTACGGCTCTTCTCTGTCTCGTAGCGTATCTTGGTCTGTAAAGTCAAAATGTCGACGAGATTACGAAGAAATACGAACGAATGAGATGTGAACACACGAGATACGAACATACAAGATACGAACACACAAGATACGAACGAATTTAGAACGTCAACTTGAAATTAGGAGGAAATGTACATGAGCAGTCAGAAAGTATTAGTGGCAGGTTGTGGAAAAAGTGGAATCTCTGCGGCAAAACTTCTCCTGAAAATGGGTGGGGAGGTTGTGCTCTATGATGGAAATGAGAAACTGGACCCGGAGAAGATTCGGAAAAATTTTGAGGAGGATGACAAGCTGACAATCGTCCTTGGACCTCTGTCTCGCACCGATCTTGTTGGCGTGGAGCTGTCGATCATCAGCCCGGGTATCCCGCTCGATGCGCCGTTTGTACCGGTTCTCGATGACGCAAAGATTCCGATTTGGAGTGAGATTCAGCTGGCTTATCATGTGTCAAAGGGCAAACTGGTTGCGATCACCGGAACGAACGGAAAGACGACGACGACGGCACTGACCGGCGCGATTATGAAGACGTATTTTGATGAGGTTTTTGTGGTTGGAAACATCGGAATTCCTTACACCGAGACGGCACTTGAGACGACGGAGAAGTCTGTGACCGTCGCTGAGGTCTCCAGCTTCCAGCTCGAGACAATCATGGATTTCCACCCGAATGTCAGCGCAATTCTGAACATCACACCGGATCACTTGAACCGTCACGGAACGATGGAGAACTACATCGCTGTGAAGGAGCGTATCACCGAGAATCAGACCGAGAAGGACTGCGTAGTGCTCAACTACGACGATCCGGTTCTGAGAGAGTTTGGCGAGAAGGAAGACCGCAAGCCGAGCGTATTCTGGTTCTCGAGCACCCAGAAGCTCAAGTCCGGCATGTATCTCGACGGCGATCTGATCATGTATGCGCATGACGGAAAGACCGAGGAGATCGTGAACGTTCATGATCTTCAGCTTCTCGGAAAGCACAACTATGAGAATGTGATGGCAGCAGTTGCAATGGCGATCCGCATCGGCGTTCCGATGGATCTGATCCGCAAGGCAGTCAAGTCATTCAAGGCAGTTGAGCATCGAATTGAGTTTGTTTTGGAGCGTGCAGGCGTGCGTTACTACAACGATTCCAAGGGAACGAATCCGGATGCAGCGATTCAGGCAATCCGCGCAATGCCGGGCCCGACGGTTCTGATTGCAGGCGGATACGACAAGCACAACGAGTATGACGAGTGGATCGAGGAATTTGGCAACAA
The DNA here is from genome assembly GCF_050873365.1 of Brotaphodocola sp. Classification (GTDB taxonomy): domain Bacteria; phylum Bacillota; class Clostridia; order Lachnospirales; family Lachnospiraceae; genus Brotaphodocola. The sequence continues at coordinate 253,686 of NZ_JBNMIQ010000002.1, read as the reverse complement.
GGTCAAATATCTCGTGCTGATCGGTCAGACCCGTGACAAGATCGCAGAGTGTGCGAGAAAGCACGGATTTACGGAGATCATGTATGCGGAGGATATGCCGGAGGCTGTCCGTGTCTGCGCCGCTTACGCAAATGCAGGTGACAATGTGCTTCTCTCACCGGCATGTGCGAGCTGGGGCATGTTCGACAACTACGAGCAGAGAGGCGAGATCTTTAAGGAGTGCGTGAGAAATCTCTAAGATCCGGAAAAGAAGAAGCTGAAAGAAGAAGCTGAAAAAAGATTTGAGATCTGAAAAAAAGATTTGAAAAGAAACTTGAAACACAAGATGTGCGCTCAGAATCTTTTTATGCCTGTTTTTGAGCGCACATCAAAGAAATTAGGAGGACCCCCATGGCAAAGAAAAAGAAAGTCAGGCGTTTTTATGATTACAGCCTGTTGTTCTGCGTGATTTTTCTGATGGCGTTCGGTCTTGTGATGATTTACAGCGCCAGCTCTTACACTGCGCAGTTGACACAGAAGGGGGATTCCACATACTTTCTGAAGCGTCAGTTTGTGATTGCAGTTGGAGGTCTTCTTGTAGCAATTATCATTTCCAAGATGGATTATCGCTGGTTTCAGAGATTGTCGATGCTCGGATATCTGCTCTCTTATGTGCTGATGATTGCGGTAACCCTTGTCGGAAAAGAGATCAACGGAAAGAAGCGTTGGCTCGGAGTTGGAATGTTCAGTTTCCAGCCGACCGAGTTTGCGAAAGTCGCCCTGATCGTCTTTCTCGCGGCCTATGTCGTCAAACATGTCAACAAGCTCAATACCTGGAGGGGAATGATTCAGATGATGTTTCTGGCATTTCCGATTGCCGCGATCGTAGGTCTCAACAACTTAAGTTCCGGAGTGATTATTCTCGGAATTGCAGTTGTGATGCTCTTTGTTGCCTGCAAGCGCTATGCGATCTTTCTGTGCAGTGGAGTCGGAGCCTTTGCGCTCATCTTCACCGCGCAGTTCTGGGAGCCGTTTCTGGAGAAAATGAACATCCTGCACGCCTATCAGATGAAGCGTATCCATGTCTGGCTTGACCCGACCCAGTATGCGCAGGAGGGCGGTTATCAGGTGCTTCAGGGACTCTATGCGATCGGTTCCGGCGGACTTTTCGGAAAAGGACTCGGCGAGAGCATCCAGAAGCTCGGCTTTGTGCCGGAGGCGCAGAACGATATGATTTTCTCGATCATCTGTGAGGAGCTTGGACTGTTTGGAGCGGTGTCAGTGATCCTGATTTTCATGTTCATGATTTACCGCTGTATGGTGATTGCGAACAATGCACCGGATCTGTTTGGCGCGATGCTGGTGGTCGGCGTGATGGCGCACATTGCCATTCAGGTAATCTTAAACATTGCGGTTGTGACGAACACGATCCCGAATACGGGAATCACGCTTCCGTTTATCAGTTACGGAGGTACCTCGGTGCTCTTTTTGATGATTGAGATGGGGCTTGTGCTCAGTGTCTCGAATCAGATTAAGCTCGAGCGCGCATAACGCATAGTTTAATTGCACTTAGAACTTATTGTGCTGTTGGGCTGGATATCATTTATTTTGTGCGTCGAAAGAAAAACGTTTCCAGGCTGATCTACATAGGATAGGAATATAGACGGAGGCATCGGGAGGGATTGTATTGTCTGTCATTCGTATCCAGGGCCGGCATGGTCTGAATGGAGAAATCCGCATACAGGGTTCCAAAAATGGAGTGCTTCCGATTATGGCGGGAGCACTTCTTCACCGCGGAACCACCGTGATAACAAATGTCCCCATTATACAGGATGTGATCTGTATGATGGGGATATTGGAGTATTTGGGGTGTCGTTGTGCGCTTGAGGGGCACACTGCGGTGATTGATGCGTCTGATGCGGAACCGGTACCTGTGCCGTGTGCGATGTCGGGACAGATGCGTTCCTCCGTCATGCTTCTCGGTCCTCTGCTTGGTAGATTTGGGCTTGCAGTCAGCAGGCATCCGGGAGGATGTTGCCTTGGAAATCGCCCGGTCAATCTCCATCTCGATGCGTTTCGTGCGCTTGGCGCTCAGGTTCGCACAGAGGGGGAGCAGATCGGAGTTTTTGCAAATCATCTTCATCCGGCGATGATTCGTTTTCCGTATCCGAGTGTCGGGGCGACGGAGAATGCGATTCTGGCATCTGTGCCTGTGCCCGGGGCGACGCGGATCATCGGGGGAGCAAGAGAGCCGGAGATCGAGATGCTCTGCGATTTCCTTTGCAGTATGGGAGCGAAGATCACGGGCGGAGGAACGGCGTGTATCTTGATTGAGGGCGGAGTTCCGCTTCACGATACGACGTTTGCGATCGACGGAGATCGGATTGTCGCGGGAACGTATCTCGGGGCGCTTCTTTGCAGTGGCGGGAAAGTGAGGCTATGTGGAGCACCGGTCTTTCATATGGAGAAGAGTCTGAGGCTTGCTGAGAGAATGGGGATGGAGATTGCGGTTTCGCCCGAGGGACTTGTGGCGAGGATGCAGGGAAGAGCAAGAGCCTGCGATTTCTCGACGGGACCCTATCCCGAGTTTCCGACGGATCTTCAGCCGGTGATGATGGCAGTGCTGGCGTCTGCGAGCGGGGAAGGGCGGATTCAGGAAAATGTGTTTGAAAAGCGTTTTTCTTGCGCGGAGGAATTGCGCAAATTGGGGGCATCTATTATAATAGAGGACAGATTTGCGAGAGTCCGCGGACAGCGTCCGCTTCACGGTGCGCGCGTGCAGGCAAAGGATCTGCGCGGAGGCGCGGCTCTCGTTGTCGCAGGGCTCACGGCGGAGGGAGAGACGATTGTCGAGGGCTATGAGCACATCAGCCGAGGGTATGAGGATATCAGCCGGGATCTCGCGCAAGTTGGGGCGGAGATTGCGCTTTGGGAGTAAGATGGTTAGCTTGATTTGTGATGAAGATAGAAGGGCTCTGATGGCAAGAAAAGTCCTGCAAACGCGCTTTTGCTCCGGGTTCGACGTAACGGTGCATAAGGTTGCAAACTACGCAACCTAAGCACCGACGTCTCACACGGGTTTGCAGTGACTTCCTGCCACAGAGCCATTTGGCAAAGTCGCCATATTACTGGAGGAAAGAGATGTCTCTAGGTGACTTTCTATAAAAATTGCAGAGTATCACGCCTGGTGACATAGGAAACAGAGACTTCAGATGTGGCAGTTCATTGCAGAGTTATGCTAGGAAAAGTTTGTAGAACATAGGAATCGAGGAACGGGCAGAAAATGAGAGAGGGATTTGGAAGAAAGAGAGTCTGGTTCAGCGCGGTGGGGATCACTGCGCTGTTTCTGGTCATTCTTTTTCTGTCTGTGAAGATCACGGACATTACAGTGACGGGAAACAAGAAGTATGATTCGGATCAGATTGTGGAGATGCTGTTTCCGGATTCGCTGAGCAGAAACAGTGGAATCTGTTATTTGAAGGATCGGTTTGAGCCTCACAAGAAGATCCCGTTTGTGGAGGATTACAAGATTGTCTTTCGCAGTATGTCCCAGATCGACATCATCGTCTATGAGAAGAGTATGGTGGGCTGTGTCTCCTACATGAGCAGTTACATGTATTTCGATAAGGATGGCATCATCGTCGAGAGTGCGAGTGAGAAACTGCCCGGAATTCCCGAGATCACCGGACTCAAGTTCGGTCATATCGTGCTCTATGAGAAACTTCCGGTTGAGAGCGCCCAGATTTTTTCGGACATTCTGAATCTGACGCAGGTGCTCTCGATCTATAAGATTGAGAGTGACCAGATCCGTTTTTCCTCAAATGGAAGCACTACCCTTCATATCGGGGACATCGATGTGGTTCTCGGCGGGAATAATGATCTCAACGGCAAGATTTCGGAGCTGAGTGATATCATGCCTCAGATTGTGGGACTCAGCGGGACGCTTTACCTTGACACCTATGATGAGGGAAATCTGAATGCGATGTATGCGTTTAAGCCGAGAGCATAGCAAACCGCCTGCGTTAGCAGACAGATGAGTGCGTCAGTACGGGTTTGAGAATGTGTGATCACGATGGCTGCGAAGTGGCGTCAAGTGCCGAATGTACGAATTGTGATATAGAGTTAGTTGGAAGGGTGTGAGTGACAGATCTGGTGGAGTTTGTCGATTCATGGTGTGGATTCGAGGAAAGTGTACTCGAACAAAGTCGACTTCTGTCGGATTGTATGGAAGAAAAAACGAAGAATCAACAAAATTTTTACATAAATTCTGCAAATTAGAGGTTGATATTTTTAAAGAAATCACATATAGTATTAGATAGGCGAGTTTTAAAAAATATTACAAAAGTGTTACGATTTAGGAGCTTTTAGAGAGATTAAGGAGGACAAAGTCTTGTTGGAGATTAAAATAAATGAAGCAGAGAATTCTGCCAGAATTATTGTGGTTGGTGTCGGCGGAGCTGGAAATAATGCCGTGAACCGCATGGTGGATGAGAATATTGCAGGAGTTGAATTTATCGGAATCAATACGGACAAGCAGGCTCTTCAGTTCTGTAAAGCTCCGACCGCAATGCAGATCGGTGAGAAGCTGACGAAGGGTCTTGGAGCAGGCGCAAAGCCGGAGATCGGACAGAAGGCAGCAGAGGAGAGCTCTGAGGAGATCTCTCAGGCACTCAAGGGTGCAGACATGGTATTCGTTACCTGCGGAATGGGTGGCGGTACTGGTACCGGTGCAGCTCCGGTGATCGCAAAGATTGCAAAGGATATGGGAATTCTTACGGTTGGCGTTGTGACCAAGCCGTTCCGTTTTGAGGCAAGAGCCCGCATGAACAATGCACTGGCTGGTATTGAGAACCTGAAGGCAAGCGTAGATACCCTGATCGTGATCCCGAACGACAAACTGCTTGAGATCGTAGATCGTCGTACCACGATGCCGGATGCACTGAAGAAGGCAGATGAGGTTCTTCAGCAGGCTGTACAGGGCATCACCGACCTGATCAACGTTCCGGGTCTGATCAACCTGGATTTCGCAGATGTACAGACCGTTATGACCGACAAGGGCATCGCTCACATCGGTATCGGTCATGCAAAGGGCGACGACAAGGCAATCGAGGCTGTTAAGCAGGCAGTTGCAAGCCCGCTTCTCGAGACCACGATCGAGGGCGCAAGCCATGTTATCATCAACATTTCCGGCGATATCAGCCTGATCGAGGCAAACGACGCAGCAAGCTACGTTCAGGAGCTGGCTGGCGATGATGCAAACATCATCTTCGGTGCAATGTACGATGAGAACGCACAGGATGAGGCTACGATTACTGTAATCGCAACCGGACTGGACGCTTCCGCAAAGACGACTCCGGTAAGCAGTGCAATGAATAACTTTGGAGCAACTGCAACCGCACAGGCAAGCCGTAATACAGTTCCGGTTTTCTTACAGAATAAGGTAGATGCAAGTGCTCAGACCGTAGCACAGCAGACCGCTGCAACGAGACCGGCTCAGAACGTTGGCCCGCAGATTGGAATGGGAACCACCCAGAATGCAGGTCCGCAGATCGGCTTTAGCAATCCGCAGAGTGCAGGCCCGCAGATCGGAATGGGCAACCAGCAGAACGCAACCAGACCGGTTTACCGTCCGATCAACCATGACAACCCGATCAACATCCCGGATTTCTTAAAGAAGAATAAGAGATAAGTTCGGATTGCATGATTATGATTGCATAGAAAATTGTAAAGTATGAATCACAGATCGCAGAATGTGATTAAGATGTCGATCGGAAAAATCGACAAAAATAGTCGCAAAGAGCGTTAGAATGGGAAGATTAAGAGACAGGAATCTCAAAAGATTGAGGTTCCTGTCTTTTTTTGTCGTGCAAAAAAGGAAATTTCCGTCCTCTGTTTGACAAAAATTTTTTCTGGAAATGCGTATAATCAGAGTCATTCCGAAAGCCTTTAAGGGAGTGTCCGATATGATCCTTTATCTGGATTTGTTTTTTCTCTTAAATCTGATCATGGATCTGATCGTCCTTCTTCTGTGTGAGCAGATCGGGACATGGAGTGGCATTCCGGGAGGCGTATGGAATTTAAAAAAAGTATTTCGGATAACCGCATCGGCGGGATTTGGCGCGTGTTGGGCGTGCATCGCCGTCTATTTGAGAGGGATTCCGCTGTGGCTTGAGCGAGGAATCACGCTGGGGCTTGTGAGCACGGGAATGGTGCTGATTGCGTTTGGCTATCAGGGCATGGGAATCTTGATTTGCCGACTGTTCTCCCTTTTGGCGGGAGCCTTGCTGACTGGAGGAGTTGTTTCCCTGTTATCGTTGGATGGCACTGGCATTTCTTCTGAGCACATGAGAGCGGGCATTGTTGTGGGAGCGGGGGCAGGGCTTGTGCTTTTCAGCATGATTGTGAGCAAAACCGTCTCTCGTTTGATCGGGGAGAGTCGTCTGTTCTATGAGGTGACATTAAAGTATCGGGGAAGGGAAAAGACGATTCGGGCGCTTTTTGACACCGGAAATCGACTCCGCGAGCCTTACGGAAACCAGCCGGTTCACGTCGTGACGGCACGGGCATGCAGAGGGTTTTGCGAGAAAGTCGCAGGGGTGATTTACATCCCGTTTTCGAGTGTCGGGCAAAGTCAGGGAATGCTTCCCGGGATTCGGATGGATGAGATGGAGGTGCGAAGGCGAGGGCAGTTGATCTGCCGGATCTCTCATCCGTGGATCGCTCTGAGTCGAGAACCGCTCTCCTCATGCGGGGAATACGAAATGCTGTTGAATGGAGAAAGCGAAAGAAATTCAAAAATATTTCGGGATGAGAGAGGGAGGATATGAGAATGGTAGTAAAGGTTGCAGTTTCCAATCGGTTTCAGTTTAAGGCAGTTCCGACATTCACAACGATGCTCTGGCAGAGACAGGGAGAGATTCACTATATCGGTGGAGCAGATATCCTTCCGGCACCGCTCGATGCGAAGCGGGAGGCAGAGATGATTTCCCGACTCGGGACGGAGGAGGAGAGGGAGGCAAGGGCAGAGCTGATTGAGCACAATCTGCGTCTCGTCGTCTATATCGCAAAGAAATTTGACAACACCTGCGTCGGCGTCGAGGATCTGATCTCAATCGGAACGATCGGTCTGATCAAGGCGATCAACACGTTCAATCCCGATAAAAACATCAAACTCGCGACCTATGCGTCCCGTTGTATTGAGAATGAGATTCTGATGTATTTACGGCGCAACAACAAGACGCGTCTTGAGGTCTCGATCGATGAACCGCTCAATGTCGACTGGGATGGAAATGAGCTTCTGCTCTCTGACATTCTGGGAACGGATGAGGATGTGATTTACCGGGGACTTGAGGATGAGACGGAGAAGGAGTTGTTGAAAATCGCAGTCGGGAAACTCAGCCCGCGGGAGCAGAGGATTGTGGAACTCCGCTACGGACTCAAGAATGCGGAGGGGACGGAGATGACGCAGAAAGAGGTTGCAGATCTGATGGGAATCTCGCAGTCGTACATATCCAGACTTGAGAAGAAGATTATGAAGCGTTTGAAAAAGGAAATTGTTCGTTTTGAGTGAATGGCTGGCACAGGCGGTTTATGTCCTCTTTCTGGCACTGATTCAGCTTCGTTTTCCGACTGCAAAACCGGCAGTGGCAATGCCGTGGCAGAGGGGAAATGACCCCGCCTATGCGGTTTATCAGAGATACAGGTATGCGTATGATACATACGGATACCTGTTTTTGTCTTCTGAGGACAATCATTCTGAGAATTCGAATGGAGGAGTCGGAGAGATCGGGGGGAAATCTGAGGACAATCCGATACATCGAGAGGGCGTGGCGACAAATACCGGGGAGGAAGGCGAGTCTGCGCCAGAACCGAATCTGGTAAATCCAGATCAGGTCCCCCTGAATCAAGAACCTACAAAACAGGAGAATTCAGGTCAGGAAAACCCGGGACAGGAGAACACGGAACAAGAAAACTCGGATCAGGGAACAAGGTCGCGGGAGCAGAGGGTCGAGTCTGCGCGGGAGGTGTTTGCGGATTATGAGACGATGATGAAGCATTTTTACATTGTTCATTCGTCGACGGTCGCGGGAGCGGATCTGATGAATGTGAATGCATTTCTCGACACTGATCTGACATTACAGCAGGACGGCTCAGTTCCCCAGATTCTGATCTATCACACCCACTCGCAGGAGACGTATCGGGATTTCGGCCCCGGAAACCCGTCCGCGAGGGTGACGGCGATCGGGGAGATCCTTGCGGGACTCTTGCGGGAGCGGGGCTGGAACGTGATCCACGACACGACACCGTATGATATGGAGGGCGGAAGCCTTGACCGAAGTCGCGCCTACACCTATGCGCTCGATGGAATCACGCGGATTCTCGAGGAAAATCCGACGATTCAGGTCGTTCTCGATGTGCACCGCGACGGGGTTGGCGAGAATGTTCATCTTGTGAGCGAGGTTGACGGGAAACCGACGGCAAATATCATGTTTTTTCAGGGGATGAGCCAGACTCAGGACGGTCCGATTTCCTATCTGCCAAATCCGTATTTGAAAGAGAACCTCGCCTTCAGTTTTCAGCTTCAGCTTGCCTGCGCGCAGAGGGCGCCGGGATTTACCCGAAAGATCTATCTAAAGAGTCTGCGCTACAACCTTCATGTGAGACCGCGGTCAGCACTGATTGAGGTCGGCGCGCAGACAAACACCGGGGAGGAAGCTGTGAATGCGATGAGTGTGCTGGCGGAAGTTTTGGATATGGTGTTGCAAGGAAAATGAAAAAATGCTATGATTATAAATTAGAATGAGTTCCCGGGTTCCATTTATTTTGTGGAGCGGGCACAGGCAGTACGAGAGAGAGGAATATTTTTTATGGCAGTAATGGACCAGAGTAAGATCCGCAATTTCTGTATTATCGCACATATTGACCACGGCAAATCCACGCTCGCAGACCGCATCATCGAGATGACAGGTCTTCTGACGAGCAGAGAGATGCAGTCTCAGGTTCTTGACAATATGGATCTTGAGAGAGAGAGAGGAATCACAATCAAGTCTCAGGCGGTGCGCACCGTCTACCGTGCGAAGGATGGCGAGGAGTATATTTTCAACCTGATTGACACACCAGGACACGTTGACTTTAACTATGAGGTATCGAGAAGCCTTGCAGCCTGCGACGGAGCGATTCTTGTTGTCGATGCAGCACAGGGAATCGAGGCGCAGACGCTTGCAAACGTATACTTGGCGCTCGATCATGATCTGGAAGTCTTCCCGGTTATCAACAAGGTCGATCTTCCGAGTGCGCGCCCGGACTGGGTGGCAAATGAGATTGAGGATGTGATCGGTCTTGAGGCTCACGATGCACCGCGCATCTCTGCAAAGACCGGTCTGAATGTGGAGGATGTGCTTGAGGCGATCGTTCACAAGATTCCGGCTCCGAACGGCGATCCGCAGGCTCCGCTTCAGGCGCTGATCTTTGACTCCCTGTACGATTCTTACAAGGGCGTTATCATTTTCTGCCGTGTTCGCGAGGGTTCCGTGAAGAAGGGAACGAAGATTCGCATGATGGCGACCGGAGCGGAAGAAGAGGTTGTAGAGGTTGGATATTTCGGCGCAGGTCAGTTCATCCCGTGTGAGGAGCTCTCCGCCGGAATGGTAGGATATATCACCGCGAGCATCAAGAACGTGAAGGATACGAGAGTCGGAGATACGATCACGGATGCCGACAGACCGTGTGAGAGTCCGCTTCCGGGTTACAAGAAGGTAACGCCGATGGTTTACTGTGGTCTTTACCCGGCAGACGGTGCGCGCTACAACGATCTGCGTGACGCCCTCGAGAAGCTTCAGCTCAACGACGCTTCGCTGTTCTTCGAGCCGGAGACCTCGATCGCACTTGGTTTCGGTTTCCGCTGTGGTTTCCTCGGTCTTCTGCATCTTGAGATCATTCAGGAGCGTCTTGAGCGCGAGTATAACCTCGATCTTGTGACGACGGCACCGAGCGTTGTGTACCGGATACACAAGAAAAATGGCGATATCATCGACCTGACGAACCCGTCGAATATGCCGGACCCGTCTGAGATCGAGTACATGGAGGAGCCGGTTGTGAGCGCGGAGATCATGGTGACGACCGAGTTTGTCGGCGCGATCATGACGCTCTGTCAGGAGCGCCGTGGCATCTACAAGGATACCGAGTACATTGAGGGCGGACGTGCACTCCTCAAGTATGATCTTCCGCTCAATGAGATCATCTACGATTTCTTTGACGCACTGAAGTCCCGCTCCCGCGGTTATGCGTCATTTGACTACGAGCTCAAGGGCTATGAGCAGTCCGAGCTTGTGAAACTTGATATCCTGATCAACAAGGAAGAGGTCGACGCTCTGTCCTTCATCGTCTTCTCCGGTTCTGCCTACGAGCGCGGACGCAAGATGTGCGAGAAGCTCAAGGATGAGATTCCGCGTCATCTGTTTGAGATCCCGATTCAGGCGGCAGTCGGTGGCAAGATCATTGCGCGTGAGACCGTCAAGGCAATGCGCAAGGATGTGCTTGCAAAGTGTTACGGTGGCGATATCAGCCGAAAGAAGAAACTGCTTGAGAAGCAGAAGGAAGGAAAGAAGCGCATGCGTCAGGTCGGAAACGTAGAGATTCCGCAGAAGGCGTTTATGAGTGTGCTGAAGCTGGACAACGAGTAGAGCGAATGATACGCTTTGCGTGAGTGCGCAGTGATTCTGGTGGGAAGATGTCAGTAAGCGAACCGGAATCACGCGCCAAGTCTCCGTGAGCGTCGACTTGAATTGTAGTATGGATTGAGCTTTGCTTGAGGTGTCTGGAAGTAAGAGAGTATGGAAAATAAGGGTAACAACGGAATTAACAAAAAGAAAAAACTGGAATTGTATATTCATATCCCGTTCTGCATTCGCAAGTGTGCCTACTGCGATTTCCTGTCGTTTTCGGCACCGGAGCGCAGTTACCGGGGATATATCGAGAAGCTGATTGAAGAGATTTACGGGCAGAGCGGAAGCTTTGCCGATTATCAGGTGGATACGATCTTTGTCGGCGGAGGAACCCCTTCGATTCTTCCACCGGAGCTGATTGAGGAGCTGTTTGCGGTGATTCACTCCTGCTTTGATGTCTCTCCGTTTGCGGAGGTGACGATCGAGGCGAATCCCGGAACACTCACGATGGAAAAATTGGAGATTTACCGTCAGAGTGGAATCAACCGCTTGAGCATCGGTCTGCAATCGGCGGACGACGAAGAGTTAAAGTATTTAGGGCGAATTCATTCTTATGATGAGTTTTTAAAGAGCTATCAGCGCGCGAGACAGGCAGGGTTTAAGAACATCAACATCGATTTGATGTCGGCGCTTCCGGGACAGGATCTCCATTCCTGGAAGAGCACACTCAAGAAGGTCATGATGCTCAAGCCGGAGCACATCTCCGCATACAGCCTGATTATCGAGGAGGGAACGCCGTTCTATGAGCGTTACGGCGATGAGGAGGGTGGAAGACATCTTGCAGACTGCAAGAGTGTCAACATCCAGATCCCGGATTCCCCGGAGTCTGAGAAAGCCGCTGTTGATGGCAGTGAGATTTTAAATGGTCAGGCAGGGCTTAACCGTCGTGCATGGCCGAAACTCAATGCGACCCCGCTTCCGGATCTTCCAGACGAGGAGACTGACCGCGAGATGTACCATCTGACAAAAGAGCTGATGGCACTTCAGGGGTACCGTCGCTATGAGATCTCCAATTATGCAAAGCCGGGATTTGAGTGCAGACACAACATTGGTTACTGGACCGGAGTTGAGTACCTCGGTCTTGGACTTGGAGCTTCCTCCTATACCTTTGGCTATCGCTACCACAATACGACGGATCTGAAAGAGTATCTGTCGATGAATTTGAGCGAGCCGGGAGTAGCCGCACAGGAGATTCAGGAACTCTCAAAGAAAGAGCAGATCGAGGAATTCATGTTCCTCGGACTTCGGATGATGCGCGGAGTCTCCGGAAGCGATTTCTATGAGAGATTTGGACTCAATATGTGGAATGTCTACGGAAAGGTAATGCAGAAACTCAAGGATCAGGGACTGATTGTCTTTGATGGCACTTCGGTGCGCCTGAGTGATCTTGGAATCGATGTCAGCAATGTGGTTCTGAGTGAGTTTTTGCTGGATGACTGAACGTAACGAGACTAGATTGGATTGTTTTTGGATTGCAGTTAGATTGTAATTTGATCATATATCGTCGAATGTGGTATCGTTCAATAAGTTGTGAGAAACATGCAAACAGGTGGTGTCACAAGATCGTCTAATCAAACGATCAGGTGGCATCACCTGTTTTTTGTATGATCTATTTACTTATCGATTGCTTTACAGACCACTCTCAATTTTCTGTTTCTTGATGCCGTGGCGCTCTGCAAATCCGGTCAGGATCATTGTGAGGGCACCGTCTCCGGTTACGTTGCAGGCGGTACCGAAGCTGTCCTGAAGTGCGAAGATCGTCAGCATCAGAGCGGTACCGGTCTCGTCGAAACCGAGAACACCGGTGATCAGACCGAGGGAAGCCATAACCGTACCTCCTGGAACACCCGGTGCGCCGATTGCGAAGACGCCGAGCAGTGCACAGAAGAGGATCATTGTTCCGAGGGACGGAAGGGTTCCGTAGAGAATCTTGGAAACCGTCATGACGAAGAATACCTCAGTCAGAACGGAACCGCAAAGGTGAATGTTTGCAAATAACGGGATACCGAAATCTACCATATCGTCGCGCAGAGCCGGCTCAGATTTCTTTGCACAGCGCAGAGCAACAGCCAGGGTAGCAGCGGAAGACATTGTGCCGACTGCTGTGATGTAAGCCGGACCGTAGTTTCCGAGAACGCTCATCGGGTTCTTTCCGGAGTAAGCACCGCCGATTGCGTACAGCAGGGCGAGCCAGATGTAGTGACCGATCATAACGATGATAACAACCTGAAGGAAGACCGGAAGCTGTTTCGTGATCGTTCCCTCGTAGGAGAGTGCACAGAAGGTCAGTGCGATGAAGATCGGCAGGATCGGGATGACAACGCGGGTAACAACCTCAAGAACGATTTTCTGGAACTCCTCAAGCACTTCGGTGATGACTTTCGCTTTTGTCCAGGTTGCAGCAATACCGAGGAGCATCGAGAAGACGAGGGCACTCATGACGGACATGATCTGCGGAATATCGAGCTTGAAGACGATGTCAGGAAGCTCTTTCAGACCCTCAACATCTGCAACGATGGACAGATGAGGAATCAGTCCATAGCCGGCAAACATGGAAAAGAGTGCCGCGCCGAGTGAGGACACATATGCGATCGTGACTGCAACGCCGAGCATCTTGGAAGCGTTATTTCCGAGACGGGTGATCGACGGTGCAATAAATCCGATGATGATGAGCGGAACGCAGAAGACGATAACCTGATTCAGGATATACTTGAACGTCACAACGATGTTCATCAGGCCTTCCCCCGCGACCTGACCTGCGATGATGCCGAGGATAACCCCAAGAAGAAGCTTAAATGGCAAACTGCCTGTAATCTTTTTCATACCTATTCTCCAATCATAATTTTAATAATTTCGTCGTTCGTCTCCTTCATGCCCTCCTTTCCGAGACGACCAATGTTTTTCAGTGTGTTTTCAACCCCATTTGATACGATGCCGTCACCGCCGTAGAACTGCTGACCGCGGATGTACATGTTGTAGCCGAGAATTCCTGCGTCGACCGCGGAAGCAATCTTTGCGGCACAGGATGCCTTTGCACCGTCACAGACAATGCCTGATACAATCGCAAGAGCGTTGACAACGGTGTGAATCACTTCTTTGTAGCCCCCACCACAGAGATAAGCGATTCCTGCGCCCGCGCCTGCACCGGCTCCAACGGCTCCACAGTATGCGGAAAGTCGTCCGATCGGTGTCTTGACATGGATTGTGGTCAGGTTTGCGAGTGTGAGTGCACGGTAAAGTTTCTCCTCGTCTGCATGAAGCTCTCTCGCATAGACAATGACAGGAACGGAGGTCGTGATACCCTGATTTCCGCTTCCCGAGTTGATCACAACCGGAAGCTCACAGCCATTCATTCGCGCGTCGGAACCTGCGGCAGCCATCGCTTTCGCCTTGACGCGCACGTTGTCGCCGTCCATCGCCAAGAGTACTTTGCCGATGTTTGCGCCGTAATCATTTTTGAGTCCCTCGTTTGCAATCGTCATATTGCAGGAAATCTGCTGGTCAAGCAGAGACTTTACCTCGTCGATCTCGACCGTCATCGCAAAATCCCAGATGTGTTCCATGTCGAGAAGATTGCGGTCGGTGAGTCCATCCTCACTGTCACCGGAAACTTTTGCCTGTTCAAGAATTTCTCCATTTTTCTCAATCAGAACAATGTTTGTGTGATAGTTTGCAATCCGGACTTTTGCATATTCGTCGTTGTGATGTACGATCACAACGATGTCAAACGTACATCCCTTGTCGATATGCTCGATTTCAATCGGAACATCGTCCATAAACTGCTTCATCGCCTGAATCTGCTCAGGAGTCACACTTGCGATGACCTCGAGTTTTTTGTCCGGATCACCGGCAACGATTCCGGCGGAAACCGCGGCATCGATTCCTTTCAGATGATCGGTATTTGGAACAATGACCGATTTTACATTTTTGATGATACTTCCACTTGCCTGAACGGTCACGCGATCAGGAAGTTCGCCGAGTGTACGACGGGCAACAGCACCTGCATAAGCCAGAGCAATCGGTTCGGTGCAACCCATTGCCGGAATCAGTTCCTCTTTCAGGATCTGGACGTATGCGTGATAACGCGGATCAGATCTGTCCATCCTGGTATCCCCCTTTGTGTAAAATTACTTAATGTTTTATCTTACGGCTTGCCTTATTGATAAAAATATCGTAACATAAAGGGATACAAATGTAAAATTTAAAGATTTTAATGCATCATTAAAAATAATTTAATGATAAATCTCTCACTGAAAAGAGGTTTGCGTAAAATAGGGTCAACTAAGATCATAACAAGTTATGGGGGAAACCGCAAGGGAAAAATCTGGCAGAGGGATGATCGAGGATGAGAGTGGGGAATAAGGAGAAAATATGGAATTTCGGGAGATCAACACATTTTTGCAGATTGCACAGCAACAGAGCTTTTCAAAAGCATCGAAGCAGTTGGGATATTCTCAGGCAGCGGTCACAATCCAGATCAAACAGCTTGAAAAAGAATTGGGGGTCATCTTATTTGACCGGATCGGAAAAAAGATTTCTCTGACGGAACAGGGAAGAATTTTTTATCGTCATGCACTGGAGATTATGCGAAGTGTCGATCAGGCGCGCGAAGCATTGACAGAGAAACATGAGCTGAATGGACGGCTCTGCCTTGGAACGATCGAGTCAATCTGTGCATCCATTTTTCCGGAACTTTTGACAGAATATCACCGCCTTTATCCGCAGGTTGAGATCAGCATTGTCACAGAATCTCCAGACGAACTGCTTGAGCGCATGAATGAAAATAAGATCGATCTGGTCTATCTGCTCGACCGGAGAATCTATGATCATCGCTGGCACAAAATTCTTGAGATCCCTGAGCGAAACATTTTTGTCTCCTCCCCGGAACACGAGCTTGCAAAAGCAAATCGGGAGCTTGCGCTCGATGAAGTGCTCGGCTTCCCATTTCTCCTGACAGAGAAAGATGCGAGTTACCGCCATATCCTAGAGCAGTATCTTGTGGCGACAGAGTGTTCCATCCGCCCATTTTTGGAGATTGGAAATACGGAATTTATCATCCAGATGCTTCTCAAAAATATGGGAATCTCGTTTTTGCCAGAATTTGCAATCCGAAAAGAATTGGAAACTCATATGCTCACCGAGCTGAAGGTGCGCGATTTCCATATGCAGACATGGCGACAGATCTTTTATCACCGGGATAAGTGGGTGACGCGGGAGATGCAGGCGTTTTTTAAATTGGCAGAGGAGTGGAAGTAGAGGATATTTTTGATTATGATGGATGCGCTTTTTTGTAATTTTGAGATGAAATAAAAAGTTTGAATTTTAGAGAAGGATTTGGAAAATAAAGAATTACAATGATTAGGTAGAAAACAGGCTCCGAGATCGGGAAAGTCCTGAAAACCCGTGTGAGACGTCGGTGTTTAGGCTGTGTTTTTTACAGCCTTATGCACCGTTACGTCGAACCCGGAGCGAGAGCGCGTTTGCAGGACTTTTCCCGTCGTCGGAGCCGTATGTGTGTGATATATGTTATACTTTTATATGCAGATAATGAATGATTATGTATCTCATTTATCATCTACAAGGAGTATGAGATACCTTAGCGTTTACGCATTCTTGCTCTTTTTCTCATGGAACATCAATTCAATATACGCCAGAATCAGCGGAGCAACGCCCTTCGCCTCATTCTTTACGATCGGCTCGCGCATATAGTAATCAAATGTTCCCTCGCGCATCTCTTTATTTCCAAGACCTGCAACAAGGCAGATTCCGCCAAGCTGGAGCTCGCCATTTTCCTCAGACAGATACGTCTCGCAGATTCCGTCAAATGCCTTCTTTCCATATGCGAAATAGGATTCATCGAGGAAACCGAGGCGCACGCTCTTCATGATCGCGTATGCAAAGATCGCAGAACCGGAAGTCTCAAGGTAATTCGGGCGGATGCCACCGCGGTTTACAACCTGATACCACATGCCGGTCTTTTCATCCTGATACGGAAGCATAGCGTCGATAAGCTCTTTATAGATTCGATTCATCTCTTTCTTCTCAGCTCCGAGTGTCTCCTCCGGCATCACTTCCATTGTATCGATCAGAGCCATTGCATACCAGCCGAGTGCGCGTAACCAGAAGTTATCAGACAGTCCGGTCACCTTATCACACCAGAAGGACTCTCTCGAATCATCGTAAGCGTGATAGTAGAGTCCGTTTCTCAAATCTCTCATCAGATTGTACACATTGAGGAACTGCTGGTAGCTGTCCTTGCAATTTGCACCGTTATTGTAAACGATTTCATACTGCATGTAGAACGGCTGTGCCATATAGAGTCCGTCAAGCCAGATCTGGTTTGGATAAATCTTCTTGTGCCAGAAATTGCCGGTGGAAGTGCGGGGCTGAGTCTTGAGCTGGCTGTACACGGTGTCAATCGCGCGACGATATTTCTCCTTGCCGGTCAGATCATACAGATCAAAGAGCGTCTTTCCGGCGTTTACGTTGTCGAGATTGTGCTCCTCCGGATGATAGGAGTGGATCGAACCGTCCTCTTCGACAAAATAGTCAATAAAGCGGTCTGCAAAGTCAAGGTATTCCGGCTTCTTTGTGATGTGGTAGAGCTCCAGAATCGCCTTGATCATACAGCCATCCATGTAGTTCCAGGAAGGCTTTGCGCCCTGACGGATCTTTTCAATGTTCCAGATCGGACGGGTTGGACTGCTTTTCTCCAGAAGCTGATCGATGTAGCGGTCGAGAATTTTCATAATGATAGTGAGTTCCTTTCTTTTTCTTTTTTATATATTTTTCTTTTGATTCTTTAACGTGATTGTATGATTGCTTTTTAGTTGTTGCGGAGCGTTTAGCTGTTATTTGGTATTTTAGCGATTGCCTTACAGTTTTAAATTTCAATTACTTTAATGTACTTTAATGGATTAATGGAATCCGGTGATCCATTTTTGCCCTTTCCGTTCGCAGAAGTTTCCTCTATTATAAGATGCTACAAATGCAACCTCTTTTTTTAACCAAAAATCCGTGAATAGGAACAAAAAGGGGGATTATGACAAAAAAATCACAAGGAAAGATTCCCTTGAAAAAGATTATTTGGTGAAAGCGTGAAAACGTTTGCAATTACTATCATCTTAACATAAATCAGACAGAAAAGAAATTGTGTATGGTGCACAAAATAAAAACAGCAAACTAGGCACAATAGCTAATTGACGGATGAGTTTAAGTATGATATTATTGAAACATCACAAGAGAGGTGCAGGAACGATTTTCGAGAAGCAAAAATGTAACTGCTTACAAAATCAGGAATGCATTAATTTTTAGCCAAATCTTGCAAACCTTTGCATACAAGAGAAACCGTGACAGAAAAAAGCGATTTGCAGGCTTGGCAAATAAAAGAAAGGGAGAAGTTTCTTATGAAAAACATGAAGAGAGCAGCAGCACTGGCAATGGCCTCCGTTACCGCAATTTCCCTGGTAGGATGCGGTGGAAGCACTAGCACCGAGACAACCGCAGCAGCTGACACAAAGGCAGCTGGTGAGAACGGTAGCGCAGCAGAGGGCGGAAATTCTGGGGATATTTCCGGCGACATCACCTTTTCCTGGTGGGGCGGAGATTCCAGACATGAGGCAACTGAGAAGGCAATCGAGGCTTTCCAGACCAAGTACCCGAGCGTAACCGTAAGCCCGGAGTACGGCGCATGGTCCGGTTGGGAGGAGAAGCAGTCCCTGAACATTCTGGGTGGTAACTCCGCAGATCTGATGCAGATCAACTGGAACTGGATTGATTCCTACTCCAACAACGGAACGAACTTCGCAGATCTGAATCAGTACGCAGACATCCTTGATCTGTCCCAGTTCCCGGAGGATGCACTTGCACAGTGTACCGTTGACGGAAAGCTGATGGCAGTTCCGATCGCAATGACCGGTCGTCTGTTCTACTGGAACAAGACCACTTTTGATGAGGTTGGATGCGATATCCCGACCGATGAGGCTTCTCTGCTTGAGGCAGGAGCAAAGTTCAAGGCTTACAACGAGGATTACTATCCGTTAGCACTTGGTGAGTATGACCGTGCAATCTTCCTTGTTTACTATCTGGAGTCTGTATATGGTAAGAACTGGGTAGAGAACGGCGAGCTTCAGTACACTGAGGAAGAGATTCAGGAAGGTATGGATTTCATCACCAAGCTCGAGGAGAATCACGTTATCCCGACGATCGCTACGATCGCAGGCGATATGGCTGACTCCCTGGATAAGAATGCAAAGTGGATCAACGGCGTATACGCTGGTATCTACGAGTGGGATTCTTCCGCAAGCAAGTTCCAGAAGGCAATTGTTGAGTCTACCGACAAGCCGAATCAGGAGTTCGTACAGGGTGACTTCATTAAGTTCGGTGATTACGATGGCGGATTCACCAAGATCTCCATGGCATTTGCAATCTCTGCAAAGTCTGAGCATCCGGAAGCAGCAGCAGCTCTGATGAACTACATGCTGAACGATCCGGAGGGCGTTGAGATCATCGGTACTGAGAGAGGAATTCCGTGTTCCGCAGAGGCTCTGAAGGTTCTTGATGAGAAGGGTCTTGGAAATGAGCTGGTTAAGGCAGCAAACGCAGCTGTTATGGCACACAACAAGTTCGCTCTTGATCCGAAGTTCGAGCACAACGATCTGAAGGCTAACCCGGATGGCGTTTACTACAAAGTATTCAGCAAGCTGAGCGCAGGCGATATCGACAGCGCAGCAGCAGCAAAACAGCTGACCGATGGTGTAAACGAGGTTCTTGGAAACTAAGAGAATCGAAAGAATCTGACGGGAAGCGAATAGGCTTAACGACATAATCATATTAAAAAGCAACAACACGGAGGAAGCCACCAATGAGATCAAAAAATTGATTTGGTGGCTTCCCTAAGGAAAGGGCCCGGAAACGGGTGGCAGAAGGAATTTAGGAATGGATGTAAGAGAAGCCGTAAAAGATAAGGCAAATTATGCGGAGATTGTGAAGTGGTTTCAGAGCCTTGGGGATCTGGATTTAGACCAGTTGGTTCTGCTCGCAGAAACGATCGATGCAATGTCAGAAGAAATTTTTGAGCATTATAAGGCCCTCTGCGACATCTTAAAGGGGCAACTGCAACGAATCAGACGAATCTGCAAGGAAGTCGGCATTGAGAACGAATTTCCGGAAGAGTCGATGAGAAGCCGTCTGGCATATGTGGTGAAAATGGCTGGAAGAGAAGGGGCTATTTTACCGGAAAAATATGCATGGCTGGCAGAGTAGAAACACAAATTTACCATGAGCGGGAGGTAACCGTATGCAGAACAAAAGCAGTTTCAGCAAGACGTTGACTGAGAATGCAGGTTTCTTATTCATAGTGCCGTGGTTGATCGGATTCCTTGTCTTTAAGGTATATCCGTTCGCATCTTCGCTGTATTACAGCTTCACGAACTATGATCTGTTTACCGGCATCACAAAGACTGGTATGATGAACTATCAGAAGATCTTTACAGATAGCGATATCATCCGAGCATTCGCCGTAACTTTTAAATATGCAATTTTCGATGTACCGCTGAAGCTGATCTTCGCGCTGTTCATCGCCTACATCCTGAACTTCAAACTGAAGGGTGTAAACTTTTTCCGTACCGCATACTACATTCCGTCGATCCTGGGCGGTTCCATTGCAATCGCAATTCTGTGGAGAGCAATCTTCAACACAGACGGTCTGATCAACACCGTTCTCGGTTTCTTCGGAGTGGCAAAGATCAACTGGATGGCAGGTGCAAACTCTGCACTGCTCGTAATCATCCTGCTTCGTGTATGGCAGTTTGGTTCTGCAATGGTTATTTTCCTTGCGGCTCTCAAGGGAGTATCTCAGGATCTCTACGAGGCAGCTTCGATTGACGGAGCAGGAAAGTGGACGCAGTTCTTCAAGATCACGGTTCCGATTATCACACCGGTAATCTTCTACAACCTGATCACTCAGCTGTGTCAGGCATTCCAGGAGTTCAACTCTCCGTACCTGGTAACAAAGGGCGGACCGAACGGAGCAACCACCCTGATTTCCCTGCTGATTTACAACAACGCATTCCTTCGTCACAAGATGGGTATGGCAAGTGCTCAGGCATGGATTCTGTTCATCATTGTTATGACGCTGACTGCTGTTGCATTCATCAGCCAGAAGAAATGGGTTTACTATTCGGATGAGGACGGGAGGTAGAAAATTATGACAAGAGAGCAGAAAGCTAAGGTAAGCACAGTACTGCGCTATATTCTTCTTGTTGCAGTTGGTTTCATCATGGTCTATCCCCTGATCTGGATGGTAGGCGCTACATTTAAGACAAACTCGGAGATCTTCACCAGCGCATGGTTCTGGCCGAAGAATCCGGTATTCGATGGTTATAAAGATGCATTCAAGAGCTACGGCGGTAAGATCGACCTGATCAAGTCCATGATCAATACATACAAGATCGTAGTTCCGAAAGTAGTTTTCACCCTGCTTTCCGCAACCCTGACGGCATACGGATTTGCACGTTTTAACTTCAAGGGAAAAGGCATTTTCTTCTCCCTGATGATTTCCACGCTGTTCCTGCCACAGGTTGTTTTGAACGCTCCGCAGTACATCATGTACAACAAGTGGGGGTGGGTAGATTCCTATCTGCCGTTGACGATTCCGTCTCTGTTTGCAGTAGATACCTACTTCGTATTCATGCTGGTTCAGTTCCTCAGAGGTATTCCGAAGGAGCTTGAGGAGGCAGCAAAGATCGATGGATGTAACTCCATCAAGACTCTGTGGTATGTCATCGTTCCGATGCTGAAGCCGTCACTGGTATCCTGTGCACTGTTCCAGTTCATGTGGACTTCCAACGACTTCCAGGGTCCGTTGATCTACATTGCAGACATGAAGAAATATACGCATTC
Source organism: Brotaphodocola sp. (assembly GCF_050873365.1). Classification (GTDB taxonomy): domain Bacteria; phylum Bacillota; class Clostridia; order Lachnospirales; family Lachnospiraceae; genus Brotaphodocola. The sequence goes on along the minus strand of NZ_JBNMIQ010000002.1, from coordinate 232,081 downwards.
CATCTATCTGCGTATGTCTATGGATGGTGATGTCGGATTCCAGTGGAACCGTATTCTTGCGATGTCCCTGATCACGATTATCCCGTCTCTGATCGTGTTCTTCTGTTCACAGAACTCGTTCATCGATGGTATTTCTGCCGGTGGCGTTAAGGGCTAAATCATTCGATTCATTAGAATTTAGAACCATCACAAGCCTGATAAGGGGATTCTCGTATAGGGAGTCCCCTTTTGTTGTTAGGTGCTACGATAATTGAATTGCTGTTAGAGAGTGAAGAAAAAATAGATCTGGAAAACTTGGGAGGAAGTGCTAAAATGTTAAAGAAAGTAAGTAGTATTTTTCAGAATGCGAGATCCATTACGATTGAGATTGAGGACGAGGGAATCTTCCACACAAAGCGGGAGTATGAGATTTATGTCAATGATCAGCTCTACAAGAAGACCGATCGGGTGATCACCGGAATCTATGGTCTGGAACCTTCCACAAAATATGAAATCTGCGTAAAGGCAGGAGAGGAGCAGGCATTTGCACTTGTGACGACGGATGAGGAGTTTGTGACGCTCAACGTGCGCGAGTTCGGTGCAAAGGGAGATGGCGTTTCGGATGATACGCTCTTTATCCAGTCTGCGATCATGGCATGCCCGAAAAAGGGTCGCGTGCTGATTCCGGCAGGAACTTACAAGGTGACGAGCCTGTTCTTAAAGGACAACCTGAATCTCGAACTTGCGGAGGGAGCTGTGCTCTCTGCGGAGACAGACCGCAACAAATTCCCGATCTATCCGGGTCTGATTCAGAGCTGGGATGAGAAGGAGGAGTACAACCTCGGAACGTGGGAGGGCAATCCGCTCCCGATGTTTTCCGGTATCATCACCGGTGTCAATGTGAAGCATGTCGTGATCTACGGAAAGGGAATCATTGACGGAAATGCGAACTTTGATAAGGACAACTGGTGGTATCAGGCAAAGGTGAAGCGAATCGCATTCCGTCCGAGAATGATTTTCCTCAACCACTGTGAGGACGTTGTAGTCGCAGGTATTCAGGTGCAGAACAGTCCGAGCTGGAACATTCACCCGTATTTCTCCGACAACCTTCGTTTTATCGATCTGACCGTGCTCAACCCGAAGGATTCTCCGAACACGGACGGTCTTGATCCGGAGTCCTGCAAAAACGTGGAGATCGTGGGCGTGTATTTCTCCCTTGGAGATGACTGTATTGCAGTCAAATCCGGAAAGATCTATATGGGAGCAAAGTACAAGCGCCCGTGTGAGAACCTCACAATCCGCCAGTGCTGTATGCGCGACGGTCACGGTTCTGTGACGATCGGAAGTGAGATGGCAGGAGGTGTGCAGAACCTGACGGTTCAGGACTGTCTCTTTATCAATACCGATCGCGGTCTTCGAATCAAGACGAGACGCGGACGCGGTAAGGATGCGATTATCGATGGAATTCTGTTTGACAATATCCAGATGGACCAGGTGATGACTCCGTTTGTGATCAACTGCTTCTATTACTGTGACCCGGATGGTCATACCGAGTACGTTCGCTGTAAGGACGCACTTCCGGTCGATGAGCGCACACCGGAGATCCGCACCCTTGTCTTCCATCGCATTGAGGCGAAGAACTGCCACGTCGCAGGAGCCTTCTTCTACGGTCTTCCGGAGAAAAAGATCCGCCGTGTGATCATGGAGCACGTTCATGTCACCTATGATGAGAATCCGAAGGCGGGAGTTCCGGCAATGCTCGACGGCATCGATCCGTGCACAAAGATGGGAATTTTTGCGGACAACATCGAGGAGCTGGTTCTGCGCGATGTGAAGATTGAAGGTCAGGATGGAGAGGCATTTACACTGAGAAACATTGACAAACTGAGTGACTAGAAGAGTCTTGGAAGACTGACCAAAACAGATGGGAGAGCGGGTGGGATGCATCTGCAAATGCATTCCGCTCGAATCTGTGGAGGACGGGACGGCGAAGACAGGGGAACCGCTTTGACGGAGGCGGTTTCCTTCAGCCTGCCATAGTGAGACGGAGGGACAGACATGGGGGTAACAATCAAAGATATTGCACAGAGAGCGGGGGTCTCTTATTCTACGGTTTCGAGAGCTTTGAATGGAATCGGAAGTGAAAATGGGGAGCGAAGAAAGAGAATTCTAAAGATTGCCAAGGAGATGGGCTATGTCCCGAATCAGGCGGCGATCCACTTAAAACTTTCCAGATCGTATGTGATCGGGCTGTACTTTTCGACGATCAGCAAGATGACCTCTCCGTTTGTGCTTCACGATGTTCTGACAGGGGTTTACAGCATTGTTGGAAGCAAGTACAACATTGTGGTCAAAGGTATTGATATGCATGAACCGGGAACGCTCAATCCGAGTTATTACGATGGAATCATTGTTTTGAGCCAGAGAACGGAGGACCGTGCCTTTATGGATGAGGTTCTCGAGAAGAAAATTCCGATGGTCGTGATCTGCCGAAAAGTCGATATCGATGCGCCGAATGTGACGACGGATGAGACGAAGGCGATGGAGAAGGCGATGGATTATCTGATTGAGAACGGTCATCGAAATATCTGTGTGATTGAGGGAGCCCCGAATCTGGACTCCACGAGACTGCGTCACATCGGCTGGCAGAACTCTGCAAGGAAACATGGGCTTGATCCGTCCGCGATTCCGACTGTCAGTGGAACTTACCGCTATGCGAGCGGATACCAGGGCGCAAAACTTCTTCTCGAGTATCATCCGACCGCGCTTCTGTGCTTCAACGATGAGATGGCATTTGGCGCGCGGGAGGCGATTGCGGAGGAGGGACTCAAAGTGCCGGAGGATGTCTCTCTGATCGGGTTTGACAACTGGGATATGTCCGGATACAACAGCATGAGGCTGACAACCGTCGAGAGAAGCATGAGCGAGATCGCGAAAGAGGGAACGCGCGTGCTCCTGCGAAGAATCGAAGATGGTGTCGAGGACAACAGCAGAACAGTTCTCGAAAACCGCCTGATTGTCCGCGATACGGTTAGGCGGATGGAATAACACAAAGTTTTTAGAAAAAATTCATTTTTGCGAAATTGCTTTGCGATTCAAAAATGCCTATAATATTATAAAATAAATAGGATAGAAATTAGGCAGAAATCGAAAGGTGTGTTGGCAAATGAGAAATCAAATCAAAAATCAAATTAAAAATAGAAGAGTTGGAAAAAATTTCTGGAAGATGGCGACCGTAGTTGGAATGACGGTGGGAATGCTCGCCGGTTCTGCACTGACTGCATGGGCGGGCGAGTGGAAGGAGATTCCGGATGAGGGTTGGAAGTACGAGGAGAATGGGACGGATGTGACCGGCTGGGTGAAGACGAACGATACCTGGTACTACATCGATCCGGAGACCGCTCTCTGGGTCGAGACGCCGGTTCTGAATGAGGATTCGGTTTGCTACCTTCTCGAGAATGCAGTGAACAAGGCAGGCTGGTACAAGAAAGAAGTGACCGAGATGGTCTACCACATCGACAGTGTGTCGAAGGATACGATCACGGTTTCTCTGCTTTTGGAAGGTCAGCCGTCCTACACGACCGGAACCCTCAACACGTTTGAGGTCAAGTTAAAAGACCGCACGGCAAAGTCCACCTCCACAAAGATTGTTCTGGATCTGTAAGTTTGTAAGTTGTGGGAAAACCGGAGTAGAAAGGATCTACCGTTGCGTTCGTTTTTGTTATAGCCTTCTATTAGGAGAAAAGTAAGATAAAAGAAAGCACAGGCGAGAGTCAGATTGGACGGATTCTCTGTTCTGTGCTTTTTTAGTTTTTATTGTCCTGTTTTTCAGCTAGATGAAAGAGCAAAAGAAGCCCCCCGTAGCAGATTGAAAAGCCGAAGATCTGCAAAGCAGTGGAGAAAAAGAGAGGGATCTTGCTGATCGCCCACGTTTGTCTCGAAAAATGAGACAAAAAGGCGGGCAATCCATAGGAGGTGAAGCGGTGAATCCCCACACAGAGAAACAGGACGAAGACCGGTTTGACGATCATAGAGATCGCATCCCAGTAAAACGGAACAATATGGTGCAGGGCGTGAAGGTGAAGGAGGGCGAGCAAAAGTTCGCAGACTAACATGGCGCAGAGATAGGCGTAGATTCCAAAGCGCGGAATTCCGACGAGCACAAAGATCAGGCGCAGAGTCAGGATCAGACTGCTCTGCAAAAACGTGATGTGCGTTTTTCCGAGACCGTTTAGGATGCTTCCGATCGTCGTCGCGAGGTAGAGAAACGGGCAGAGCCATGCGAGGATCTGGATGCAGGTGCCGGCATCCAGATTGTGAAAGACACTCATCCCGAGCGCGTTTCCGAATAGAACAAAAACCCCGATGCAGAAAATTCCCATGTACAGGCTGTAACGCAGGGACATCGACACGGTTGTGTCGATCAGGTCGTTTCGTCCCTCTGCCTGCGCGCGTGCGACGCTCGGGAGCAGGAGGACAGCCATTGAGTTGGTGATTGCAGACGGGAAGAGGATGAACGGAAGTGCCATACCGGTCAGCACGCCGTAGACTGAGAAGGCTTCCGAGGCAGAGAGTCCAAATTGTTTTAAACTGGCGGGAATCCACACCGCCTCGGCGCTTGCGAGCACGTTGAGGACGAGGCGGTTTCCCATCAACGGAAGTGCGAGGGCGATCAGCGCGAGGGTGCACGAGGAGGTCGAAGTGGTGTCCACTGAAAGATCCGAATGATTAGAAAAATCGGAGCGATCAGCTGGAGCGTTGGCATTTTTGAGATTTTTAGAGCCGGATGGCATTGGGGATGGCGGACAAATCAGGAGGCAGAGCAGGGTAAAGAGTGCCGAGGCGACCTCCCCGGCGACATGGCCGAGGACGGCAAGTTGAACCGTGAGCGCGATTCCCTGAGAAGTCCAGAATGACGCGAGAGCGAAGACAAAAATCATTCGCAGAATCTGCTCGGCGATCTGGGAGAAGGCGGGGACTCTGGCTTTCTGCATCCCGTAATAATAGCCGTTGATGCAGGCATGAGCGGACGCAAACGGCACGGAGAGTCCCATCAGGGGCAGATAGGGAGCACATGAAGGTTCCATCAGCACGGTGCGGGCAATCCAGTCGGCGTGACGGCAGATCAGAAACGCAAAGAAAAGAGAGAGCGAGAGGGAGAGGAGAAGTCCCGTGTGAAAGACGGCTTTTCCTTTTTTTTCATTTGAGGCGATGTACTGGGAGAGCGCAGTCTGGATCGACCCGGCGCAGAGCGCAAAACAGATGCCGTATACCGGGTGAACCATGTTGTAGATGCCAAGCCCCTCCGCTCCGATTGTGCGGGAGAGGAAGATTCGATAAAAAAAGCCGAGAATCCGGCAGGAAAATCCGGCGATCGTCAAAAGCAAAGTTCCGCTCAAAAAGGCGCGTTTGCGCGGGGAGAGGGAGGAAAGAAAGACAGACATAGGAACTCCGGTCAAAGGCGAGGCGATTGGTATAGAATATGGAAAAGAGCGACAAAACATGACTGTGAAAAATCAGGTTGTTCTTTGGGGCGTGTTTTGCTATACTGAAGGGTGTTTGGAAAAAGAAAAAGGGATAACTGCGAGAAGACGAGCAGTGAAAAAAGGATGAGGATTGCCTGCCGATTGGAGGAATGAAAGATGCAAGGCAAGACATACAAAAGACAAAATATCTTCGTTCGTCTGGGTGCAATGCTGATGACATGTGCGCTCTTGGCGATGACGGCGGTGAGACCTGCGTATGCGATGGGACCGGGTGAGGGAGCCGTCAGAAGTGGGGATGAACTTCGAGGCGTGTGGATTTCCTATCTGGACTGGGAGACGCTTCCGTCTGACCAGGCGGGATTTCAGAAGGCTGTCGATGCGATGATGGACCGCTGTGTACAGCTGAAGATGAATGCGGTGTTCGTCCATGTTCGGGCGGACTCGGATGCGATGTATCCGTCTTCTTATTTTCCGTGGTCTCGTTTTGTGACGGGAACGCAGGGACAGAATCCGGGTTATGATCCGCTCGCATATTTTGTGAAATCCGCGCATAATCATGGGCTTCAGTTTCATGCATGGATCAATCCGTTCCGCGTGACAGGATACCACAACACCTGGGATCAGGTTTCTGACCAGAGCATTGTAAAAAAATGGCTGTCCGACGCAGACACGACGAATGACCGCTGGGTATTAAAGCAGAACGGGGCTTACTATCTGAATCCGTCTGTGCCTCAGGTGCGCGAGCTGATTGTGAACGGAGTGCGCGAGGTCGTTCAGAATTACGATGTGGATGGCATTCATTTTGACGATTATTTTTATCCGGAGGTCAATGACAAGGACTCAAAGCGCTGGTTTGATAAGCCGGAGTATGACGCATCGGGAAGTTCGCTTGCGATTGCAGACTGGAGAAGAGAGAACGTCAACCAGCTGATCCGCAGTGTCTATCAGACTGTGAAGTCGGTAAAACCGGCAGTTCAGTTTGGAATCAGTCCGGCGGGCAATCTCGAGCATCTGCGGAGCAACGAACAGCTCTTTACGGACATTGACACCTGGATGAGCCAGAGCGGATATGTGGACTATATCATGCCTCAGCTGTACTGGGGATTCGAGCAGAAGCTCAAGAATGGTTCTCTTGCTCCTTATGCCTACACGGAGAACTTAAACAGCTGGATTGCGCTGAAAAAGAAGGGAATTGTGAGACTCTATCTCGGTCTTGCAATGTACCGCACCGGCACGGATTCGAAGGACAACAATTCCGTCTCCGAGTGGTTGCGCTCCGATGACATCATTGCGCGTCAGGTACAGGCGGGACGAGCAAGCGGTCAGGTATCCGGCTACTGTTTCTATTCGTATGCATCGTTTCAGGAGAGCACTTCCCAGAAGGAAGTCCAGAACCTGTTGAAGATTTTGCAGTGATTTTGCAAACCACATGGGAAGAATTAAGAAAGAGCGAAAAGAAATAAAGAGATAGAAAGAAAAAATAGAAACAGGCAAAAACAAAAAGAAACATAAAAGAGAAAAAGAACCAAAAAACAAAGAAAAAATTATAAAAAGAAATAGAAAATAATAGAAAAGAGAAAAAAGAGAAAAGAGGAACGATAATGGCAAAGAAACTGGAAGAGTATGTAGTGAGTATCCCGGATTTTCCGGAGCCGGGGATTATTTTCCGTGATGTGACCTCGATCCTTCAGGACCCGGAGGGACTTCATCTGGCAATCGACAAGATTCTGTGCATGCTCGATGGTGTGGATTTCGATGTAGTGGTGGGACCGGAGTCCCGCGGATTCATCTTTGGTGTGCCGGTTGCCTATGCAAAGAATAAGGCGTTCGTGCCGATCCGCAAGAAGGGCAAACTGCCGAGAGAGACCGTGAGCGCAAGCTATGACCTCGAGTACGGCTCTGCGACGATCGAGATGCACAAGGATGCGATCAAGCCGGGTCAGAAGGTCGTGATTGTGGATGATCTGATTGCGACTGGTGGCACGACTGAGGCGATGGTCGGCATGATCGAACAGCTCGGCGGAGAGGTAGTCAAGATCTGTTTCGTGATGGAGCTTGCCGGACTCAAGGGAAGAGAGAAGCTCAAAAATTATGAGGTGGAGTCCGCAATCGTCTACGAGGGAAAGTAGGAGAATTTGAGTTATTGTTTCCAGTAGGCACTTTTGGAACCGAAAGTGCCGTAAGATAACGTGGTGGTAGCAGATTTTGCCGATTTGGAATGCGAAGTATCGGCAAAATCCGTTGCTGTTTGCGCAATGCGTGAACAGCAACTCGAAATAAATCGTGGAAATGATTGACAAATCATTTAGAAAGTGCTAAGATTGCACCAACAATTAAATGAAAAAACCGATGAGAAAGAGTAAGTAGTCTGGATATTGGGAGACACAGAGAGTTGCCGGTGGTGGGAAGGCGATGCTTGCAGACCAGATGAATGGACTTTTGAGGGCGCTCCGGAACAAAGAAATAGAGTATGGAGCGACGATAGCCGTAATCGTAACAGGACGGCGCATATGTTTGTATGCGGAGCGAGAGAGCCGTGAGGCTAAGGCGGGTGGTACCGCGGATATTGTGAATGATATTCGTCCCGGATAGAGAGTGATTTCTGTCCGGGGCGTTTTTTATTTCTTCAATTTTTTATCGCTTCGCATGACGGCGTACCTGGTGCAAAACGATTTTGATTTTTTTCATTTGAATAAGCATTTATAAGCAGTTAAGCATTTTGATCAGGCAGAAAGAGGAGGCAGACAGATGAAAGGATACAGCATTTATCTTCCAAGTTATACGATTGGAGAGGGTGTCTATGAGAATATCGGATCAATCTGTACCCCGTATGGAAAGACGGCGGTTGTGATTGGTGGGCATCGTGCAGTGGAATCGGCACGGAAGGCAATCTGCGAGGGCGCAGAGAGCGGAAAGATTGAGATTCTTGATTTTGTCTGGTACGGCGGAGAGTGCAGTTACGAAAATCTTGAAATTCTCAAGGCAAATGAGACCGTTCAGAAAGCGGACATGATTTTTGCAGTCGGTGGCGGAAAGGCGACTGACACCGCAAAGGCACTTGCAGAGCAGACGGAGAAGCCGGTCTTCACATTTCCGACGATTGCTTCGAACTGTTCCGCGTGCACGAGCGTTTCGATCATGTACCACACAGACGGAAGTTTCTTAAAACCGTATTTCTTAAAGAAACCGCCGGTACATGCCTTCATTGATCTTGGAATCATCGCAAAGTCTCCGGAGCGCTACATGTGGGCGGGAATGGGTGACACCTACGCCAAGTATTTTGAGAGCACGGTCTCCTCGAGAGGCGAGCACTTGAACCACTATGTCGGACTTGGCGTGACGATCAGCCAGATGTGCTTGAATCCGATTCTCGAGTACGGCGCGAAGGCGATGGAGGACAACCGCGCGGGACGGGTTTCCGAGGAGCTTGCGCAGACCGTTCTTGCGATTGTTGTGAGCACGGCACTGACCTCGATTCTCGTGACGCAGGACCGGATCATCGATTACAATACGGGTCTTGCCCACGCAATCTTCTACGCTCTGACTTCTTTCCCACAGATCGAGGAGGGACACCTTCACGGTGAGGTGGTTGGATTTGGCGTTCTGATCCTTCTTCTCGTGGATGGTCAGAAGGAGATGTTCGAGAAGATGTACGAGTTTAACAAGAGTGTTGGTCTCCCGACTTCCCTTGCAGATGTGGAGATCACCGAGGAGGCACTTCCTCAGGTCATCGAGAAGACGATGCAGATGAAGGACATCGACCACAACCCATATCCGGTTACCGCTGATCTGCTTGAGAAGGCATTTGCACAGCTGGCAGAGCGAAACAGGGAAGACGGGGAAGCGAAATGATAAATAAGCATCTGCCAAAAAGAGAGAAATAAAAATCCGTAAACATACAAAAAACGGAAATAAAAAAGACGGATAAGATAACAATGTAAGATTCAAATCAATGAAATATTTAAAATATTTCAAGTTTATATGAGGAGGAAACAATTATGAGAAAGGCATTTATGAAACGTTCTTTGGCAATGGCAGTGACCGCAATGATGATGGGAGCACTTGCAGGTTGTGCTTCCGGAAGTTCTTCTCAGACGGAGAGCGCACAGACAACGGCTCAGGCTTCTGAGGCAGAGAGCAAGGCAGAGGGAGAGACAACGGCCGAGGCTGGTCAGGCAGAAGGACAGGCAGAGGGCGCTGTCGCACCGAAGGATGGCAAGGCTTACAAGGTCGGTGTGATCCAGATGGTAGAGAATGGCGCATTCAACGATATGAGAGAGGGCTTCATCGAGGAGCTTCGCGCAAAGGGTTATTCCGAGTCGGATCTTGTGATCGATTACAAGTGTGCGCAGGGCGATGCGACGAACCTTCAGACGATCGCTCAGGGCATGGCTGGCGGAGATTATGATCTCGTTGCAACCGTTGCAACTCCGCCGACTCAGGCGATGGTAAACTTAAAGACCGAGACTCCGGTAATCTTCGTTGCCGTATCTGCTCCGCAGGCAGCGGGCGTGATCACAGAGATGGAGAAGCCGGATAAGAACGCAACCGGTACCTCCAATGCGATTCCGGTCGGTGATATCTTCGCTCTGAGCGAGAAGCTGACTCCGGATGCAAAGACCTTTGGTCTTCTCTATTGCACGAGCGAGGTCAACTCCGTGAACACAGCAGAGTCCGCAAAGAAGTACTGTGAGGAGAATGGTCTTGAGTATAAGGAAGCGGTTGTGACAAACTCTTCTGAGGTTCAGCAGGCAGCTCAGTCTCTCGCAGACAGCGTGGATGCAATCTTCATCCCGAACGACAGTGTGATCCAGTCTGCAATGCCTCTCGTGACTGAGGTTGCAAGAAGCGCGAAGATCCCGGTTTACGGAAGCTCTGCTACGATGGTTGACTCCGGCGCATTTGCAACGATCGCGATCAGCGATAAGGAGATCGGTGCACAGTCCGCAGACATGGCAATCGAGTACTTAAATGGAACTGCAATCGCAGACATCCCGGCAATCGTTGTTCCGGCAAGCGAGACCGTAGTCAACAAGACGACGATGGAGGCTCTCGGAATCGAGGTTGCAGAGGAAGACGGAATTCGTTTTGTGGAGGATAAAAACTAATGACATTACTGATTGGCTCTCTTCAGCTCGGACTGATTTACGGGGTCATGGTACTCGGAATCTACATCAGTTTCCGAATCCTGAACATCCCGGATCTGACCGCAGAGGGAAGTTTTACCTTTGGACTGGCGACGGCAGCGATCTTCACGACTGCCGGCCATCCGTTTCTGGGAATCTTTGCGTCGCTCATAGCAGGCGCACTCGCAGGCTGTGTGACCGGACTGCTTCAGACGAAGTTGAACATTCATCCGGTTCTGACAGGAATCCTGACGATGAGTGGTCTCTACTCGATCAACACGGTCGTGCTTGGTGGAACGCCGAACCTGACGCTGATCGGAAAGGAGACGATCTTTACGCTCGCGCAGAGTGCACTTCCGATGTTTGAGAGAGAGGCAGTTAAGCTGATCATGGCGATTGTGGTGTCTGTTGTCTGTACCGTGGCGCTGTCGGCATTCTTCCGCACCCGCCTTGGTCTGTGCATCCGCGCGACCGGTGACAACACCGACATGGTGAAGGCATCCTCAATCAACGTGGATCGCATGAAATGCATCGCACTTGCACTGAGCAACGGACTGATCGCGCTGTGTGGCGGACTGATCGCCCAGTATCAGAGCTTTGCGGACATCAATTCCGGTGTCGGCATCCTCGTTGTCGGACTCGCATCGGTAATCATCGGAGAGGCATTCTTTGGAAAACGCTCCGTGACGATCGGATTTGTCTCTGCAGTTTTCGGTTCGGTGGTGTATCGCTACATCATAGCAATCGCGACGAAGGCAGACTGGTTTCCGGCATACATGCTCAAGCTTGTGTCGGCAGTCATCGTGACGCTCGCCCTTGCAATCCCGGCAATCAAGTCGATGATGGAAGTACAGAAGATCCGGAAAGGAGGAAAATAAAATCATGACATCCATGACACCAATGCTTGAAATTCAGTCCGCATGCAAGAAGTTCAGCAAGGGAACGCCGAATGAGCACACGGCGCTCAATCAGCTGAACCTGACGCTTGCACAGGGCGATTTTGTCACGGTTCTCGGCTCAAACGGAGCCGGAAAGTCCACGATGTTCAATGCCGTCTGTGGAAATTTCCTCCTCGATTCCGGAAAAATCCTTCTCGATGGAAAGGACATCACGTTTGAGCCGGAGTACCGCAGGGCACTGAGAATCGGAAGATTGTTTCAGGACCCGATGAAGGGTACCGCGCCAAGCCTCACAATCGAGGAAAATTTGGCGCTCGCCTACTCCAAGCAGAAAAAGCGCAGTCTCGCGTTTGCGCTGACGAGAAAAGATCGGGATTATTTCCGGACCGAGCTTGAAAAATTTTCGATGGATTTGGAGAACCGCATGAAGACGAAGGTTGGACTGCTCTCAGGCGGTCAGCGTCAGGTTGTGACGCTTCTGATGAGCACGCTCGTTCCTCCGAAACTTCTGCTTCTCGATGAGCACACCGCAGCGCTTGACCCGGCGACCGCCGAGAAAGTGATGAAGATCACGAACCGGATTGTGAAGGAACACCAGATCACGACGATGATGATCACCCACAACATGAAGCAGGCACTTGAGACCGGAAACCGCACGATCATGCTCGACGCAGGTTCGGTGATGTTTGACATCGACGCAAAGCAGAGGGAAGCGTTGACGGTGGAGCGTCTCGTTGAGATGTACTCAGAAAAGAAGAAAGAGGAGTTTGCGACAGATCGCGTGCTTCTCTCTGTGTAACTCAGAGTGGATGTTCCCCTCCTCTATAGGTGGGAGTATCGCAAACTTTCTCAGGAGGGGAGATAATCCCCTTTTGAGTTCCCTTCTGAGTTCAAGTCTTCAAGTCTTATCTTTGCAGGCATCGACTTGAATTCAAAAAAAGTTAGAGAAAAAATAGTCCGGCAGTTGCTCTTAGAAGGTTTTTTGCGTTCTGGGAGCGATTGCCGGATTTTTCATTTTTTGGAGGAAAATTCGTGCGTACTTAGAAAAATACGAGAATTTTCGGAAACTTTGTCGAATGAGTGATTTACACCGGGCGGAAATTGTGGTACATTATTGAACGGTAGTGGCAAGAGGTGAAGTCTGTCTGCCGATCGAAGAGGGTACAGACAGGGAAGACAACCGCCACATACGAGGATTTATGTGAACAAGCAGGAGGAAGAATCATGAAAAAATCGATTTCCAGAATTCTGGCTGCAGCTATGTGCATGACACTTGGTCTGGCAGTAACCGGATGTGGAAGCAGTGCAAGCAACACGACAACAACCGCAGGAAATGACAGCGCAAACGCTGGCAGTGAAGCATCAGGAAATAAGGAAATCAAGAAACTGACCGTAGCTTTCGTACCGTCCCGTGATCCGCAGGATATCATCACGGCAACCGAGCCGTTAAAGGGTCTGCTTCAGACTGAGCTGGCTAACGAGGGATACGATGTAAAGGATGTAGATATCAGCGTGGGAACCAGCTTCGAGGCAGTTGGCGAGGCTCTTTCCGCAGGAACGACCGATGTTGGATTTATTCCGGGTGGTACTTACGTTCTGTACGATGACGGATGTGAGGCAATCGTAACCGCTACAAGAGATGGTCTGTCTGTTGACTCTGACGATCCGAAGGAGTGGAACGACAACGAGCCGATCGAGGGAACTGACAAGCAGGTAACGTTCTACCGCGCTCTGATCGTGGCAGGTCCGTCCGAGAAGGGTAAGGAGCTGGCGGAGAAGGTAAACGCAGGTGAGGAGCTGACCTGGGAGGATCTCGACAGTGCAAACTGGAGCGTAATGGGTTCTTCTTCTTCCGCAGGATATATTTATCCGTCTCTGTGGATGCTTGAGAACTACGGCAAGAACATCACGGATTTGAGCCATGCTGTTCAGTCTGATTCCTATGCAAGTGCATTCGCACGTCTGGCTTCCGGCCAGGTTGATGTATTGTGCACCTACGCAGATGCACGCCGTGACTATGAGAGCAAGTGGAACGACGAGTACGCAATGAGCAACAGCATCTGGGAAGATACCGATCTGATCGGCGTAACTCCGGCAATCTACAACGATACGATCAGTGTCAGCAAGACCTCTCCGATCATGGATGATGATTTCAAGACAGCTCTGACAAATGCATTCATCAACATCGGAAACACCGAGGAGGGTAAGGAGGTCATCTCCATCTACACGCACCAGGGTTATCAGAAGGCAAATGATTCTGACTATGATTCTGAGCGCGATGCACAGGAAATGATCAAGAAGCTCAACGGAGCGTCATAAGCAAGGCATTACAGGAAAATGAGATGGGCTGTTACATGGACAACAAGGAGCTGTTTATGTGGCAGTCCTTTTCTGCACATGTGCGTATGTATGAACTTATGAGCGTGTCTGCAAAAAATCCGCAACAATCCGCAAAAAAGGGCGGGAAAAATATTCAGAAAGGAACGCTATTATAGAGATCCGGAGGAAACAGAAATGGATGAGGAGCGATTTATAATAGCAGAAAGAAATGATTGAGTTTAAAAATGTGGGAAAGAAGTATCCCAACGGCTTTGAGGGTCTGAAACATGTGAATCTGACGATTGATCAGGGAGAATTTGTTGCAATCATTGGTCTGTCCGGTGCAGGAAAGTCCACGCTGATCCGTACCATCAACCGCATGCATGACATTACAGAGGGAACTCTGACTGTGGATGGAACCGATGTCATGAGTTTGCAGGGAAAGAACCTGCGCGCATTTCGCCGTAAGATCGGTATGATCTTCCAGTCTTTCAACCTTGTGACGAGAACAACGGTAATCAAGAACGTTCTGACTGCATTTGTTCCGGATCTTCCGTGGTGGCGTGCGTTCTTCGGCGTGTTCACGAAGGAGGAGAAGCTCAAGGCACTTGAGGCACTCGACAAGGTAGGAATTCTCGACAAGGCATTTGTCCGCACCGATCAGCTCTCCGGTGGTCAGCAGCAGAGAGTTGCTCTGGCAAGAACCCTTGCACAGAATCCGGAGATCATTCTCGCAGATGAGCCGGTTGCAGCCCTTGACCCGGTAACCGCAAAGCAGGTTATGGATGATTTTGACCGCATCAACAAGGAGATGAAGATCACGGTTCTGATCAATATCCACCATGTCGATCTGGCACTCAAGTATGCTTCCCGTGTAATCGGTGTTCGCGCCGGTGAGGTGGTATACGACGGACCGTCCGAAAATGTGGATCAGGCTGTTCTGGATAAGATTTATCAGGGAAGACAGGAGATGAAGGCATGAGTATCTACGATAAGATTTTTCCGCCGAAGACCTTCACGATCGCAAACGGAAAGAGCGTTTCCCAGAAACGTTCCCGCGCTCCGCTTGCTGTGATCATTCTTCTGGCGATGACGATCCTCTCCGTGAAGATCACTGGATTTAGCATGGTGGTGCTCACGACGAGAATCAAGGAGTTTTTCGTTATTCTCGGACAGATGTTCCCGCCGAAGTGGGACTACATGCCGTCTGTATGGCAACCGCTGTTTGACACAATCAAGATGTCGCTTCTCGGCTCCTTCATCGGTTCGATCCTTGTCGTTCCGTTTGCAATGCTCGCTTCGACAAACGTCATTCCGAGCCGTGCGATTGTCAGCCTGATGCGCCTTTTCCTGAGTATTGTGCGTACCCTGCCGACTCTGGTTACTGCGCTGATCGCGACTTACATTTTCGGACTTGGAACCCTTGCTGGTACGACCGCAATCGCAGTCTTCACGTTTGCATACATCGGAAAGATTCTCTACGAGGAGATCGAGACCGTGGACATGGGTGCCTTTGAGGCGATGGAGGCAATGGGTGCGACGAAGGTGCGCGCATTCATCTCCGCAATCGTTCCGCAGGTTCTGCCGTCCTATCTGTCGAACTGCCTGTTCTGCTTCGAGGGAAATGTGCGTTACGCATCAATCCTTGGATATGTAGGTGCAGGTGGACTTGGACTGATCCTGAACGAGAAGATCGGTTGGAGAGAGTACCCGAGTGTGGGCATGATCCTGATCGCTCTGTTTGTAACGGTATTTATCATTGAAACCATCAGCCGTGCAGCACGCCGGCATCTGGTATAAGGGAGGGCCGAAAAACAATGAATAAGAGAATTGAAACTGCTTATGAGGCACGCCCGAAAAAATGGATGTTTGAGCTTGCTGTCGCAGTCGTTGTCGTGGGACTTCTGATCTGGAGTGCCTCCGGTGTCGAGACGAGCGGAACGACTCAGAATGGCGGAAAGATTGCAATGAATATTTTGTCCGGTATTTTCCATCCGGATACGGCAATGCTGTTTGGTCTGACGACGAAGGGCGTTCCGTACCTTCTGCTTGAGACGGTCTGCATCGCCTTCCTTGGAACGATTGTCGGCGCAATCATCTCGATCCCGCTCGCGTTTCTGTCTTCCGTGAACCTGACCGGAAAAGTGGTTGCATTTATCGGTCGTATCATCATCATGATGATCCGTACTGTGCCGGCTTTCGTCTACGGTCTAATGTTCATCCGTGTGACCGGACCGGGTGCATTTGCAGGTCTTCTGACGATGTCCCTGTGTTCTGTCGGAATGATCACAAAGATGTACACCGAGGCGATTGAGGATCTCGACACGAGAATTCTGGAATCTCTCGATGCATCCGGATGCACGACCTGGCAGAAGATCCGCTACGGAATCCTTCCGCAGTTACTGCCGAACTTTGCTTCCACCGCAATCTACCGTTTCGATATCAACCTGCGTGATGCGACCGTCCTCGGTCTTGTAGGTGCAGGTGGTATCGGTGCACCGCTGATCTTTGCGATGAACAGCTACCGCTGGAACGAGGCTGGTGCAATCCTTGCCGGTCTGATTGTGCTTGTCCTGATCGTGGAGCTGATCTCCACCCAGATTCGTGTGAAACTGACGAGAGGATAGGAGAAAGATTAAGAAAGATGAGAAAGTTAGAAATTATTTTCACATCCGACACCCACGGTCATATTTTCCCGGTCAATTATCCGGCTGGAAGAGCGGATGCGTCCGGACTCTTAAATATGGCGTCTCAGGTGGAGAAGGATGGAAATACGCTGATGATCGACGGAGGAGATTCCCTTCAGGGAACTCCGTTCGTGCAGTATTACCGCGAGCATCAGCAGGAGTGCAAGGCTCTGCTCGCTGACGGCAAAGGCGGATTTTTCCACCCGGTTGCCGAAGCCTTCCGTGCACTCGGATGCGATTATTTTACACTTGGAAACCACGATTTCAATTTCGGATATGACTTCCTCGCAGAGTATGTGAATGCGATGGGGGTTCCGTGTATCTGTGCGAATGTTGAGGATCTCGGCGGAAAACTCCCGATTCAGAAAGAGGTTGTCCGCGTGCTTGAAAATGGTCTTCGCGTCGGCATCACCGGAATCGTCACAGACTGGGTCAACATCTGGGAGAGAAAAGAAAATCTGGAACTTTTGAGAGTCACCGATCCGATCGCATCGGCGAGAGAGTCGCTTGAGCGCCTTAAAAGTCTCTGTGATGTGACGGTCTGCGTCTACCACGGTGGATTTGAGGAGGATCTTGAAAACGGAAAACTCCTCTCCGATAGCGGGGAAAACGTTGCCTGCAAGATTGCACGAGAGTTGAATTTTGACCTGCTTCTGACGGGGCATCAGCATATGCCGGTCGCAGGAAAAATGCTCTACGGAACCTGGGCGGTTCAGCCACCGGCAGGGGCTTCCAAATATGTGCATCTCTATGCGGAGATCTCGGAGGAGGAGAAGATTTTTGCTTCTTCTCTGGAATCTGTGGGAGAAAAGCACAAGGAGGAGACGTATGCAAAGCTCTATCCGCTTGAGCAGGCAGTTCAGACCTGGCTGGATGAGCCGGTCGGCGCTTTGAGCAGTGCGATCGAGCCGGAGGAGAAACTCCCGGCAGGACGGTATGGAAGCCGTCTTGCAGAACTCTTTAACCAGGTTCAGCTTGAGCGCACCGGAGCAGACATCTCCTGTGCGAGCCTTGGCAACGATCTGGCAGGACTCAAGCAGAGTGTGACGATGCGTGACATCTGTGGAGCCTACCTGTTTGACAACACGCTTGTGGAGCTTGAAGTTAACCGCGAGGTTCTCAGACAGATGCTTGAGCGCTGTGCGTCCTACTTTGATCTGGTGGACGGAAAAGTTGTGATCTCGGAT
Source organism: Brotaphodocola sp. (assembly GCF_050873365.1). Lineage (GTDB taxonomy): Bacteria > Bacillota > Clostridia > Lachnospirales > Lachnospiraceae > Brotaphodocola. The sequence goes on along the minus strand of NZ_JBNMIQ010000002.1, from coordinate 214,398 downwards.
CGCTTCTTAAAGCCGAAAATCGAGCATTACAACTATGATTTCTTTACGGGAATCCGCTACACCTTTGATCTGACCCGTCCGGTCGGAGACCGTGTGACCGAGCTTCTGCTCGCAGATGGAAGCGAGCTTGGCGACAGGTCCTACCGTCTTGTGACGAACAATTACCGGGCGACCGGTACCGGCGGTTATCCGTTCCTTGCAGACTGCAAGGTGCTGTGGCGCGGAACGGAGGAGATGCCGGAAATGCTCGCGAGATACATCGAAAAGCACAACCCGGCGGATGTGGAAGGCAGAGCGCTGATCACGGTTTTGCCGGCGGACAAGTAGAACTTGCACAACAAAATTACCACAATATTTATGGGGGAAGAACGATGAAAACGATTCTGATTGGAATTGCCGGAGGAACCGGATCCGGAAAATCTACGTTTACAAATCGCCTGAAAGACCGGTTCGGCGATGACATTGATGTGATTTACCACGACAATTATTACCGCCGTCAGGACGATGTCCCGATGGAAGTGCGCCAGAAGCGCAATTACGATCATCCGGATGCACTTGAGACCGATCTTCTTGTGGAGCATTTAAAACAGCTCAAGGAAGGTCATGCAGTCGACGGTCCGGTGTACGATTACACGATGCACAACCGCTCTGAGAAGACGATGCACATCGAGCCTCGCCGGATCATCATCGTCGAGGGCATTCTGCTTCTTGCAGACCGCCGTCTCCGCGACATGTTCGACATCAAGATCTATGTGGAGGCAGATGCGGATGAGCGTATCCTGCGCCGGATTGTGCGCGACGTTGAGGAGAGAGGTCGCTCTCTCGAGAATATCGTCGAGCAGTATCTGACGACGGTAAAGCCGATGCATTACCTGTATGTAGAGCCGACGCGCGCAAAGGCAGACCTTGTGATCAACAGCGGTCTCAACGACGTCGCTTTCGACATCATGGCGACGAAGATCCAGAAACTTCTCGAGGAAGCCTAAGCCCAGGCTAGGCTGTTGCCGGGAGGGTGGTTCTGGGCGATTTTGAGCAATTCTGAGCAATTCTGGTTTTGGGATGAAAGATAGCGGTTGTTCATCGATTGCACAGAGTAGCGGGGCTGTCATGTGAAAAGTTTTGGGATTAAGAGCACTTAGGATGTCAGGATGCGGTTTTTTGCGCAAGTTCTTCTAATGCGTGAAATGAGTAGCCCATCTCCTCCCATTTCGTGAGAAGTTCGTCGAGAATTTCCGCGTTTGTGCGGGATGTGCTGTGTAAGAGCACGATCGCGCCGGGGTGGATGCGCCCGAGCAATTTCTGAAAGGCTTCCTCGTGCGTGGGCTGGCGGTCTTCGTACCAGTCGACGTAGGCGAGACTCCAGAAAAAGGTGTGATAGCCGAGTTCTTTTGCCATCTGAAGGTTGGACTCGCTGTATTTGCCCTGAGGCGGGCGGTAAAATCTGGTCATTGTCTGACCGGTTGTCTCTTGAAAAAGTTTCTCTAAGGATTCCAATTCCTCGGAGAAACTTTTTTTTGTTGCAATTTTTGACATGTCGGGGTGGTGAAACGTGTGGTTGCCGACGGTGTGTCCCTCTGTAATCATGCGTTTTACGAGATCGGGACTCGTCTGAATGTAATTTCCGACGACAAAAAACGTCGCGGGAGCATGGTGATTTTTCAGCGCGTCGAGAATTGCGGGGGTGTTGCCGTTTTCATATCCGGCGTCAAACGTCAGATAGAGGATTTTTTCGTCGGTATCGTCGGCGTAGTGGGCGTTGAACTGCTTGAGATAATCGGAGGTCGCATTGGCGACGGGAGGCTTTCCCTCCTGTTGAAAGCTCAGTCCCCAGTTTCCTTCTGCGGAGGCAGGGAGGGATGAAACTGGGGAAGAGGTTGCTGATTCGGGGTGTGATTGTGAGGCATGTGGTTGTGAGGAAGGTAATCGTGAGGAATATAGTTGTGAGGATGGTGAGAGTGTGGTTATTTCTGAGTTTGTACTTGAAGGGACCGGGGTGGAGTGAGCGTTGGACGAGGAGTCAAGGTTAGAGCGCGCGCTTAGAAAACCGAGGAAGCGCCCGGAGAAAAATGCGAGGAGGAAGACAACGGCGACGAGGGTGAATCGTGTCAGAACGCGAGAGTGCGGAAAATGAAAAAAACGCAGGTGTTTCATAAAGATGGATAACCTCCCGAAATAAAGTTTGTGGTCTGTATGCAGATTGGGATTTTTAGGGATCTGGAGATCGCTTACATGATTACGATATGAAGGGAAATGAGGAAACATTCAAAGAAGAGGGAGAACAAAGAAATGGGAAAACAAAGAAATGGGGGAACATTCGCATAACGATGTATTGCACAAAACCGTCGAATTTTAAGATCACCTCCAAGAAGTTGTAAGAAAGTTGTTACATTTGCCAAATAGAAAGTGTGGTATACTGATACGAGCAAGAAAAGAGAAACGCAAGAGGAGAGGACAAGACAATATGAAGAAAAACTGGAAGCGATTGCTGGCGATGGGAATCGGATTTTCCCTTACCTTTGGTCAGATTACATATGGAACAATGATTTCTTCTCAGGCGAGTGTGACACAGTCGTCGGGGAGCACACAGAGCGTACTGAAAGAGCCGACGGTTTCCGCACAGGGAGCCGTGCTGATGGATGCGGCGACGGGACAGGTACTGTTCGGAAAAAACCAGGATCAGCAGTTTTATCCGGCAAGCATCACGAAAGTTATGACGGCTCTGCTTGTGCTGGAGCATTGCAATCTGAGCGATGTTGTGACGTTTTCTAAGACTGCGACGACGAATCTGGAGTCGGGAGCAACCTCTCTTGGAATTGCGGAGGGCGATCAGCTGACCGTGGAGCAGTGTCTGTACGGACTTCTCTTAAAGTCTGCGAATGAGATCGGAAATGGACTTGCCGAGCATGTGTCAGGAAGCGTCAGCGCATTTGCAGATCTGATGAATCAGCGCGCGGTACAGCTTGGATGTAAGAACACGCATTTTGCAAATCCGCACGGTTTAAACAATTCTACGCACAAGACAACCGCCTATGATATGGCGCTGATCATGCGTGCAGCGGTGCAGAATGAGACATTCCGAAAGATTGACACGACGACGTCCTACAACTTCCCGGCGACGAAGAATTCCGGAGCGCGGACGATCACGATGGGACATAAGATGATGTACCCGACGGATACCCGCTATTATGCAGGAATTATTGGAGGTAAGACCGGATATACTTCACTGGCGGGCAATACGCTTGTGACGGCGGTTGAGAGAAACGGAGCCCGCCTGATTGCAGTTGTTTTAAAGTCCGCGGGAACACACTACACGGACACGAAGGCGATGCTCGACTATGGTTTTGAGAATTATACGGCGTTGACCGGAAGAACGGGAAGTACGAGTGCAGGAACGAGTGGAACAACAGGGGGACAGACTTCGACCTCAACTCAGCCGGGAACTTCTGGAACCGTTACCTCGGGAGGTCCGGGTGTGGTTTCTGGAACAACGGGTACAACAGGAACGACAGGAACCTCCGGGACAACGACTTCCACAACACCGACGACAGGAAGCACAGGGACTTCTGATACGGTAAATTCTGGAAACAGCAGTAGTCCGTCTGCGGGAAGTTCGACAGGTCCGTCCGGAAATGGAACGCCTGCCTCATCAGCTCCGACGGCTGGAACGACGGGAGCAGGAGTCAGCACAGTGGGACCGGGAGGAACGATTCACACGACAGGAACGAGCACGGGGGCACCGGGAAGCGCCTCCGGCACGCTGAGCCAGCCGGGAACTTCCTCAAGTTCTTCCTCTTCAAGTGCAAGTACATCATCAGGTTCACAGTCTTCGCCGGCAGATGGATCTTCCACTTCTCCTGCGGGCTGGAAACAGGGTTGGAATCAGGATCAGACCGGATGGTATTACATCAAGACGGCGACCGGAGCCCGTGCAGTCGGAGAATGGCTGAATGTTGGCGGACAGCGTTACTGGTTTGATTCTAACGGATATATGGCGACCGGATGGCGCACGCTCTCTGACGGATGGTATTATTTCATGCAGGATACGGGATATATGCTGAAAAATAACTGGATGGAGACGAATGGAATCTGGTATTATCTTGGAAGCAACGGAGCGATGCTGACGAACACGACGACTCCGGATGGCTACTATGTGGATGCAAGCGGAGCGTGGAAAAAATAAGACGGATAATAATAAGTACTAAAAACAGGTATTAGAAATAGGGATTAAGAATAGATATTAAGAATGGCTGTCAAGAACGGATATTAAGAACAGCTATTAAGAACAGATATCAAGAAGAGATATCAAGAAAACAAGAACAGAGATTAAAAACAGATATAAAAACAGATATAAACACAGGGGGAAGTTGGGGAAAGGCGAATGAGAGAAAAACTGTATACGATTGAACTGACCGATGCGGTTAAGTCCGGTGATGAGTGTTGCTTCTGCTGGCTTGAGCGCAAGATGGAGCAGGAGAACCTGGAATTCGTTCTGGGTTCTTCTTATATGGAGAGCGACGTGAGGGATCAGACGAGCCTGCATGGGTTTTGCAGACACCACACAAAAATGATGTATGACTATGGCAATACGCTCGGGAATGCTTGGATTCTCAAGTCGAGAATGGAGAAAGTGAGGGCGGATCTTGCCGAGAAACTTGGTGTGGAGTCGGCAAAGCCTGTTGAAACAAAAAAACGGCAGGATGGAATCTTAAAGTCATTGTTTTCTGGAAAGACCGGGAAAAAGAAGTTGATGAGCGGGGCGTTTTCGGAAAGTAGCAGTCATGAAAGTTGTGGATGTTATATCTGCGAGCGCATGGAGACGATCTATGCGCGGATGCTTGATACGTTTGCATGGATGCTCGAGCATGATCCGGATTTTGGAGAGACGCTGATGAAGTCCAAAGGTTTTTGCCTGCGTCACTTTGAGGAGGCACAGGAGACTTGTGAGCGAACGCTTAAAGGTGAAATCTGGGAGGCTTGGAAACCGAAATTAAACCGGTTAATGCTTGACAATCTCGACCGAGTGCAGGAAGATGTAAATTGGTTGATCGAGAAATACGATTACCGGAATAAGGATGCAGACTGGAAAGAGTCGAGAGATGCTGTGCCGAGAGCGATGCAGAAGTTAGTGGGAAGTCATCCGGCAGATCCGGTGTTTCGCGACAGGCGGTGATGTGTTTTATCGTCTGAGTGTAGAAATTTAGATAAATGAGCATGATGGTTGTCGGTTATAGTTGTTATGTTACGGCTCTGCAAACGAAGTAAGTCCTGCAAACGCGCTCTCGCTCCGGGTTCGACGTAGCGGTGCATAAGGTTGCAAAATACGCAACCTAAGCACCGACGTCTCACACGGGTTTGCAGTGACTTCTTCGCTCACAGAGCCTGTGTGATGTCTGCATAATGAGTATGCTAGGAATGAATGAAAGAGCAGAGAAAGTTTATCTTGTGGATATATAAAAAGTTAGAGAGGAACAGAAAAGATGACATTTGGAGTCAGACAGGTTCTGCCGTGGGCAGTGGCAGGTGTAGCGGGTGCGACAGCGGTTCTTGCGAGATCCCGCTACGAGAGAAATCATTTTGTGACGGAGGAGGTTACGATTGCCTCCCGGAAACTCGCGAGAGAGTGGACGGCAGTATTTCTGTCTGATCTGCACGACAAGCAGTTCGGGGAGGAGAATCGGCAACTTGTCGAGGAGATTCGTCAAATTGAGCCAGATCTGATTCTGATCGGCGGGGATACGATGGTTGCGAAGGAGAAACTCGCAGACCTGACTGTGACGAGAACGTTGATGGAACAGTTGAGCCAGATCAAGAACTGTCGGATTTTTTATGGAAATGGCAACCATGAACAGCGTCTTTGCAGGGAGTGGGAAACTTACGGAACGATGTACCGCGAGTTTCTGCATATTTTGAGGGAGTGCGGGATCTGCTATCTGTCGGATCGCACGCTTCATGTCGGGGAGGATCTTGCAATCAGCGGGCTGAACATTGACCAGCCGTATTACCGCGACTTTTCACCGGCAAAAATGAGCGAGCGCTATGTCAAATATCACCTGGGTGAGGCAGATCCGCGTCGGTTTGAGATTTTGCTCGCACACTCCCCACTCTTTTTTGATGCCTATGCACAATGGGGAGCAGATCTTGCGCTCTGTGGTCATTTCCACGGTGGAACGATTCGCCTGCCGTATCTCGGAGGTGTGATGACCCCACAGTTTCAGTTTTTCCGCAAATGCTGTGCGGGAACGTTTGAGGAGAACGGTCATACGATGGTTGTCAGCAGAGGTCTTGGAACTCATTCGATCAATCTTCGCCTTGGCAATCGCCCGCAGTTGATTGTATTGAAATTAAAACAACAAATAGGGGAATAAAACGAGAAAATTCGTACAAAATACGGAAAAACAAGAAAGTTATTGCGAAAAAATGCGCAGGTATGCCGATAGACAGTAATTTTAATTCATGGTAAATTAGTCGGAAATAAATCGAAGCAGAACACCGAAGGTTATGAAAGTAGTCAGCATCTTGAATCGTCAGAAATTGACCGGTTCAGAGAATGGAAAATGAGTACATAAGGTGAGAAGAGGAGAGATTGATTCCATGACGGATACCAAAAGAGAAGAATTGAAAGATAGAGAAGTTTGTGGCACTAGAGTTTCGCATATGGATTCCAGTCTCTGGCTGGATGATTATAAGGTGTTTGATCAGGCGACACAGCAGTTTTATCGCAGAGAGATCGATGCGAAGGCATACAAGGGAATTTCGGGCGGATTTGGAAGTTATGCGCAGAGAGGAGCGGAGGCAAATATGTTGCGTCTGCGTCTTCCGGGCGGACGAATCGATCAGAAAAAACTCAAGTTTCTTGCAGATTCCGTAAAAAAATATCAGGTAAATAAAGTGCATGTTACAACCTGTCAGACGGTTCAGTTTCACAATCTCTCCGGGGAAGATGTGTGCGTGCTTGCGAGAGAGGCGGTGCAAAACGGGATCATCACGAGAGGTGGTGGCGGAGACTTCCCGAGAAATACGATGGTTTCTCCGCTCTCCGGTGTGGAAAAAGGAGAGTATTTTGATGTTTTGCCGTATGCGCTTGTGGTTTCCGATTTTCTGCTCGGTTATATCCACGGACCGAAGATGCCGAGAAAACTCAAGGTCGGATTTTCTAATTCCCCGACGAATGTGACGCATGCGACGTACCGGGATCTCGGCTTTGTCGCGCGGGAGGACGGGTGCTTTGATGTGTACAGTGCGGGCGGTCTCGGACTGAATGCAAAGATCGGTGTGCGTGTCGCAGAGCAGGTGAAGCCGGATCAGATTCTCTACTATGTAGAAGCGATGCATGAGATGTTCTTGACTTATGGCAATTATCAGAATCGTGCGAAGGCGAGAAGCCGTTATATGCAGGATTCTCTCGGCGGAGCGGAATCGTATCGGGAGGCCTTTTTGGAAAAGCTGAGAGCCGTTTATGAGTCCGGAGAGAACCTGAATTTGGTGCTCAGTGAGAAAGAGATGAAGCTGTTCGGGGAGAAGGCTTCGGATGGCGAGATTCCAGAGTCGAAGAGAGTTGTTGCACAGAAGCAGGACGGACTCTGTGCCGTCTGGTATCACCCGGTCGGTGGATGCCCGAAACCGGAATTTTTTGAGCGCATTTATGAGACAATCCGGGAGATGGATCAGGTGGAACTCAGAATCGCTCCGGATGAGAGCATTTACATCATCAACTGTACCGGAAAAGAGGCAGAGCGTGTGCTTGCGTGCACGGATGACGGTGCCGAGACGGAATTTTCCAGTTCGGTGGCGTGCATTGGAAGTGCAATCTGCCAGCAGGGACTTCGCGATTCCCAGACGATGCTTCGGAAACTTGTGGAGATGGAGCGCAGGGAGGGATTTGCCGACGGCGTTCTCCCGAAAATCCATATCTCGGGCTGTCCTTCGTCATGCGGAACGCACCAGACCGGAATTGTCGGACTGCGCGGTGCGGGAAAGAAAGTCAATGGTGAGATGCAGGTTGCGTTTCAGTTGACGTATGGGGGCTGTGATCTCCAAAATAGAGAGAAGATGGGAGATCTGCTCGGTGTTCTCTCGGAAGATGAGGTGCTCGCATTTTTTGCAGAGCTTGGACATGAGATTACGGATTCCGGGATGAAGTTTGAGGCGTGGTGCGAGAAGAATCCGGATCGCTTTGAGGAAATCGCATTGCGGTACACGAAATAAAAAGCTGAATTTGAAAAGTAAAGGATCGCCTTGAGAAAATAGAGAAAGAGGCAACAAGGAAAAACAAATAACGGTTCAATAAATATCAAAAATCCTCCGTCTGGAAGTAGGAGAGGCATCAATTTGCGATGCCACTTATTTACAGAGTGGGGGTTTTTTGTTATACTTGGAAAGAAAATTTGTAACGGTTCCGCAGGTCTGCGCATTTATTGCTTGACTGTAAAGACAGAAAACTGTTGCGAAACTTTCCTGCCTAAAAATTGGCAGGAAACGTTGATGAAAAAGTGGGGAGAATATGGCGGGAATTTCATATAAACTGGAAAAATTTGAGGGTCCGCTTGACCTTCTGCTTCACCTGATAGAGAAAAATAAGATCGATATCTATGACATTCCGATTGTGGAGATTACGCATCAGTATCTCGCGTATGTCAACCAGATGGAGGAGGAAGATCTAAATATTGTCAGCGACTTCCTTGTGATGGCGGCGACGCTTCTCGATATCAAGTCCCGCATGCTTCTTCCGGCAGATCCCAAGCAGGACGATGAGGAGGATGGGGAAGATCCGAGAGCAGAGCTTGTTCGGCGTTTGATGGAGTACAAGATGTACAAGATGATGGCGCAGGAACTCTCTGATATGGAGGAAGAGGCGGATGGAGTTCTGTTTAAGGAACCGACCATTCCGCGAGAGGTGGCAAAATACGAACAGCCCGTCGATCTCGATGAGCTTCTTGATGGTCTGACACTTGCAAAACTTCAGAGAATTTTTGAGTCCGTGATGAAACGGCAGAGAGACAAGGTCGATCCGATCCGAAGCAAGTTTGGAACGATCAAGAGGGAACCGGTCAGCCTTGAGCAGAAGGTGATGGAGGTCATGACGTATGCGAGAAAGCATCGAACCTTCCGTTTTCGCCAGATGCTTGAGGGGCAGAACAGCCGAATTGAGGTGGTTGTGACATTTTTGGCGATTCTCGAACTCATGAAGATCGGAAAGATTCATCTGACTCAGGAGCACGCATTTGACGATATGGATATTGAGATTCTCGAGGCAGAGGGAGAAGAGACAGAGATTGAGTTGAATGATCTGGAAGATAAATAGTTCCTCACCCTTTTAATAAAGAGGGGGACATCTATCTTGAGTTGTGTGGACGAGACGGATCAATCAGCGATGAATTATAATGGAAAGACAAATAAGACGAAGAAAGAAATGAGAAGGAAACAGTATGGGAAGTCTTTTTGACGATGAGGATGATGACGAGGAATTTGATCTGGCAAAGATTGAGGCGCGTCATGAACGGATGGAAGCGGAAGCCCTTCTCGATGAGGAGGAGAGGCGCCTAGCGGAGCGGATTGAGCGGGAGCAGGCGCAGGAAGCACAGAAAGTACTGGAAATATCGGAAATATCGGAAGTACCGGAAGCCTCGATAGAGGAAGGCGAAGTCGGGGAAGAGGCAAGGATAGAGCGTCTTGTACCGGAGAAAAATGCAGAAGATCTGGATGCACCGGAGGAACATATAGACGGGATTTATCCGGCGTCCGACTGGGAGGCGATCGTGGAGGCAGTGCTGTTTACAATGGGCAATTCGGTTCCGTTGGCACAGCTTGCGATGGCGATTGACCAGAGTGAGGCGATTGCAAAGCGGGTGGTGAGAAATTTACAAAGGCGCTACCAGCAGGAAAACCGGGGAATGCAGATTCTTGAGCTGGAAAATGCCTACCAGATGAGCACGCGGGCAAAGTACTATGAGAATTTGATTCGCGTGGCATCCGCACCGAAGAAACATGTGCTCTCCGATGTTCTGTTGGAGACGCTCTCGATCGTGGCTTACCGCCAGCCGGTGACAAAGATTGAGATCGGGCGAATCCGTGGAGTCTCTTCGGATCACGCGGTCAATCGTCTTGTGGAGTACGGTTTGATTTACGAGGCAGGGCGTCTCGATGCACCGGGGCGACCGGCACTTTTTGCGACGACCGAGGAATTTCTTCGGAGATTTGGAGTCGGGACGATCACGGATCTGCCGACGATGAATCCGGAGCAGAAGGAAGAGATTATTCAGGAAGTCGAGGAAGAACTTCAGCAGAAGGATAATCAGGAAAAGAGTCAGGAAGAACCTGAGAATGAAGTAGAATAACGAAGTAGCAGAAAAGAGTTTTTGAAAAGAAGATACAGAGAGAAAAAAAGAAAAACAGATCCCGGATTGTGATCAGAAATCGAGAGAGAAGGAGAAGCGTGAAAACTATGAAAATCAGAATCAAATATTTTAAGGAAAATATGGAAAAGCTGACCTATGTGGATGGAAAGTCTGACTGGATCGATCTTCGGTCTGCGGAGAATGTGACGATGAAGGCGGGAGAGTTTCGTCTGATTCCGCTCGGAGTGGCGATGGAGCTTCCGAAGGGATATGAGGCCCATGTTGTTCCGCGCAGTAGCACGTTTAAGAATTTTGGGATCATCCAGACAAACCATATGGGCGTCATCGATGAGAGTTACTGCGGAGACGGAGATCAGTGGTTTTTCCCGGCATATGCCCTGCGCGATACCGAGATTCATGAGGGTGACCGGATCTGTCAGTTCCGCATCATGGAGCATCAGCCACAGATCTGTTTTGAGGAGACGGATCAGTTGGGTCATGAGGACCGGGGCGGTCACGGAAGCACCGGAAGAAAGTAAGAGGCGATTGTTGTGGAGAGATATTCAGCAGATGGTGTAAAGCAGAGAAAAGGAAGTATCATTGAACTGGAGAGTGCCAGAAAGATGAGTCGTTCGATAAACGGAGGCGGAAAGTCCCAGAGAGGGCGTTCCGGCGGTTCGAGACGGGGAATCAGTGAGCAGGAACGCCGGGAACAGGCGAAGCGCGCGGAGATGGCAAAACGGATGGACGAATCCAGGCGGGCATCTGCCAGAAGAAAAGGACCGTCGAGACGGCGCAGAAAACAGGGCGGAGGAATCGGCGTGTTGATTGCGCTGATTGCGATTGTCGTGGTCTGTGGTGGATTTGGGTTCGTGCATTATAAAAATCAGAAGGAGGAACACCGGCTTGCCAAGACGGGTGTGGAGTATTTAAACCAGGGCAACTATGAGGCAGCGGTTGAGACCTTGAATCAGGCTGTTCAGAAGGCTGGAAAGCGTATGGGCGCTTATGAGAAGCAGGTGCTCGGTGCGAGAGCAGAGGCAGAGTATCGCGTTGGCGATTACGACACGGCACTTGAGACGTACCAGACGCTGAGAAAGACAGATGCAGAAAATGAGGTCTACAAGAAGGGCGTAGCTCTGTGCCTGATGGAAAAGAAGGAGTACAGTTCGGCGCTTGAGCTTGGAGTATTGCAGGCACAGATTTACAGTCGGATGGCGACTGACCAGATCGAGGCGAAGGATTACAACGGGGCGCTCACGTCTGTTCAGCAGGGGCAGGCGGTAGTCGGAGATGACCAGAGAACCGCGAAAGAGCTTGCCTATGATGAGGCTGTGCTCTGGGAGTATGCCGGAGACTACGGAAAGGCGCTGGAACTTTTCGAGGACTACGAGGAGACGTATGGAACGGACGACGAGGTTAGCCGGGAAATCACGTTTCTGAGAAGTCGTCAGGGAAACAATTAAAGGAAAAGAACTGGGAGTCAATATTTAGCAGTCAATGTTAATTGGAATCCATATGAAAAAGCAACATGGAACATTGAGATCCATATTGGAATTGGGATTGGGATTAACATTAGAGCTGACAGAGATCTGAAAAGAGAATAAGAGAGTAAAAATAGGGAATAAGAGAATAAAAATATGGCAGATTTGATTGAATTGAAAGAAGTGGAGGAGCGGGTCATCCTGATCGCGGTGAATACCAGCGAGGAGGAAGATACGATGGCTTCCCTCGATGAGTTGGAAGAACTCGTCAAGACAGCGGGGGCGTACACCGTCGCAAAGATGATTCAGAACCGGGAGCAGATCCATCCGGGAACCTATCTCGGAAAGGGAAAGATTGATGAGGTCAGAGAACAGATCGCAGTACTTGGCGCGACCGGTGTTGTTTGCGACGATGAGCTGTCCCCTGCACAGATGAGAAATCTTGAGGATGCGCTTGACACAAAGGTGATGGATCGGACGATGGTCATTCTCGACATTTTTGCCTCCCGCGCGACGACGAGTGAGGGAAAGATTCAGGTTGAGCTTGCACAGCTCAAATACCGTTCTGCCCGCCTTGTCGGACTCAGAAGTTCGCTCTCACGTCTCGGAGGCGGAATCGGAACGAGAGGACCGGGCGAGAAGAAGCTCGAGATGGACAGACGACTGATCCACGAGAGAATCGGTCAGTTAAAAGCAGAGCTTGAGGAGGTGAAGCGTCACCGTGAGGTGATTCGCCGTCAGCGTGAGAAGGCACACACCCCGGTCGCTGCGATTGTGGGATACACGAATGCCGGAAAATCGACACTCTTAAACCGACTGACAGACGCGGGAATCCTTGCGGAAGACAAGTTGTTTGCGACGCTTGATCCGACGACGCGCAGTCTCGAACTTGATGGCGGACAGCAGATTTTGCTGACGGATACGGTTGGATTCATCCGCAAACTCCCGCATCATCTGATTGAGGCATTCAAGAGTACGCTTGAGGAGGCAAAGTACGCGGATATCATCCTCCACGTCGTCGACTGTTCAAATCCGGCGATGGATATGCAGATGCACGTCGTCTATGAGACGCTTCGAGAGCTTGAGGTCGGAGATAAGATCATGGTCACGATCTTTAACAAGACGGATCGGATGACCGGCGAGGAGATTCCGAGAGATCTTCGGTCGGACTACCAGATTCGAATCTCAGCGAAGACCGGTGACGGAATTGACCGCTTAAAAGATCTGCTCGTGGAGATTTTAAGAAGCCAGAAAGTGTATATGGAGCGCTTGTTCCCATACAGTCAGGCGGGGAAAATCCAGACAATCCGCAAGTACGGCGAACTGCTTTCCGAGGAGTATGAGGCCGAGGGCATTCGGGTCAAGGCTTATGTGCCGGCGGAATTGTTTGCCGGACTGATGCAGGAGTAAGGCGTAAATACATCAAAAAAATCCGATAGGATTTCGTGGTGGCAATGGATTTCGCGTTACTGTTCAGAGGTAGGCACTTTTGGAACCGAAAGTGCCGTAAGATAACGTGGTGGTAGCGGGAATTTGCCGTATTTAAATGCGAAGCCACGGCAAATTCCGTTACTGGGCACGTGTGCGTGAACAGATTTCGCTGTTTGACGAATTTCGGCAAGAATTGCACTTGATTAATTCTAAAAAAAAGATATAATGGATAACGGTTAGCTGTTTTATATTTATGCATATATTCATTTTGAATGTATATATGCAAAATGAGGAGGAAAAACATTATGAAAAAGAGATTTCTGGCATTAGGCATGGCAGCATGCATGGCAGTTTCTTTGACTGCATGTGGCGGAAGCAGTGAAAAGGAGACTACCGCAGCTGAGACTGCTAAGGAAGAGACCACCACCGCAGAGGGCGAGTCCAAAGCAGAGGAGTCTTCCGCAGAGGAGAGCAAGGCAGATACCGCAGACATCGAGACCGTTACGGATGGCACTCTGACCGTAGCAACCAGCCCGGACTTCGCACCGTATGAGTTCTACGCAATCGGTGAGGACGGAAAGCCTCAGCTGGCAGGTTTTGATATGTCTTTAGCTCAGTACATCGCAGATTACCTTGGTCTGAAACTTGAGATCGTTACCGTTGACTTCGACGGCGTTTTAAGTGAGCTTCAGACAAAGTCCGTAGATCTGGGTATGGCAGGTCTGTCTCCGGACCCGAAGCGTGAGGGCATCATGGACTTCTCCGACATCTACTACACCGGCGGACAGTCTCTCGTAACCGTAAAGGACAATGCAGACAAGTTCAACACCTTTGAGGCAATCAACAAGTCTGACGTTTCTGTAGGTGCTCAGATCGGTTCTATCCAGATGGATCTGGCAAACACGAACAGCCCGGATGCAGACATCGTAGCTCTTCCGAAGGTAACCGACATCATCTCTGAGCTTCTGGCAGGCAAGCTGGATGCTGCTTACATTGAGACCGATGTAGCAAAGAGCTATCAGCAGAACTATCCGGAGCTTGAGCTTGTTATGGATGTTCCTTACGAGAGCGAGGGATCTGCAATCGGCGTATGCAAGGGAAATGAGGCTCTGATGGCAGGTGTCAATGAGGCAATTGCACAGGCAATCGAGGATGGTTCTATGGAGAAGTTCATCGCTGATGCAAACGAGCAGGCTTCCGGAAACACCTACGAGGGTCTTCTGGATTCTGAGGGAAACGTTCAGCAGTAAGCAGGACAACGGAGAGCTTTCGGGCTTTCTAAGATTCTTCAGAAAATCCGGAAATCTGGATAAAATCTGGATGTAAAATCAGAAATTCGCCAACCTTCCTCTCTTTTTGGGGGAGGTTGGCGGTTTTTGTGCAAAATGGTGTTATTTGAGTTATTGAAGAGGGATCGGAGAGATCCTTTGAAATCCCGCCGGGATAGAGCGTGCTTGAAAAATCCATTCAGGCGAAAATATCCCTAATGCATTTTTCAAACATACTCTGACCAGAAAACGCTCAGAGTAAGACAAAATCAGAAAGGAGTACCTTATGTTTATTCAGGCAGAAAATTTTGCAAAAATTGTGCCTTACACACAGCTGTTTTTTCAGGGAATTCTGGTAACGGTTCTGTTATCGGTCTTCACCGTATTGATTGGTTTCTGTATCGCCCTTGTTTTGGCGCTGATGAGAATGTCAAACGTGTGTCCGTTCCGCTCCCTCGGATTGGATAAGGATGGTCATATGAGAGAAGGAGGATTTCTCCTGCTTTTGAGCCGGTTTAATCCGCTGTCCTTCCTTGCAACGGCGTATGTCGAGATTCTTCGCTCGACCCCGGTTCTCGTACAGATCTTTATTATTTACTACGGAGTCTTCGGTATGGTGAAACTTCCGGGCTTTGAGATGTTCGGTTTCATCAAGTTCAGCCGTTTCTTCCCGGGTGTTGTCGCTCTCGGAATGAACTCCGGCGCTTACCTGTGTGAGATCATCCGTGCAGGTATCCAGTCGATCGATGGCGGACAGACGGAGGCAGCGCGCTCCCTGGGTCTGTCTCAGGTTCAGAACCTGCGCTACATCATCCTGCCACAGGCATTGAAGAACATTTTGCCGGCGATTGCGAACGAGTTCGTCGTAATCATCAAGGAGTCTGCAATTACTTACACAATCGGTGTTCAGGATATCATGTCTGCGGTAAACGCAGTCAAGGGTGCGACGTTCGTCATCGTAGAGCCTCTGCTCGTGGCAACGGCGATTTACTTCTGCCTGTGCTTCCCGACTTCCAAGCTGATTGCATATTTTGAAAGGAGAATGAGCCGTGGCGACAAGAGATAGTTTGATTCAGGTAAAAAATCTGAAAAAGCATTATAATCATGGTGCGATCAAGGCGCTTGACGATGTGAGTGTGGACATCAACAAGGGCGATGTGATGGTTGTGATTGGACCGTCCGGATCAGGAAAATCTACGTTTCTGCGCAGTCTGAACCTGCTCGAGGAGCCGACCGGAGGAGCGATCATCTTTGACGGAATCGACATCACGAAGAAGAAATACGAGGATGAGAACGGAAAGACGGTAAAGCTCGACATCGACCATCTTCGCCAGAAAATGGGAATGGTGTTCCAGCATTTCAACCTCTTCCCACATATGACAATCCTTGAAAATATGGTGCTTGCACCGATGAAAGTGCGCGGAATGAGCAAGGAGGAGGCGGAGAAGAAGGCTCTGGCTCTTCTCGACCGCGTTGGACTCAAAGATCGTGCAGGTGCTTACCCGATTCAGCTTTCCGGTGGACAGAAACAGCGAGTTGCGATCGTGCGCGCGCTGGCGATGGAGCCGGAGGTGATGCTGTTCGATGAGCCGACATCTGCTCTTGACCCGGAGATGGTCGGAGAGGTTCTCGATGTTATGAAGGAGCTTGCAAATGAGGGTATGACGATGGTTGTCGTAACTCATGAGATGGGATTTGCCCGTGAGGTCGGAAACCGCGTGCTCTTTATGGCGGACGGAAAACTTCTCGAGCAGGGTACCCCGGAGGAGATCTTTGAGCATCCGAAGCATGCGAGACTTCAGGATTTCTTTGCGAAAGTTCTGTAAGCATTGGGTTAATGGAGTTGGAGTCAGGGTACGCATTTGTGTCTGCGGGGAGAGTGCAAGGTCAAGGTTAAGGTGAGAAGTGTGTGTCATGACAGAGAAAGGAAGCGTTTTAAGAGATGACAGAAGAGAAGAAGACGGCGCTTGCCGTGATTGAGGAGAAACGGGAGGAGATTTGCGGGGTTGCAGATCAGATCTGGGAGTATGCAGAGCTGTCCTTGAAGGAGTTCCGGTCTGCGAATCTTTACTGCGAGACTCTTGAGAAAGAGGGCTTTCATGTGGAGAAGGGAATCAGCGGAATTGAGACGGCATTTTCGGCAAGCTACGGAAGCGGACGTCCTCTGATCGGAATTCTTGCAGAGTATGATGCCCTTTCCGGACTTTCTCAGGTTGCTGGAAGCACGGAGCGGAAAGAGCGCGTTGCAGGTGGAACCGGTCATGGCTGTGGCCACAATCTTCTCGGAGCCGGCGCTTTTGCTGCAACCCTCGCTGTGAAGGCATATCTCGAAAAGACAAAGACTCCGGGAACTGTCGTTCTCTACGGCTGTCCGGGAGAGGAAGGCGGAGCGGCGAAGGCATTTATGGCGCGCGATGGAGGCTGGAAAGACCTCGACGCAGCACTGACCTGGCATCCGGAGGATGTCAATGAGGTCGCAACCGGTTCCTCGAACTCCTGTATTCAGGTACAGTACAAGTTTACCGGAATCGCTTCCCATGCGGCCGGAGCACCGGAGCGCGGACGCAGTGCGCTCGATGCGGTCGAGCTGATGAACATCGGCGTGCAGTTCCTTCGCGAGCATATGAGCGACAAGGCGCGCGTGCACTATGCGATCACGGATGCCGGTGGATGCAGTCCAAACGTTGTACAGCCGAGAGCAAGTGTGCTCTACATGGTTCGCTCGAATCATGTCTCCGAGGCGATTGAGCTTCAGAAGCGTGTGGACCGGATTGCGGAGGGTGCCGCACTGATGACGGACACGACGATTGAGCGCAAGTTCATCGATGGTCTGTCCGATACGGTCAGCAACTTTGCTCTTGAACGTGTGCTCTACAAGAACTTCTCGGAGATCGGCGTTCCGACCTACACTGAGGAGGAGAATGCGTTTGCGGATGCGCTCTCAAAGACCTATGCCGGAAATGATCGTGTTCCGGGTGTCGCAGCAGAAAATGATTCTGCGCTGAGAGAAGAAGTCATGGAAAAACAGGCTAAGGTTGGTCATGCGATGAATGCATTTCTGGCTCCGCTCTATCAGGGCGAGGCATTTAAGGCGGGATCGACTGATGTCGGAGATGTGAGCTGGCTGACGCCGACGGCACAGATCCATGTTGCATCATGGCCGAACGGCTGTCCGGGTCACAGCTGGCAGAATGTCTCCTGCGATCGCACCGAGATCGGTCACAAGGCAGTGATTTGCGCGGGAAAAGTGCTTGCAGGCACGGCGATTGATCTGTTTACCGATCCGGAGCTTTTGAACGAGGCGCGCAAGGAGTTTGAGAAGCGGACGGCGGAGGGCTTTGTCAGCCCGATTCCGGCTGATGCAGTTCCGGTTGTCCCGGATCTTGGCTGAGAAGAAAAAAGATTCATTTGAGCAGTCGCAGAGGGCGCAGAACGCGCGCAAAGTGACAGATTATTAAAGGAAAGTTTATAAATTTTTAAGCGGGGCGAGGGTTTAAAAACCCTCGCTCTTGTTGTATACTAAACAGGAAAACATTTCAGACATCGTTGGCAAAAATGCGTTATGATGCATGGGTTGTACATGAATAAGCATTTTCTGAACGAAAAATTCTGTATGATGCCGTGGTGAAAGCAGACAGGTCTGATTTGTGCTTGTCTGGATGAACGAAAGACAAAGAAATGACAGAAGGAGAAAAATCTATGGGTGTAAAGAATGATGGTCCAGGGCAGACTCCGTCAAAGAAACTGCTTTATTATTATGGAATCGTTCTTCTGATTACACTTTTGCTCAATGCCCTCGTAGTTCCGATGATGGCGGAGCGGAAAGTGACGGAAGTTCCATTTAATCAATTTTTACAGATGGTCAATGATGGGGAGGTCGCAAAAGTTGCGCGAGGAGACGGTCAGATCACGTTTCAGGCAAAACCCTCGAATGGAGAGAAAGAGGGAGCGATCTACAAGACCGGTGACTGGCAGTACGATGATTTGACCCAACAGCTTCTCGACAGTGGGGTTGATTTTGCGGAGGACATTCCGACAAAGGCATCTCCGCTTCAGAGCTTTATTTTTAACTGGGTACTCCCGATCATCATGTTTGTTGTGCTCGGACAACTGTTGAGTCGGATGATGACGAAGCGGATGGGCGACGGCATGGGCGGTGTGATGACATTTGGAAAGTCGAACGCAAAGATCTATGCGGAGGCAGATATTCACACGAATTTTGCAGATGTTGCCGGACAGGAAGAGGCGAAGGATGCCCTGAGGGAGATCGTGGATTTCCTGCACAATCCGAAGAAATATACGGATATCGGAGCAACCTTGCCGAAGGGCGTTCTGCTTGTCGGCCCTCCTGGAACCGGTAAGACCCTTCTTGCGCGTGCTGTCGCAGGTGAGGCGCATGTCCCGTTCTTCTCGATCTCTGGATCGGAGTTTGTCGAGATGTTCGTCGGCATGGGTGCGGCGAAGGTTCGCGATCTGTTTAAGCAGGCGAATGAGAAAGCACCGTGTATCGTCTTCATCGATGAGATCGATACAATCGGAAAAAAGCGTGACGGCGGTGGATTTTCTGGAAATGATGAGAGAGAGCAGACATTGAACCAGTTGCTTGCGGAGATGGATGGATTTGACGGGCGCAAGGGCGTTGTGATTCTCGCGGCGACGAACCGTCCGGATTCCCTCGACAAGGCGCTTTTGAGACCGGGTCGTTTTGACCGCAGAGTTCCGGTAGAACTTCCTGATTTAAAGGGTCGTGTGGCGATTTTGAAAGTTCATGCGAAGAAAGTCAAGATCTCCGATGACGTCGATTTTGAGGCGATCGGACGTGCGACTGTCGGAGCGAGCGGTGCAGATCTCGCAAATATCATCAACGAGGGTGCTCTGCGTGCGGTTCGTCAGGGACGGAGAATTGTGAGTCAGGCGGATCTTGAGGAGAGCGTGGAGGTTGTCATTGCCGGCTATCAGCGCAAGGATGCGAGCGTCTCCGAGAAGGAGAAGCGGATCGTCGCTTACCATGAGGTCGGTCATGCGCTTGTCGCAGCGTGCCAGAGCGAGAGTGCTCCGGTTCACAAGATCACGATTGTTCCGAGAACCTCCGGTGCACTCGGTTATACGATGCAGGTGGAGGATGGAGAGCGTTTCCTCATGAGCAAGGAGGAGGCACTCAACAAGATTGCGACTCTGACCGGCGGACGAGCTGCGGAGGAATTTATGTTCCACTCAATCACAACCGGAGCTTCCAACGATATTGAGCAGGCGACGAGAATGGCGCGTGCGATGGTTACCCGTTACGGAATGAGCAGTCAGTTCGGAATGGTTGCGCTTGAGACGCTTACAAACCAGTATCTCGGCGGAGACACGACGCTTGCATGTTCCCCGGAGACCTCTCGCCTGATCGATGAGGAAGTCATCCGTATTGTGAAAGAGCAGTACGAGAAGGCGATGGGCATTCTCAAAGAGCATGCAGGAAAGCTCAATGAGATTGCGGGCTATCTGCTTGAGCGCGAGAGCATCACCGGTGAGGAGTTTATGGAGATGCTCAATGAGGGACAGTCGAGTGCAGAGGCGGATGAGAAATCCGGCGAGGTAGACAAAACGGCAGAAGAAAATGTGGAAGAAGCGGTTGCGGATTCTGGGGAAGAGTCAGAAACGATCGCAGAGCCGACAGTTGCAACAGAAACGGAAACCGAACATTCTGCGGATACAGAGACCGAATATTCTGCGGATGCCGACGCCGACAGTGATGTGGAGGCTGAGGGTTCTGAAAAGACGCATCCGGTGAGCCTCACAAAACCGGAAGAGCCAGAAACACCAACTGTTATGGAAACTGCAAATGCAGATGTAGATTCTAAAGATGCAGAGCGTGCAGAAAATGAATTTGCAGAGCCGAAGACGGTCGAGGAGAGCGAGAAAACTGGCGACGAAGAATAAAAGGAACGTTGCAGAAGTTTTTGACAGAAGATCAATCGAACAAATGTTTGCAAAACACACAGGGATGTGATATAATTAAGAACACTTAGCAAGGAAATTTCGAGCTTAGTGTTCTTAATTGTATAGGCGCAAAAGAAAAAGCGACCGGGGCGCGATGAGCGTCCGATTTTACAGAAAGAACCGTGGTGACTTGCACAACAGAAAGGTCTTTGAGCGATGGCAAAACAATATATCAAGATACGAGGTGCGAATGAGCACAATTTAAAAAATATCTCTCTCGATATTCCGAGAAATGAGCTTGTGGTTCTCACAGGACTGAGCGGATCGGGGAAGTCGTCTCTGGCATTTGACACGATCTATGCGGAGGGACAGCGGCGCTATATGGAGTCTCTGTCGTCTTATGCGCGCCAGTTCCTTGGACAGATGGAAAAGCCGGATGTCGAGAGCATTGAGGGACTTTCCCCGGCGATCTCGATCGATCAGAAATCGACGAACCGTAACCCGAGATCGACAGTCGGAACGGTCACGGAGATCTACGACTATATGCGTCTTTTGTATGCGCGAATCGGTATCCCGCACTGTCCGAAGTGTGGCAGGGAGATCAGACGTCAGACAATCGATCAGATGGTCGATCAGATCATGGCACTGCCGGAGCGGACGAAGCTCCAGCTTCTCGCCCCGGTTGTCCGCGGACGAAAGGGCGAGCATGTCAAACTGCTCGATCAGGCGAGAAAGAGCGGTTATGTGAGAGTGCGGATTGATGGCAATCTCTATGATTTGTCCGAGGAGATTCACTTGGAGAAGAACATCAAGCACACGATTGAGATTGTCGTCGATCGTCTCGTTGTGAAAGAGGGCATTGAGAAGCGTCTGGCAGACTCGATTGAGACCGTGATGGGGCTTTCTGATGGGCTGATGACCGTCGATGTGATCGGCGGAGACCCAATTCAGTTCAGCACAAGCTTTGCGTGTCCGGACTGCGGAATCAGCATTGAGGAGGTAGAACCGCGCAGTTTCTCGTTCAATAATCCGTTCGGAGCATGTCCGGACTGCTTTGGTCTCGGATATAAGATGGAGTTTGATGAGGATCTGATGATTCCGGATAAGTCTTTGAGTATCTCCCAGGGAGCGATCACGGTCATGGGCTGGCAGTCCTGCTCGGAGAAGGGCAGTTTCACTCATGCGATTCTTGAGGCACTGGCAAGTGAGTATCATTTTGATCTCGACACTCCGTTTGAGGACTATCCGAAGGAGATCCACGATATTTTGATTCACGGAACGAATGGTCATGAGGTCAAGGTTCATTACAAGGGACAGCGCGGAGAGGGTGTCTATCCGATCGCGTTTGAGGGACTGATCAAGAATGTGGAGAGACGGTACCGCGAGACGTTTTCAGAGACCTCAAAGGCGGAGTATGAGACGTTTATGAGAATCACACCATGTAAGCTCTGTAAAGGACAGCGTCTGAAGGCGAGCTCGCTTGCGGTGACCGTCGGTGGTATCAACATCTACGAAGCGACGGAGATGTCGATTGCGAAATACCGGGATTTCCTTGAGACGCTGACATTGACCCCGATGCAGGAGTCGATCGGTGCGCAGATTTTAAAGGAGATCAAGGCGCGTCTGGATTTCCTGTTGAATGTCGGACTGGAGTACCTCTCGCTGTCGCGTGCGACCGGAACTCTGTCGGGAGGAGAGGCGCAGAGAATCCGTCTTGCGACGCAGATCGGCTCGGGTCTTGTCGGCGTGGCGTATATTCTTGATGAGCCGAGCATCGGACTTCACCAGAGAGATAATGACAAACTTCTCGCGACGCTGATCCGTCTGCGTGACCTCGGAAACTCTGTGCTCGTCGTTGAACATGATGAGGATACGATGAGACAGGCAGACTGCATCGTCGACATCGGTCCGGGTGCGGGAGAGCACGGCGGAGAGGTTGTCGCAGTCGGCACGGCGGAGGAGATTATGAAGTGCGAGCGGTCGGTGACCGGTGCTTATCTGAGTGGTCGAATCCGGATTCCGGTTCCGTCAGAGCGCAGAAAGCCGACGGGATTTTTGACTGTGCGCGGGGCAAGTGAGAACAACTTAAAAAATATCGATGTAAGTTTTCCGCTTGGAGTGATGACCTGTGTGACCGGAGTTTCCGGATCTGGAAAGAGCTCTCTTGTCAATGAGATTCTCTATAAGGCACTTGCGCGCAAGCTGAACCGTGCGCGGACGATTCCGGGCAAGTTTAGGAAGATTGAAGGCATCGAGCAGTTGGATAAGGTGATTGACATCGATCAGTCCCCGATCGGAAGAACCCCGCGGTCGAATCCGGCGACGTACACCGGTGTATTTGATATGATCCGAGATCTGTTTGCGTCAACTCCTGATGCAAAGGCGAAGGGATACAACAAGGGTCGCTTCAGCTTTAATGTCAAGGGTGGACGATGCGAGGCATGTAGCGGAGATGGCATTATCAAGATCGAGATGCACTTCCTTCCGGATGTCTATGTTCCATGCGAGGTCTGCGGAGGAAAGCGTTACAACCGCGAGACGCTTGATGTGAAGTACAAGGGAAAGAGCATTTACGATGTGCTGAATATGACGGTTGAGGAAGCGATGAAGTTCTTCGAGAATGTGCCGTCGATTTACCGCAAGATTGCGACGCTCAACGATGTCGGACTTTCCTACATCCGCTTGGGTCAGCCGTCTACCCAGCTCTCCGGCGGAGAGGCACAGCGAATCAAGCTGGCGACGGAACTGAGCCGAAGAGGAACCGGAAAGACGATCTACATTCTGGATGAGCCGACGACAGGACTTCACTTTGCAGATGTCCACAAGCTCGTTGAGATTCTGCGAAGACTCTCGGATGGTGGCAATACGGTTGTCGTCATTGAGCACAATCTGGATGTGATCAAGTGCGCCGATTATCTGATCGATATCGGTCCGGAGGGCGGAGACCGTGGAGGCACGGTGATTGCCCAGGGAACCCCGGAGGAAGTCGCAGAGAATCCGGATTCCTATACCGGACAGTATGTAAAGAAATATTTGGCAAATGATTAAGAAGGATTCAATAAGAAATATTGTGACTGTGAAGGCACGGAACAGTTACGAAATATTTAGATAGATACAGGAGGAGGCTAAGATGCTGAAGGCAGTGATTTTTGATATGGATGGAGTCATCATTGACAGCGAGATCGAGTATCTCAAGAGAGATCTGGAGTTTGCCAAGAAAAAGAACCCGGATGTGAAGATGGAAGATCTTCTCGGCATGGTGGGATCTTCGAGAGAAGATGCGTGGCAGTGTATGGTGAAGGCAATCAAGAGTGACAAGACCTGGGAGGAAGTGCGGGACGAGTGCCGTGCGAGCAGAGATGTCTTTTCGGAGATCGATTACCGCGCGATCTTCCGTCCGGAGATCCCGGGAATTCTGCGATCTCTTCAGCAGATGGGGCTTCGCCTTGCGCTTGCATCGAGCACGCGCAAGGAATTGATTCTGAGAGTTCTTGAGGAAAATGGAATCCGCGACTTCTTTGAAGTTGTTGTCAGCGGTGCTCAGTTTAAACGGAGTAAGCCGGATCCGGAGATCTATCATCACACGGCAGAACAGCTTGGACTTTCTGAGAAAGAATGTCTTGCAGTTGAGGATTCGACATTTGGTGTGACTGCGGCATACCGTGCAGGAATGCCGGTTACGGCTCTGATTGATGAGCGTTTTGGCTTTGACCAGTCGCTTGCAGGATGGAGAATGCATAAATTAGAAGAGGTTTTGGAGATCGCAGAGAGCCTGATGTAAGCTGGTATTTTTCTTTCTGGCAGGTGGTTTTGAATATGGAATATTTGAATATTGGATGCTGGAAAGATGTTTGGCAGAAAATTCAGAATGATAATTTGATTTTTGTTTGTTGAAAAAGTTGAAGGAAAAAATACTTGCAAAATAGGAACAATTCGTGTATGATAAAGGAGATGCGTCTGTAGCTCAGTGGATAGAGCAGTGGCCTCCGGAGCCGCGTGCGTAGGTTCGATTCCTATCAGACGCATTTTCTTTTTGCTGAAGAGCCCTATTGAGAGCCGGTGTGCTGAGAATAGGGCTCTTTTTCTTGCTTTTTGAAAAGCATTTTGCTATGATAAGATGCGGATCGTCTGGATAAAAATCGAGCGTTCAAAAGCAGTTGAAAACAAGACTTAGCAAAGAAAAAAGAGAAGAATGAGAAAGATCCGGATGGGCAGAAACATTCAAATTTCACTGTCCGGGATCTGAGTCAGACTGGAGGGAAAAGCATTTAATATGGGACTTAATGATAAGAAAAAAAGCGGTTTTGAGCTGAGCAAAGATCAGAAAAAGATGTTGCCAGCGGTACTGATTCCGCTTGCAGTGATTGTGCTGATTGTGTTTATCGTGCTTTCAGACAAAAAGCAGGCAGAGCCGACCTCTGCACAGTCAGAGACTGCGGTGGAGAGCGTGGAAGACGGAGCAAGCACGGACGATCAGGCAGATGCTTCTGATGGCGAAGGGGAATTTGTGGCAGAGGATGGAGAGAACGCAGAGGCACAGGAGAGCACTGCCGAGGGAGATGGTACCGAGACCGAGGCGCAGAACTTTGAGACCGACGATCTGAAGAAAGATTCCGTTCCGGAGATTCTCAGTCTGATGAAGACATATTTTCAGGCGCGCGCAAATGCAGATGCTTCTGCGCTGAATCAGGTTTACGGCGGAAGCGAGAAGGAAGAGTGGCAACTTCAGAAAGAGGCATCCAAACTGCGCAGTAATTCCAAGTATGTGCAGGGATTTGAGAACGTGACGACCTATGTGGTGGATGGACCGGAGAGCGACACCTGGCTGGTGTATGCGCTTGCGGATATTCGCTTCAACTCAGTAAACACGACCGCTCCGATGATTATGTGGTGTTGTGTCCAGAAGGATGGAGAGGGCAATTACCACATTCTTCAGGATGATGCAATCTCGGATGAGATGCAGAAGTTTGTAGATACGGAAAATCACTCCGAGGGAGTGCGCCGTCTGGCATCGAGTGTAAACACAAAGCTCAAGGACGCAATCGAGTCGGATGAAGAGCTCAAGACCGTTTACGGTGTCTTGAGAGAGGGTTCGCCGGTTTATGAGGGCAATGACAATCAGCAGAGTGTAGTGGTTGAGTCGAATGATCAGAGTACAGAGTCCTCCGAGAATGGTGCAGATGCCACAGGAGATTCCGCCGGTGACGCAACAACCACAACAGATTCCGCTACGAATTCCGCGGAGACGAGCAGTGCGGACAACGCATCTGGCGAGAGCAGTGCAGAGAGTGGTTCTGCGCAGTAAATTTGCTTGAAAGAGTACAGAAAAGCTGACAAAAAGAGGTCGGTGAGTTTGAGTAGAATCAAGTGCCAAGTCCTTGCAAGCATTTGACTTAAACAGAAAATTATGGACCTAAGAAATAAAAAATGAATGGAAAGTGTGACAAAAGAAATGGAAATGAAACAGGCAATGAATGTAACCGATTATAATTTTGATCTTCCGCAGGAGCTGATTGCTCAGGATCCGCTTGAGGATCGTTCTTCCTCTCGCCTTCTGGTTCTGAACAAGGAGACTGGTGAGATGGAGCATCGCGTTTTCCGCGATATTGTAGAGTATCTTCACCCGGGTGACTGTCTCGTCATCAATGACACGAAGGTAATTCCGGCGCGTCTGCTTGGCGTGAAGGAGGACACGGGTGCTCATGTGGAGGTTCTTCTCTTAAAGAGAAAAGAGAATGATATCTGGGAGACGCTTGTAAAGCCGGGAAAGAAGTGCCGTCCGGGTGCTGTTTTAAGCTTTGGAGATGGTCTGTTAAAGGGAACCGTTCTCGATGTGGTTGACGAGGGAAACCGCCTGATCCAGTTCTCCTACGAGGGAATTTTTGAGCAGATTCTCGATCAGCTCGGTCAGATGCCTCTTCCGCCGTACATCACCCATCAGCTCAAGGACAAGAACCGTTACCAGACCGTCTATGCGGTGCATGAGGGATCGGCAGCAGCTCCGACAGCAGGACTTCATTTCACGAAAGAGCTGTTAAAGCAGATCGAGGATATGGGAGTCAAGATTGCACATGTGACGCTTCATGTCGGTCTTGGAACTTTCCGTCCGGTAAAGGTGGACAACATTCTCGATCACCACATGCATTCTGAGTTCTACATGGTGGAGGAGTCTGAGGCAAAGAAGATCAATGACACGAAGGCAGAGGGCGGACGCGTGATCTGTGTTGGAACGACGAGCTGTCGAACGATCGAGTCTGCGACGGATGAGAATGGTATTTTGAAAGCGGGAAGCGGTTGGACGGAGATCTTCATCTATCCGGGTTACAAGTTTAAGATTCTGGATTGCCTGATCACGAACTTCCATCTTCCGGAGTCCACTCTGGTGATGCTGGTATCTGCTCTGGCAGGCAGAGAGAATATTCTCAACGCTTATCAGGAGGCAATCAAGGAGCGCTATCGTTTCTTCAGCTTTGGCGATGCGATGTTTATCAAATAAGATTTAAGATTGTCTATCAATGTCTATCAAAGTTTATCAAATAGGTGAAATGAGATGCGTTTGAGATAAGCAATCGAATGATGAATGATGGGGAAGAAAACATGGAAGAAATCCGTTTGAATAAGTATCTGAGTGAGCAGGGAATCTGTTCGAGACGAGAGGCGGATCGTCTGATCGAGGCAGGAAAGGTCACGATCGACGGACGAAAGGCGCAGACCGGAGAGAAAGTGACCGGTCACGAGAAGATTTTCTGCGATGGAAAGCCGGTTGGAAGAGCTTCCGGCGGAAAGAAGGCAAAGCCGGTTCTTCTGGTTGTCAACAAGCCGAGAGGGATTGTGTGCACGACCTCGGACAAGGACCGCGCGCCGAATGTGATCGAGCTGGTGCATTATCCGTCCCGTGTGTATCCGGTTGGACGACTGGACAAGGATTCGGAGGGACTTCTGCTTCTGACGAATCAGGGCGAGCTTGCCAATGAGATCATGCATGCGGGCAACCTGCATGAGAAGGAGTATCTGGTGACGGTGGATCAGCCGTTTAATTCCGCATTTTTAAAGAAGATGCGCGAGGGCGTGGAGTTAAAAGAACTTGGAGTCATGACGAGACCGTGCCGGGTGGAGTCTGTTGGACCGAAGACATTTCGGATTGTGCTGACACAGGGACTCAACCGCCAGATTCGCCGGATGTGCGAGGAGTTGGGCTATCATGTCGTGACACTCAAGCGAGTGCGTATCATGAACATTCTTCTGGGCAAATTAAACACGGGAGATTATCGCCGTGCAACGCCGAAGGAGATGGAGGAGCTTGAGCGTGCACTTGAGCAGGCGAGAGAACTTCGAGAAGGGCAGGACGAGGAGACGACCGAGTAAAGCGGATCAGCGAGTGACAGTGAGTGATTGGTACTTTGTAGGTAGAATCCTTGCTTTGTCGTTGGCATCATCCGTGAAGAGCGGAAGCTCAGAATGTGTTGTGAAATCGGTTTGAGATGTTTTGTGTGAAGGGAAAACGGAGAAGAGGGAGAAGACGGGAGCGGATATGGGACAGAATCAGGATGAAAAACTTTTGCGAATGAAGGAGCTGACGGCAAAATTGTCGGAAGCGTCGAAGACTTACTATCAGGAGAGCCGGGAGATCATGAGCAATTTCGAGTATGACAAGCTCTATGATGAGCTTCTCGCACTTGAGAAAGAGACCGGCGTGGTGATGGCGGGAAGCCCGACCCAGAAAGTTGGCTATGAGATTCTCAGCGAGCTTCCGAAGGAGGCGCATGAAGCTCCGATGCTCTCCCTCGACAAGACGAAGGAGGTCAGCGTTCTTCAGGAGTGGCTTGGAGATCAGGAAGCACTTCTGTCCTGGAAGCTCGACGGTCTCACGATTGTGTTGACGTATGAGGGCGGAGAACTTGTGAAGGCGGTCACGCGCGGAAACGGGGAGATCGGAGAGGTTATCACGAACAATGCCCGCGTCTTTGCAAATGTTCCGCTTCGGATTGCGTATCAGGGACAGCTGATTCTCCGCGGAGAGGCGGTGATCCGCTACTCAGATTTTTATCGCATCAATGAGGAGATCGGGGATGTTGACGCAAAGTACAAGAATCCGCGCAACCTGTGCAGTGGCTCAGTGCGTCAGCTGAACAACCAGATCACGGCGCAGAGAAATGTAAACTTTGTGGCATTTATGCTTGTGCGTGCGGATGGAGTGGATTTCCACAACTCCAGACGGGAGCAGTTTGAGTGGTTAAAGACACAGGGATTTGAGGTCGTCGAGTATCGGATGGTAAGGAGAGAGAGCCTGCCGGAGAATGTCCAGTATTTTGCGCAGAAGATTTCTGACTATGACATTCCGTCCGACGGTCTTGTGCTTCTGCTCGACGATATTGCCTACGGGGATTCGCTCGGACGGACTGCGAAGTTCCCGCGCAACTCGATCGCATTCAAGTGGGAGGATGAGATCAGGGAGACCCATCTTCTTGAAATTGAGTGGAGTGCGTCGAGAACGGGACTCATCAATCCGGTTGCAATCTTTGAGCCGGTGGAGCTTGAGGGAACGACGGTCAGCCGTGCGAGTGTCCATAACCTCAGCATCATGGAAGGACTTAAACTTGGAATCGGCGATACGATCACGGTTTACAAGGCAAACATGATCATCCCGCAGATTGCGGAGAATTTGACGCGAAGCGGAAAGATGGAGATCCCGAAGATCTGTCCGGTCTGTGGAGGGGCGACAGAGATCCGCCAGATGAATGACGTCAAATCGCTCTACTGTACCAATCCGGACTGCCAGGCGAAGAAAATCAAGAGTTTCTCTCTCCTCGTCAGCAGAGATGCGCTGAACATCGACGGACTTTCTGAGATGACGCTCGAGAAATTCATCGGCAGTGGACTGATCCACACCTATGCGGATATCTTTCATCTGGATCGTCATCGCGAGACGATTGTGGAGATGGAGGGATTCGGAGAAAAGTCGTATGAGAAGCTGACGACCGCGATCCGGCAGGCGTCCCACACGACGCTTCCGCGCGTGATCTATGGGCTTGGAATTGCCGGCATCGGTCTGGCAAATGCGAAGATGCTCTGCCGTCAGTTTGATTTTGACTTTGAGAAGATGCGCCATGCATCCGAGGAGGAGCTGACTGCGGTCGATGGAATCGGAATGGTTCTTGCAGACGCATGGATCACCTATTTTGAGTCGGAGAAGAACAACCGCCTTGTGGATGATCTGCTTGCGGAGTTAACGATTGAGCAGGAAGCGGGAAACACGGAGACTGTGATCTTTGCGGGAATGACGTTTGTGATTACCGGATCGGTGACTCATTTTGCAAACCGCAAGGAGCTTCAGGCGGTAATCGAGGCGAGAGGTGGAAAGGCGACGGGATCGGTCACGTCAAAGACGACCTATCTGATCAATAACGATGTCGCCTCCAACTCGTCAAAAAATAAGAAGGCAAAAGAACTTGGCATTCCGATCCTCTCCGAGGAGGATTTTTTGAAACTCTTAGAGTGATCTTCTGACAAACGGGATCAGCTCAAATCGAAATTGGAATGAGGATTCATCAAACTGGTATTCCTTTAAGACAGTCGGTCCACAGCTGTTTGATCCGATTCCATTCTGCGCGTAATCAAGACAGAAGACAAGGCTGTCGGATTCCGTCAGTTCATAATTGTGAGCCGTTTTTTCGAGTTCTTCCTGTGTGTAACGGGAGGCATTGAAGGAGAACGGCTCTTCTGAGACAGCGGTGATGCCAAACTGGGAAGCGGATAATTCCACAAAATCACAGTCGAAGTGACTTCCGTTTTCCTGAGGACGGATATAATCCTCATGCAGATCTTTCACATTTGCGTGGTATAAGCCATGGCTTGCCCCCTGATGCTTATCTCGGTAACTTTCCTGCGGTCCGAACCCAAAGAAGGAGACATGTTCCAATTTCTTGTTTAAGAATATCCGCAGTCCAAAGCGGGGAAGAACAGGAAATTCTGTGTCCTTGGTCACCGTGAGGATGGCGCAGATCTTTCCATTGCCGTCAATTTTCCAGAGAATGTTGACATTTAGGATTTTCTGGATCGAGTCGGCGACAATGGCGGTGTGGGCGATGAGGAAGACTCCGTACATATTTTGAAGAATTTCCACCTGATAAGCGCGGGTATATGCCCTGTCAAAGCGCGCTTTCTTCCATTCTGATTTGAGGTACATATCGTTATCGGTAGGTGCTCTCCAGATGTTGAGCTCCATGGGATGATTCAGATACTCTCTTCCAGCAAACAGAAGCTGGGAAAAAAGACCAGTTCGTTTGTCGAGCGTGTAAGTAAAATCTTTGGCTTTCAGGATGACAGCTTGATCCGTTTCCTGAACAACGATCTCATTGGTCTCTGCGGTTCGGTTGATCCAGCTGAGTGCTTTCTGGTTTCGCCCGTCCTCATTATCAAGGAGAATCTCATCAAAACCGAGAGGATATCCGGGATTCATCAGAGGAAGTTCCTTCTTCAGGAGATAGGTGAGCTTGAGATAAATTTTTCCCGTCTCTGGAACCGCAATCTTTAATTCTGTTTTTCCGTGATCGTGCGGTCGGACGGAAAACGGGGCGAGTCGTCCGCTCTGAATGGACAATCCGTCTCTTGTCACTTCAAAAAGAATCTCCACATAGTCTTTTAAATCATCAAAATCCATGTAGTTGTGTAAAATCAGTTCTCCGCTTGCGGGATCGTAGGATACGACTCTTGCAGGGCGGTAGACATTCTTGTACTCCAAAATTCCAGTGTGAGGGGTGCGATCCGGGTAGACGAGTCCATCCATGCAGAAGTTTCCATCATGGAGTTCTTCCCCGTGATCTCCGCCGTAGGCGTATCGCATTTTTCCATTTTTCGCGCTGCCGTGCGCAACGGCATGGTCACACCATTCCCAGACAAAACCGCCACACATCCGGTCATCACTTTGAATCATCTGGAAATAATCTTCAAGATCTCCCGGTCCGTTTCCCATCGCATGACAGTACTCGACGAGAAGAAACGGCTTGCTTCCATCTTTTTTGAGATATTCTTGAATTTCTGTGAGGGCAGGGTACATCCGGCTGTACAAATCCAGATTTTTGTAGTCATAAGTTACATCGTAGTTGCGGTAGCGGGCGCTTTCATACTGGGTGATTCGATCAGAATCAAATTCCTTCGTCCATCTCAGCGCATTCTCGAAATTACATCCGTATGCACTCTCGTTTCCCATTGACCACATGACGATGCAGAAACGGTTCTTGTCGCGCTCCACCATTCGCTGAACGCGGTCAAGGATTGCCTGCTCCCATGCCGGATCATCGGCGATTTTCTCATTCCAGCGTTTGAAACGGTTATAGTCGGTATCTTCTTTGCGGTACAGCATAAATGGTCCATGCGCTTCTAAATCTGCCTCATCGATGACCAGGAAGCCGTAGCGGTCACACATCTGATAAAAATAAGGGGCGTTCGGATAATGACTTGAACGGATCGAATTAAAATTATGTTGTTTCATCAAGGTGAGGTCTTTTTTGATCTGTTCCACACCGACGGTGAATCCGGTAACCGGGTCAGAGTCGTGACGGTTGACTCCGCGAAATTTAATTTTTTCTCCGTTAAAGAAAAGTACACGGTCGCGGATTTCGATTGTGCGGAGTGCAAGTTCGTCGACGATCGTTTCATATTCCGTCTGAAGTACGATCGTGTAGAGGTAGGGGCGCTCTGTGTTCCAGAGGATCGGATTTTCAAGCTCAAACTTTACCTGTCCAGGCTCCGAGACCGTCTCTTCTGCGAGGAGTGTGCCATTCGGATCTTCCATGCGAATGGATGTGAGAACCGGGTGATAGAACTCCATATTGAGGTGGATGGTTGCATGATTTTCATGGATCTTAGTTGTGATGTGATAGTCCCAGATTGCATGCTCAGGGCGTTTTAAGAGATAGACATCGCGGAAAATTCCGCTCATGCGAAACTTGTCCTGATCCTCCAGATAAGAGCCGTCACACCATTTTAGAACGAGAACTGCAAGGGTATTTTCCCCCTCATTTAAAAGATCGGTGACATCGAACTCGGCAGTTGCATGGGAAACCTGACTGTATCCGACATAAATTCCGTTGATCCAAACGTAGAAACAGCTGTCGACACCCTCAAAGTTCAAAAAGGCTTTTTCTGCAAGCGCATCTTTCTGATACGAAAACGTTCGGACATACGCGCCACAGGGGATGTCCTGAGGAACGTAGGGCGGATCAAACGGAAACGGATAGCGAATATTGGTGTACTGGTTTGAGTCGTATCCAGCTGTCTGCCATACGCTAGGAACGATGATCTCATCAAACTCTTTTGTGTCATAGTCGGACTGATAAAAGCGATCATGAAGTTCATAGATGCTCTTGTAATATTGGAATTTCCATGTGCCGTTTAACAGTTGAAAACGATCGGAATTTTCCCGGTGCTCAACCAGAGTATCCATCCGTTTGGATGCCGGTATGTAATAAGCTCTCATCGGCATGGTGTGGTCATGTAAGACGTTTAAATCTTCATAATAGCGTGGAATAATCATTCATAAACCCTCCTGATAGGCAATGCGTTGATATATATTTTTTTGTTGTGTCTGATGCTTGTCCTGTGTTTGAAGTCAAACGAGAAAACGGTCCGACTAACTTGAAAATATTTTGTTTTCTAGGGATATTTTACAGAAATGCGTTCTGCCTGTCTATGAATAGAAATAGACGAAATATGCACAAAATGATATAATATAGAATATGGTTTATAATGCAGTTCAAATGCAGTTCAAATGCAGTTCAGAATGCAGTTTGGAATACTTTTTAGAAGAGCATACGGGATGACAGGGGGGAAGGACAGATGTATATCAATACCGGATATCTGAATCAGTCACACAAGGACTTTAAGGACAAACGTCAGCCACTGATTGTGGGCAGTTGTGGAAATTACCGCCTGTCTTCGTATCCGAAAATGCCGACTTATCGTCCGAGAGGACGGTTGGATTATCAGATCATCTATATTGCGTCGGGAAAGGCATATTTTCATTTTGATAAGCCGGAGAATGAGACGATTGTGCCGGCTGGAAATGTTGTGCTGTTTCGTCCGAAAGAACTTCAAAAATATGAATATTACGGGAAGGATAAGACAGAAGTATTCTGGATTCATTTTACGGGAAGTGATGTGAAAAATATACTCAGAAAATATGGGTTTGCGGACAAGCAGAGAGTGTTTCCGGTTGGAACGTCGCTGGAATATGAGCGCATTTTCAAGAGAATCATCAGCGAACTGCAAAAATGCCAGAGTGATTATGAGGAGATGCTGATGCTTCTTCTGCGTCACCTGCTGATTGTATTTAACCGGGAACTCACACGAGAACACGTTCTGAAAAACGAATATATGGATCGAGAGATGGAGCTGACAGTCTCTTATTTTAGCACGAATTACAATCTGGACATCAATATTGAGGAGTATGCATCCTCGAAGGGGATGAGTGTCAGCTGGTTTATTCACAATTTTAAGAAATATACCGGGGAGACTCCAATGCAATTTCTCACTTCCATTCGCATTACGAATGCCCAGATCTTGTTAGAGACCACGACCTACTCAGTCAATGAGATCTCACGGATTGTCGGGTATAACAATCCTCTGTATTTCAGTCGTATTTTCCATAAAAGAAAAGGATATTCACCTCAGCAGTATCGAAAGAGAATGATGGAGACGGAAGAATGAGCAAGTCCCCTCTTTGTCGGACAAAAGGGCAGGTTCACAGTATGATAGATACCTGTTAAACGGCAAAGAGGGGATTTTTGTGCTCTTTTTTAACAGTATGATTTTGTGCATATTCTGTGTAACTTCATTCATCGACAAATGCTAAAGAAAAACGTATGATAGGGACTGTTGAGGGACGAAATGAATAGAAAAAAATACATATTTTTATTTGGATTTTCATCTCTTGGCGGGGAACTGAAAATGGGGGATTGCGTAAAGGAGAGGGATACCCGGTATGGAAGAAAAGAAATATTTAAAGTGGTACAACAAGGTTGGTTACGGTTCGGGGGATATTGCGGGAAATGTGGTGTATGCATTTCTCACGTCTTTTGTCATGGTCTATCTGACGGATACGGTTGGATTGACCGCGGGAATTGTGGGGACGCTGATTGCTGTCTCAAAGATTTTTGACGGATTTACGGATATCTTTTTTGGCTCGATGATTGATAAGACGCATACCAGACTTGGAAAGGCGCGTCCGTGGATGATTTATGGATATATCGGTTGCGCCGTGACACTGATCGCCGTGTTTGCAGTGCCGATGAATCTTGGCAATTCCGCAAAGTATGCGTGGTTTTTTATCGCCTATACGTTGTTGAACGGTGTTTTCTATACGGCGAATAACATTGCTTATTCGGCGCTGACCTCGCTTGTCACGAAAAACAGCAAGGAACGCGTTCAGATGGGCTCATACCGGTTTATCTTTGCATTTTCTACGAGTCTTCTGATCCAGTCGATTACGGTTGGGTTTGTTGATCGCCTTGGCGGGGATGCAGGTGCATGGAGAACGGTGGCAATTATTTATGCAGTGGTGGGACTGATTGTGAACACGATCTCCGGTCTTTCTGTGAAGGAGCTTCCGGAGGATGAGCTGAATGAAGGCGAGGAGAAGACGGAACAAGAGGAATATGGACTTGTTCAGGCGTTTCATCTGCTCATAAAAAATAAATATTATCTGATGATCTGTGGCACTTACATTTTACAGCAGTTGTACGGTGCGATGATCGGGGCCGGCATTTATTATATGACTTGGGTCTTAAAAAATAAAAATTTGTTTGGTCAGTTTGCGTGGGCGGTAAATATTCCGCTGATCGTTGCACTGATTTTCACTCCAACCCTTGTCGGAAAATGGAAGGGAATGTATAAGCTGAACTTAAGAGGATATATCCTGGCAGTCATCGGAAGAGGGCTTGTTGTGGTAGCAGGATATATGGGAAACATTCCTCTCATGATGGCATTTACTGCGCTTGCGGCGCTTGGTCAGGGACCGTGGCAGGGAGATATGAATGCAGTGATTGCATCCTGCTCAGAGTATACTTATCTGACACAGGGAAAGCGGGTCGATGGAACGATGTATTCCTGCACTTCGCTCGGCGTAAAACTGGGTGGAGGAATTGGAACGGCTGTGGTTGGATGGCTGTTGGAATTCAGTGGTTACGTTGGAACCAATTCCGTACAGCCCCAGTCAGCGCTTGATATGATGCAGTTTATGTACCTGTGGCTTCCTCTGATTTTTGATGTTCTGATTATGTTTGTTCTCTCAAAGATGGATGTGGAGACGGCAAATGAGAAATTAAAGGCAGAAAAGGGAATGATCTCGGATGAGGTCACAGACCATGTGCAATACTGATCAGAAGTTGAATGGTTGGAATGAGGTTATGAACCTTTATTTTTAGTAAAACTTGTTTCTCAAAAAACTTATTTCCGAGATGGCATCTCGACTATTGCCTCTTCTTGTGATATACTACAAAGCGTATATTTGCGAGAAGAGGCATTTTTATTGATAAATAATAGGTAAATATAGGTAATTGAGTAAAAAGTTCATGTAAACATGTAAATAAGAACATGAAGGTTTTTGTTGAGATTTTGCATCGAGATTAATCGATTGGGGGAGAAAATTATGCCAATTAAAGTACAGAATGAACTTCCGGCGCGCGCCGTTCTTGAGTCGGAGAATATCTTTGTGATGGATGAGGACCGTGCATTGAGTCAGGATATTCGTCCGCTTCAGATTTTGATCCTGAATTTGATGCCGTTGAAGGAGGATACGGAGACTCAGCTTCTGCGTGCACTCTCCAACACACCGCTTCAGGTGGATTGTACATTTTTGATGATGTCCTCTCATGTGTCGACACATACGTCTGCCAGCCATTTAAACAAATTCTATGTCACCTTCGATGAGGTCAAAAAGAAAAAGTTCGATGGTCTGATTATTACCGGTGCTCCGGTTGAGAATATGGAGTTTGAGGAAGTCAATTATTGGGAAGAGCTCAAGACGATCATGGAGTGGTCAAAGACTCATGTTCATTCCACCCTGCATATCTGCTGGGGAGCACAGGCTGGTCTGTACTATCATTATGGAATTCCGAAATATATGAGAAAATCCAAGCTCTCCGGAATTTATCGTCACCGAATTCTTGACCGCAAGGTTCCGCTTGTGCGCAGTATGGATGACTATGTGATGGCACCACATTCCCGCTACACGGAGGTGCGCCGTGAGGATATTGAGAAACATCCGGAGCTTCAGATTGTCGCAGAGTCGGATGAGGCAGGCGTTTTTCTGGTGCTCAATCGGGATGGAAGCCAGATCTTCGTTCAGGGTCATCCGGAGTATGACCGCATGACATTGAACAATGAGTATCACCGTGATCTGAAAAAGGGACTGAATCCGGAACTTCCGTGCAATTATTATGAGAACAACGATCCGTTCAGCGTTCCGGTTCTTACATGGAGAAATCTCTCCAACACGCTCTATGCAAACTGGCTGAACTTCTATGTATACCAGACAACCGATTACATTCTGGATGCAGAAGAGTAGGAGAATCCGGGGAAACTTAGAAAGTTAGGAAGAATTCTGAATCGAAACAGAAGTCGGAATTGAAATCTGGGTGGCATCACAGATTTAGATTGAAACACAGATCGGAATCGAAATAGAAACTTGGATCGAAAATGGGCGATACAAGAGACAGACGAGACGAATAACAGGAAACAGGAGAAACGCTGGAAATGAAAAAAGTAATTCTTGCATCTGCATCCCCGAGGCGCAGAGAACTTCTGCATCAGGTTGGAATTGAGCCGGAAATTGAGCCGAGCCATGTCGAGGAAGTGATCACGACGACGGTTCCGGCGGATGCGGTGATGGAGCTGTCGGCACAGAAAGCCGGAGATATTGCGAAGCACCATGAAGGAGAGCAGGTGATTGTCATCGGGGCAGACACGGTTGTGTCGGCGGATGGAAAAATTCTCGGAAAACCTCACGATGAGAGCGAGGCATTTGAGATGCTCAGCATGCTCAGTGGACGGAAACATCAGGTCTACACGGGAGTGACGATAATTTTCTGTGAGACAGGAAAGACTTATACGTTTGCGGAGAAGACGGATGTGGAGGTCTATCCGATGACGGAGGAGCAGATTCGTGCTTACATTGCGACCGGAGAGCCGATGGATAAAGCCGGAGCTTATGGAATTCAGGGACGCTTTGCGATGCATGTAAAGGGAATTTGCGGAGATTACAACAATGTGGTGGGACTTCCAGTAGGAAGACTCTGTCAGGAGCTTTTTCATAAGTGACCAGAAAATAAATAAGATTTTTCGCTTACAAATTAACCAGAAATTGATCAGAGGTTAAAAAATTAGCGGGAGAGTTCGTTTTGAGCTCTCCCGCCTTTCTTATACTTTTGTTTCATAAAATTTTGTAGAAGATTTTATTTTGCCCTCCGGAATAAAAGCATACGAGTAAATGTTTCCAAAAGGGAATAAAGAGAAAAATTTATGCCAGCGGTTTTCCGCTGAATACCGGGAAAATGTTAAAATCACCGTAATCTGCGATATGCTCCATGTGCATCAGAGTCTCCATATCTGCGTCGGAGATCACGAAATCGACGTTGGCATTGTCTGCCATGTGCTCCGGGTTTGCAGTCTTTGGAAGTGCCACGGTGCCGAGCTGGATGACATAGCGGATGCAGAGCTGAGCAGGAGTGACATGGTACTTTTTGGCCATTTCTGCGATTGCCGGGTTTTTGAGTGCCTCGCCGTGAGCGATCGGAGAGTATGCCTCCACTAAAATGTTCTGGGACTTGCAGTAATCAACGAGTGCGAGATCGGTGTTGCTGATGTGAAGGAGAATCTGGTTTACCATCGGCTTTACACGGCAGTCAGCGAGCAGATTTTCCAGATCATCTTTCAGGAAGTTGGAGACACCGATGACGCGGATCTTTCCGGCTTTCTGGGCATCCTCAAGTGCGCGCCATACTTCCTTGTTCTCCTCAAAGTAGCGTTTCTCCACGCGGAACTCCGTCCAAGGCTGTGGGGAGTGAATGATCATCTGATCGAGATAGTCAAGCCCCATTTTCTCCAAAGTTTCATCGATGGATTTTGTGGCAGACTCATAGGTTTTCAGCTCGGCAGCAACCTTGCTGGCAACAAAGAGTTCCTCACGCGCAATGCCACAGGTGCGCACACCCTCGCCGACACCGCGCTCATTGCCGTAAGCCTGTGCGGTATCGATGAGGCGATAACCAAGTTTTACTGCGGATTTGACGGCATCGCTTGCCTTGCCATCCTCGATGAACCAAGTGCCAAGTCCGAGTTTCGGGATTTTTATGCCATTTGCCAGAGTGTAAGTCTCGTCAAAAATCATAGTGATTTCCTCCTTATTATAGAAAAGTTTTTGGTGTCATTTTTGGAAAATGCCCTGCGCGGTCATGCGATTATGTATGCTGTCTTAGTGTTGCATTCATTGTCCTTGCGCTGTGTTTAGACGAAGTGCGGAAGTGTTCCTTCGTTCAGGGTTAGAAACTTGTAGCAACCTTTAGAAACTTGACAGGGAAGGCATTTCACGATATGCTTGCATTAAAGCTTAACTATACTGTACAACTTGAAGTATACTTTAAGTCAAGAGCTTTCTGCGATTATTGATGTGATTTTTTGCGGACTTGAGGGAGAATTTTTCGCAATAAGAGCAATAGGAGTAAGAAGAGCAAGAAAGTAGGAGATACAAGAGTCTAAGAGTAAGCAAATTAGAGAATAAGCAAATCAGAAAATGAGAAAAAATGAGAAAATAGGAACGATTCAGATTGAAAAAATGTTGGAGGGATTGGGATATGATTTACACAGTGGGAGAAACAGCGAAATTGCTGGGAGTGACGGCTTCGACTCTGAGATACTATGACAAAGAGGGACTGTTGCCGTTTGTGGAACGCTCGGCTGGGGGAATTCGGATGTTCAAGGAGTCTGATTTTGAGTGGCTTCAAGTCATTGGCTGTATGAAGAAGGCAGGAATGTCGATCAAGGATATTCGTCAGTATATCGAGATGGCTTTGCAGGGGGATGACACGATTGAAATGCGCCTTGAGATGTTTCGCCACCAGCGGGAGGAGCTTAGAGCACAGATGGAGGAGCTTGAGCACAC
This sequence comes from Brotaphodocola sp., assembly GCF_050873365.1. Taxonomy (GTDB): domain Bacteria; phylum Bacillota; class Clostridia; order Lachnospirales; family Lachnospiraceae; genus Brotaphodocola. The sequence continues at coordinate 174,800 of NZ_JBNMIQ010000002.1, read as the reverse complement.
GATGGAGATGGTGGAGTACAAATGCTGGTATTATGAGACGGCAAAGAAGGCGGGAACGATCGCTGTTCCGCGAGATATGAAAGTAAATGAAGTTCCAGAGCGTTTTCGCAAGATCCTTCGTGAACTTCGAAAAGTTCCGGAAGCATGAATTATCATGTCTGAAGTTTCCATTTCTGATGCTTTCTGATGCTATTCAGGCATGATAACTTGGAGTGGGTGCAAAGTGCCAGTGGCGCTTGTTAGGCACCAACTGCAATGAAACGAAGAAGTGCAATGATTCTGATGGGAGGATGTAAGCAGAGCGGACCGGAATCACGCGCCAAGTCTGCGCGAGCGTCGACTTGAATTAGGTGTGGTGTGGCGTGGCGCGGTGCTCTGCGATTATGATCGAAAAAAACTCCGATGTGAAATATCACACCGGAGTTTTTATTCTGTATGACCTCATCGGGAATCGAACCCGAGTTTACGCCGTGAGAGGGCGTCGTCTTAACCGCTTGACCATGAGGCCATGATCGATATTATGTTGTGTCGCTTGACTTATTTCTGTGAGTGACTCGTCATCAGCGAACTCCTATATTCTATCGTGTTTGTTGCAAAAAAGCAAGTAGAAATTTCACTTTTTTTCAGAAATGGCAAAATAGCTAATAAAAAGGCAAAAAATAGAGATACTCATGTGTTATATACACAAGAAAAAGAAACAAAAATGGGAAAAACAAAATGAAAAACGGGAAATCGGAAAACGTAGGGGGAGTTTCATCCCCCTGTTCGCTTTCCATTTTTGTTTAAATGTGATTGTGTGATTGTAGTTTTCCAATGATGAATTAAGGATCATCGTTGTGACGGCGATGAAGGATGGGTGCATGTTTTATTCATGTACGTTTATTGATACACGCGTTATTGGTGCACACGATTTTCGTTACAACCGGTAGTCACATAGTGCTCGTAGTAGGATTTGAGATTATCCCCGTAGACATTTTTGAGATCTTCGTTATTTTCCTTGTAGACGTTTACGTCAAAGGACTCACATCCCTTTCTGCCTTCTGCCATTCCATTTGTGTAGAAATGCTCAAACAGCTTCAAACTATTGCGACCGATAGCAGACTGAAGATCCGGGTTGGCGTTGTAATAATAGTCTGCGTCAAAGACAGCCTGATACGAGTTCATCAGTTCTGTCGTGATCGTCGTCTTTGCTGTCTGAGACGAAGTACTCTTGGAACTGGAGGAAGAGGAAGACGACGAGGAGGAAGAGGTTGAACTTGAGGAGCTGTACGGACAAACGCCGTTTGGATGGAGATGCGCCGGCATGCCGTGATGGTAGTGATAGCTTCCAAGACCACTCTTGTTCTTATAATCGTGGTGACCACCGCTTGAGTCAGTTCGTCCAGAGTGTGCCTCTGCTACGATTGTGAACGGGTGAAAGACAGGAGTTGTCTGCGCGGAGAGCATAAGTCCGGATAAGAGAATAACGCCTAATTTTTTAATGTGGTTGCATTTTTTCATAATGATGATACATACCTCCCTGTGTAAACTGGGGTTTGTATATCTACCCCTTATATGAGAGAATACGTTTTTTATCGCAAAATACAACGAAAAATATTAAAAAAGAGTGAAAAAGAAAGAATAAGAAGAAATATAAGAAAAAATAGAAATAAAGGAAAATAAGTAAGAGAAGGTGCAAAAAATGAAATCGCAGTGGGTCTCATCATGAATAAACGAATACACAGGAAAAGGTGTTTGAATATAAATAATATTATAAATGGCAATGAGAAAGAACAGGAAAATAGGGGGAAAAGAGCGATGAGAGATATCACTCTGTGTCATCCACGCCTTCAAAAACTGGCGGTACAACTGGTAGATTCTGCAAAAAAACAGGGATTTCCGATTAAGATAGGGGAAACGCTTCGGACTGTGGCGGAGCAGGATGCATTATATGCACAGGGGCGCACAAAGCCGGGGAAGATTGTGACGAATGCACCGGGAAAGAATTACAGTTCCTATCACCAGTGGGGGACGGCGTTTGATGTTTATCGTGATGACGGTCATGGGGCATATAATGAGAGTGGGAAATTTTTTGAGCGTGTCGGAGCGATCGGAGTTTCTTTGGGGTTGGAATGGGGAGGAAACTGGAAGACGATCGTGGATAAACCACATTTCCAGTTGCCGGACTGGGGGAGCAGTACGAGTGGGATCAAGAGCGTGTATCGAAATCCGGAAGAATTTATGAAGACCTGGTATTTGGAACATGTTCCTGTTGGCTGGAAAAAGGAAGAAGGAGGATGGCGTTTTTATTATCGGGATGGAAGAGGGCGATATGTCCGCAATGATTGGTACTGTGACAATGGAATCTGGTACTGGTTTGATGGTGCTGGACATATGGTGACGGACACTTGGTATCGCTACAAGAATCATTGGTATTATTTAGGAGAAGATGGGAGTATGCGGACGGGACAGATCACCGTGGATGGAAAATGGTATTGTCTGGACTTGGAGGGGCGCATGATGACAGAACCGGTTGTCCTCACACCAGATCAGAATGGAGCACTTTGGATGCCCGAGATTGCAAAATGAAAAATGAAAATAGTATGAAAATAAAACCAATAATCAATAAGGTTTAGACTTAGATACGGAAAGATGAATAAAAGAAAAGTCGGGGCAACAAGATTTGAACTTGCGACCTCTCGGCCCCCAGCCGAGCGCGCTACCAAGCTACGCCATACCCCGACGTTTTAACAACATTAGTAGTATATCATGAAAAGAAAAATTTGAAAAGTGTTTTTTGAGAAAAGGTTTGTGGGGACGAGTTGCTCAAAGCCTTTTCTTTTCCTTTTCTTGTTTGCCTTTTCCGAAAATGCCAGTCCATCCGCTTGCGGAATGATTGCTAATTTGCTATGATAAAAGACGTGTGTAAGACAGAAAAAGAATTCTGAGAGTAAGGAATTCTGAGTGGACATTTTACGCGTAGCGAAAAGAATAAAATAACGATGTTTATTGAGTAAGTAAATGAGTAAGTAAAGGATGCGAAAAAACAAATGAAGGAGACTATGAAGGACAAAAAGAAAGGAATTGTCAGTTTTGACATGGATATGACGCTTCTGGATCATGCAGATTACAAGATTCCGGAGAGTGCCAAGAAGGCCGTGGAGCTTTTGCGTGAGCATTATTATATTGTGGTTGCGACTGGACGAGATCTGGACAGTCCTTTCAGCGCAGGCTTGAAAGAGATGGTGGAGCCGGATGCAGTGATTCATCTGAACGGAACGAAGATTACGGTCGGAAACACACTGATTTATGAACATCTGATGGATCATGCTCTGGTGGAGCGGATGTTGCGCTTTGCAGAGGGAAAAGAGTTCTCGATTGGAATGAGCAGTGGAACGGAGGATTATTATATCAATCCGAAGTTTGTGGAGCATCATGATATCAAGAGATGGGGCGTGACGGAGAGAAATTTCCAGGACCCGTGGAAACTTCTTGAGATTCCGGTGAAAACGTTGACTTATATCGGAGGAGAGGCAGGCTGTCATGAGGTGGAAGCAGCATTTCCGGAGGTGAAACTGCCGATGTTCTCAAGCCGTGAGGGTGCGGATATCGTAGAAAAACAGTCGTCAAAGGCGGAGGGACTCAAACGTCTCTGTGCATATTACGACATTCCGATTGAAAATACCGTGGCGTTTGGAGACAGCATGAATGATTATGAGATTATCCAGACAGCAGGAATCGGTGTGGCAATGGGAAATGCGATTGAGGTTCTGAAAGAGACGGCAGACTATGTGACGGATGAGATCGGAAAAGATGGCGTGTGGAATGCCTGTGTGAAACTGAATCTGATTCAGCCGTAAAGCTGTAAAAATATGGTGTAAAAATATGGCGTTTGATTGGTGTTTGACAGAACAGAAGGAAAGAAGGCTAAGAAGAATACAATGGAAATGGTAATAGAGAGAATTCAGAGACTTCGGGAGAAGATGGCGGAACATCAGATGGATGCCTATCTCGTTCCGACATCGGATTTCCATGAATCTGAGTATGTGGGAGAGTATTTTGCGTGCAGAAAATATATCACCGGGTTTACCGGTTCGGCTGGACAGGCAGTCATTACAAAGGACTGGGCCGGACTCTGGACGGATGGAAGATATTTTGTTCAGGCATCCGCAGAGCTTGCAGGATCTGGAGTAGAACTCATGAAGATGGGCGAGCCGGGAGTTCCGACTGTGGAAACGTATCTGCAACAGCATTTGCCAGAGGGCGGAGTGCTCGGATTTGACGGTCGTGTGATCAACAGCATGATGGGAGAGCGACTCAGAGATCTCCTCGGAGCAAATCGGGTGAGCGTTGAGAGTGGTTACGATCTTGTCGGGGAGATCTGGGAGAATCGCCCGGAACTTTCCTCAGAGCCGATCTGGGTGCTTGATGAGAAGTATGCGGGCAAGTCGGCAAAAGAGAAGATTGCTGATCTTCGTGCACAGATGGAGCGGGCAGGAGCAGATACCCACATCCTGACAACTCTGGATGATATTGCGTGGCTTTTAAATATTCGTGGAAATGATATTCCATGCAATCCGGTAGCTCTGTCTTATCTAGCAGTGACAAAGACAGATCTGATTTTGTTTATTGACGCAAAGGCAGTGTCGGATGAAGTCAGAGAATATTTGAAGGCGCAGGGAATTCAGACTCAGCCGTATGATGCAATTTATGAGTATGTTCATCAGATTCATCATGCTCGCGTTCTGCTAGAGAAGGCAAAGGTAAACGATGCGATTTTGAGCGGTCTCGATGAGACGAACAAGGTGATTGACCAGATGAATCCGACTGTGATGGCAAAGGCAGTCAAGAATTCGACTGAGATCGAAAATATGAAGAAGGCACACATTCTTGACGGTGTGGCGATGACAAAGTTCATTTACTGGCTCAAGAAAAATGTGGGAAAGATTCCGATGACGGAGTGCAGTGTGTCGGATTATCTCGAAGTGCTGAGAAAAGAGCAGGGTGCGTTGGATTTGAGCTTTACGACGATTTCTGCATACGGGGCAAATGCGGCAATGTGCCATTACCATGCACTTCCGGAAACCTGTGTCAACCTGCGTCCGGAGGGTTTGTACCTTGTGGATTCGGGCGGTCAGTATTTAGAGGGAACGACCGACATCACAAGAACCATTGCGCTTGGACCGGTAACTGAGGAGGCGAAAAAGCATTATACGCTTGTGCTGATCAGCATGCTTCGCCTTGCTCACACGACGTTTATTCAGGGGGCAAGCGGAATGACGCTCGACTATGTAGCGCGGGAGCCGTTCTGGAAAGAGGGGCTTGATTTCAATCATGGAACGGGACACGGAGTTGGATATCTGCTGAATGTGCATGAGAGACCGGTTGGAATTCGTTCGAGAGTGGCAGCGGGACGCCGTCCGGAAGTCGTTCCGTTTATGCCGGGAATGGTATGTTCCGATGAGCCGGGACTTTATATCGAAGGAAAACATGGAATCCGCACCGAGAATCTGATGTATTGCCTGAAAAAGAACAAGACAGATTTTGGTCAGTTCTTGGGATTTGAGTATCTGACCTGGGTTCCGATTGATCTTGAGCCGGTCGAGGTTTCGATGATGACGGATGAGGATCTTGAATTTTTGAATGAGTATCACCAGACGGTGTATGAGAAGATTTCTCCGTATCTGAGTGGAGACGAGTTGGAGTGGTTGCGCCAGGTGACAAGACCGTTGGAGAAGAATGCATAAAAATGCATAAGGGGAAATTCCTTTATATATAACGATATAACTGGGGATAGATGCCAATTTGCCCCCGTCTGACTAACGAGAAAGAGATCAGGCGGGGGAGATATGGGAAAGCGGTTGTCGTTGTTTTTACTCTTCCCACGGGAGTTCCACAATGATAGGTTCATGGTGGACAGCAGGAAGAAAATGATCTAAAATATCGCGGGTGCTGATTTTCAGGCTTGAGGTGTTGATGCACGGATGACAGCCGATAAATGCATGGTGGTCGATGACATCGCGGTCAATCAAGAGCTGAACGCGGTTTTCCGGGTCGTTCATCAGTCCAAGCACACTCACAGATCCGGGTGTCAGATCGAGAAGACGTTCCATGTCGTCCGGTTTGCCGAAAGAAAGCCGGGCACTGCCAATCTGTTTGGAGAGTTTTGACGTTTTAAATTTCTTTTCGCCGGGCATCATCAGCAGGTAAAAGGCGGTTTTCTGTGCATTACACAGAAAGAGATTCTTACAAATGTCAATATCGAGAAGTTTGTCCACATCATGACAGGCTTCGATCGTCGGCATGGCACTGTGATCCACTCGGATATAGGGAATGTGAAGCTCGTCGAGAAGATTGTAAGTGCGGATCTCCTTTGGAAGACGAGAACTTTCATCTTCAGGGCGACCGTGATAGCAGGTTGGATCAATGAAATAGGATGGCTCAGAGGAAGAAGCGGAGTTTGAGGTAGTAGGTGTATGGGAAATATTGGAATTCTGATTCATAAAAAGCTCCTTTCGTAAAGAAATATAATTTTTTGTAACAAAGTTCATGCTGTGTTTTTACTTACAGAATAATTATACGAGTAATTATACGAGAGAAGCGTCAAAATTCAAGTGTTTTCCGCACAGTTATAGTTTGTGCAAGGTAAGAGATAGAAAGAAGATAGAATTATTCATGAGAGAGACAGAGAAAAATAAGAAAAAGCGCATGGATGCAGGTGCAAAAGCTTCCAAACCGGTGCGTGATGGAAAAACGTTTAGTGATAAAAAAGCGTTGAAGGAATCAAAATCATCAAAGGGGTCAAAACCATTAAAAGCGTCAAAAGAATTAAAAGAATCAAAGGCATCAAGAGAATTAAAGGGATCAAGGGGATTAAAAGAATCAGAACGTTATCAGGGGGATCAGTCGTCTAAGCCTTCAAAAATCTCAAAAGAGATTGGTAGAGATAAAGTGAAGGATAAAGAAAAGGATAGGGAAAAGAATAAAGAGAAGGACACTAAAAAATTAAAGAAAAAGAGTCTCTGTCCGGTTTCTGCGCGCTGTGGCGGTTGTCAGTATCTGGATATGCCGTATGAGGAACAGCTGAAATTAAAGCAGGCACAGATGCAAAAACTTTTAGGAAAATTTTGTGGCGTGCATCCGATTCATGGGATGGAAAATCCGTTCCACTATCGCAACAAAGTTCATGCAGTATTCGGTCACCGCAAAGGCGAGCCGGTATCCGGTGTTTATGAGGAGGGCACGCACAATCTTGTTCCGGTGGAGAGTTGCCTGATTGAGGACCAGAAGGCAGATGAGATTATTGGGACGATTCGCGGAATGCTCAAGTCATTCAAGATCCGCACTTATGACGAGGATACAGGCTATGGACTTCTGCGCCATGTGTTGATCCGCCGTGGATTTACAACAGGAGAAATTCTTGTAGTTCTCGTGACAGCATCCCCGGTTTTCCCGTCAAAGAATAATTTTGTCAAGGCATTGAGACAGAAGCATCCGGAGATCACGACGATCGTCCAGAACATCAATGACCGCGGAACAAGCATGGTGCTTGGAGATCGCGAGCATGTTTTATATGGAAAGGGATATATCGAAGATGAGCTTTGTGGTTTTCGTTTCCGAATCTCGCCAAAGTCCTTTTATCAGGTAAATCCGGTGCAGACGGAATATCTCTACAATAAAGCGATTGAGTTGGCTGGTCTTACCGGAAAAGAGACGGTTCTTGATGCTTACTGTGGAATCGGAACAATCGGAATCACAGCATCCGCTCATGCTGGTCAGGTCATTGGTGTGGAGTTAAATCCGGATGCAGTGCGCGATGCAGTCCAGAACGCAAAATGCAACAACATCAAAAATATTCGTTTTTACTGCAACGATGCCACAAAGTTTATGACACAGATGGCAGAAGCGGGAGATGGCGTTGATGTGGTGCTCATGGACCCGCCGAGATCCGGAAGCACAGAAGAGTTTATCCGTGCAGTTGCATCTGTAAAAGCAAAGCGAGTTGTTTATGTCTCCTGCGGACCGGATACCCTTGCACGTGATCTGGAAGTGTTTAAGAAATATGGATATCAGGCAAAGAGCGCATGGCCAGTCGATCTCTTCCCTCAGACGTATCATACAGAAATGGTCTGCCTTTTATCGAGAAGAGCTTGATAATTGATTGAATAAGAGAAATATGTGAGTAGCTGGATTTATCACGAAGAACGTGTGAGAATTCTAGTTGCTTTGATGTGAGTTAAGATAGTGAGTAACAAAGAAGATTAGGTAAGGGGAAGGTGGATGGTTAATTTAATCAATAAGCAAATAAAACATATAGGTGTATTGGGTGTTGGTACGGTTACAGAGCAGGATAATAGGTATATTACTGTTGAGTTTGCAAGTAAGACCAGTAAATTTGCATATCCTATAGCGTTTGAAAAGTTTCTCATACCAGTAGACCGAGCGGATGCAGATGCGATAAAGAAAGAATTAGAAGAAGCGAAGGCTGCTGAAGCTGCTAAAAGAGTAGACGAAGATCAGACCAAACTTAAAATATTAAAGGATCAAGTAGCAGTTTCAGGTAAGCGAGTAAGTTCAATAAAGGAACATGTGACGGTGAAAAGAGTAGCTGGACAGGCGATGACATATCTTGTTTTCCAGGGAGATACATACAACGAAGAGAAAACGGGTCAATTTATCTGGGCTCCGAAGTTTACCAAGGATGGTCGTACTATGCATCATTGGGATAGACTTTTGGATGTTCGTGAAGGAGATATTATTTTTCATTGTTCAGATGGATATATTCAGGCTATAAGTCGAGTAAAAGCTGCTTGTGAGGATAGCGCAAGACCTGATAATTCTACTGCTGATTGGACAAACTGGGAGAAGGATGGCCGTAGAGTGAATTGCGATTATCATGTTCTCAAATATCCACTTAAGTATGGTACACATAAAGAAAAAATACTGGAATATTGTAAAGAAAAATATGCTCCGTTTAATAAGGATGGAAATGGTAATATGGGATACTTGTATGATCTCAATCAGGGATTAGCATCATATTTTATTCAGGAGATCATAAAGAAGAATCCAGAAATTATTGATTTGGAGTATCTAAAATTTATTCTTGTGAAATAATAATATAAAATATTTTTTCAGTAGAGTTAAGAAAAAGTGTAGGGAGCTTTTATAAAATATAAACTAGTTTATATTCGATCGGGGGATGCAGAAATATAGATAGGAATAATTTTTTTGAATGAATATGAGTGTTTAAGTGTTGCATTACGGGCGATAAATGGATATAATAGTGAGCATGTATGCATTTGGATGTGATGAATAGTAACACAGGGTGTTTTTGAATATAGATTATATAAATTGTATCGTAAGTATTTGAAAAGTAACATGTGATGTGTGAAAGAGATAGTCATAAAGAAATATAGTTTTAGATTATTATAAAATTTTATGATGTGTTTTGATTTAAAAAATATATTCAATAGAATATATAAATATATCAAAAATACACTTGACGTAAAACGATAAGCATGCTATTATACAAACATAAGATAGATGAAAACGAAAAATACAACAGAAAGGGAGAAAATGAATGAAATTACAAGTCTATGAAATTCGCATGAAATTGTATATGTTAAAAGAACTTCCATTAAAAGACACACAATCGGCAATAACGGCGCTACTTGATCAGGGATTTGCTAAAAATGAAGCGTTATTGGAATTACATAAAGCAACGTATCCGAAAGGATATTGTTTCGATTTGCCATTTAAATGTGAATCCAATTATATTTATGAAGCCGGTAAAATTTATACGCTCACGATTCGCACAGTCAGACCGGAATTGGCACGTTATTTTACGGAGATTGCAGTAAATGAACATACTCGGGAAATAAAAGCGTTGACCGCAGAAGTGAGGATACTTCCGAAAAAAGTAATTACTTCTTTATATACATTGACTCCGGTGATTATAAAAAATCCAGGCAAGGGCTATTGGAAGACGTTTATGCCGGAAGAAGAGTATGAGGAGCGCATTCGTGTAAATTTGATAAAGAAATGGAATTACTTTACAGATCAAAAGATAAAAGAAGATTTTTCTTTATATACGTTGTTTCGATTTTTAAATGAGGGACCAATAAAAACGGCGTATAAAAATATTGCGCTTCTTGGAGATAAGATAGAATTGCAAATCTCAGATAATGAGATGGCTCAGAATCTGGCATATTTGGCTCTGGGAACGGGTCTGGGAGAGGGCGGAAGCCGAGGCTTTGGATTTGTAAACTATAAATGCTTCTAAAATAATTCTTTTAGGTAGGGCATAAGGGGAATTGTCTATATCTTAATATAGAAGTCTTTGAATAGACAATATTTGGATATAGGCAATTCCAAGAAGGAAGGTGAATGGATGCTTCAGGGATGTATTGCAGTTTTTCAAAAGATTTTGGAAGAGCAAGGAGGGGGAGAACAAAAAATTTTAGATGAATATGTACCAGCAAATGGTACATATCTAATAGTCTCAAAAGATGGAACTATTCGGGTACAGGAAGAAATTCAACTAGATAAAAAAACAAAAGAAATCAGAAAAGGACTTCACTTTTCAGAATTGTGTTTTATGGATTATCATAGTCGCTTGATTTCTATGAATAAACCAATAGATGCAAAAAAAGTAATTCATTCAGACAATGAATGGTCGTTTTGGATAAAGAAAGACAGTCTTGTATCAGGAAAATTGACCGAAGAAATTATTGATGGATATTATGATACGCTTTTAGATCCCGTCGGCAAAAAGTACGGAAAGTCCAAAGAGGCAGTAAGGATTTATCGGAATTTTGAAGAGAAGAACGGAGCGGTTGATCAGGAGGCGTTAGAGCGTTGCCGAAAATGGATCAAGGATCATATTTTTTCATTAGAAGGAATTGATCTAAGCAAGAAAGATTACTTGAAAATCTTTTTTGAGGCTAGTGAGGAAGAATATATTCGAGAGGATCAGCGCTATATCCTTCCTAATATTTATAACAACAATGATTATAATGTAGAAATAAATGGAGAGATTTTTGGACTACCAGATGATAATCTTGGAATGAATGTGAAAAAACCTTTTCTTTCCATTAAGACGCGCAAGTATCCGGCACCATATCTGCTGAATGAGCATCAGGTTATGCAACAAAAGGAATTTTTTAATTATCTTACGAATCAGGCTGCGATAGGGCGTTTGAACATTTATGTAGATACCGATCAGAATAAGATTTATGCATGCGGTGGTAATGAAGTTTGCGAGGAACATATTAATTCAGGATACTTTTTGCGATTGAAAAAAGGAAAAGAGACAGAAATTCCGTGGCAGGATAATTTATCTGGATATAAGCAGGAAATGGATATTCCGTTTTATTTTAGAAATTTTACCAATACGGAGTATACAAGGCATCCTGAGTATGCAAAGCGGTTTGGAAAAATTGAACGTCGAAATATGCTGAAGGATTGCATCAATGATGTAGTCTTTTGGAACTATCTGAATGGAAATCTCTGGTTGGAAGCATCAGAGGTCAGTACAGTGGATGATAAGATGCGGTGTGATATTCTGAGAGCGAGAGAGGCAATTCGAGAGTGGAGTGTTACTGCATTCGGAGTGGATCAGGATAAACGTTTGGAAAGTGTGTTGGAGCCAACTTCATTAAATGCACTAAAACGTTCTGTTTTGGAAAATCAATCGGAACGCATAGATTGGCAATTGAATTTCAGATGGTCGAGTAAGGCATATTTTTCAAAAGAGGAGGATGATAGTGTGGGTAGATCAGCGTGCGAAGTCATGGAGTATGTAAAACAGAAGATATTATCAGAAGAGACATCCTATATTGAGGAGGATCACGATAACGAATATTATTTTGCAGTCGGACAGTTGGTTGCGTATCTAATTTCTTTGAGTAAAGCAGGGGATAGAAATCAGGCATTGATCAATCCGTTTTTGAATACGACGAGCAATGGAGCCTTGAGACAGAGATTGACGCAACTTTATACAAAGTATAACTATGCGATTTCTGATGGCTCGAGACGGGTGAAGAATCTTTTGGCAATGATCATGGCGTATACTCCGGACAAGCCATTCGATGTAGAGATGTTTATATGGGGATATGCAGCGAACAATATTGTATATACAAAGGAGGAAAAGAAATGAATAAGCGTGTGTATGGAGTGATTGGAATTTCTTCAATCATGGCAAACTGGAATGCAGATTTTACGGGATTTCCAAAGACGATCAGTGATGGAACCGTGTTCGGAAGTGACAAAGCACTCAAATATCCGATGAAAAAAATGTGGGATAATGAAGGTAAGAAAGTCCTGTATATCAAATCGATGCGTTTGTCAGAGTCGGGAAAGAATGGGGAAGTGACATTGATTCCGAGAACGCTGAAGGAGCGCTATGAGCAGATTTTTCAGGTAAAGGATTTGAAAGACTCTAAGGATATCAAGGAGATTTTGACAAATCTGATGTCTGCGGTAGATGTCAAAAATTTTGGTGCGACGTTTGCAGAATCTGGAAGTAACATTTCTATTACAGGTGCTGTTCAGATCGGTCAGGGATTAAATAAATATACGGGAACGAGAGCGGAAGAACAGGAGATTTTATCTCCGTTCCGTGATTCTAAGGATAAAGAGGAAGCGGCAAAGAACTCCACATTGGGAACTAAGATTGTGAGCAATGAGGCACACTACTTTTATCCGTTTGTGATCAATCCACTGGCCTATAAAGAGTTTGTTGAGATGGGGGTTACCGAAGGCTATACCGAGGAGGACTATGAGAATTTCCATAGAACCGTTCTGGTATCAGCTACTTCATTTGCAACGAATTCAAAAGTTGGATGTGAGAATGAATTTGCATTGTTTGTTGAGACGGATAGCGACTTGTATCTGCCAAATCTATCAGAGTATATAACATTTGAGAAGAATGGAGACAAGAATCGAATTCAGATTCAGTGTGAAGATGTTTTGGATAAATTGAAAGATCGGATTCACAAGATTGAAGTATACTACAATCCGTATACAACAGAAATAGGTGGATTGAGTGATAATATGGAAGTGTATGATATTCGGACTCAGGAAAGGGTATAAAGAATGGAAATACTGAGATTTTCGCTGAGTGGTTCTACGGCCTGTTTTCGTAAGCCGGAAGTGAATACTTATGTTTATTTTACTTATGGGAATATTCATAAGATAGCACTTTTGGGAATGTTTGGTGCGATTTTGGGGTATGATGGACATAATCAGATGAAAGGTTATGGAAAAGAACGTCGGCAAGGAAAATTGAGCGAAGGATTTCCAGACTTTTATGAGAGACTCAAGGATTTGCATATTTCGATTCTTCCAGTATATCCGCACGGATTAATTCCGAAGAAGGCACAGAGCTTTAATAATTCTGTTGGATATGCCTCAAGAGAGCAGGGGGGAAATCTGATTGTTAAGGAACAGTGGTTGGAAAATCCTAGCTGGGAGATTGCAGTATTAATTGATTCTCCGGAGGCAGAAACGTTAAAAAGTGCGATTTGTGAGAGTCGCTGTGTGTATTATCCATATCTTGGAAAGAATGATCACATGGCGGATATCAAAGATGTGAGACTGGAAGAAGTGAATGAGGTTGAGTTTTCACAGGGACAGTTGGATTGTCTTGCGCCAGAAGAAGGGATAAGAACGGTAACTGTTGATTTGGATGATTTGGAGGATCTTTTAGAAGAACAGTGGGAAGAACTCCAAGAAACGAATCCAAAACTTTTGGAAGATCTTGATCATGATGAATGGCTCAATGATCATATGAAAAATATCGGTAATTTTAGATATAAAGAAGAATTACCGTATTTGATAGATCCATATACAAATAATTATCATTTGAGAACGTTTCTGTATACCAATTATTATGTCGAGATGATGGATAAACAGCCGGTTTACCAGCTTAGTGACGGAAAAAAGATTGTATTTTATTAAAAAGAGGGAAGCCTGGCGAAACAGCCGGGCTTCTTTTGCGTATTAATGATTAAGTGGATAAAGCAAAACTCAAAGAGGGAGAAATAGAAACCTTAGAATGAAATTCAAAGAATAAAACACAAAGGAGGAATTGTATTGGCAATTATGGAAGCGCAGATTTCTAATATATTGGAACGGGTTACAAAATTAATTGATAAACCGGAGAATTTTGATGCACATATTCGCGAAAAGAATGAAACAGGGGAGATTGAGCGAGAATCTTTGATGGAGCATATTGAACGTACCGTAAAATATTTTGCAAGACTCTGGAATGAGAAGGAACTGGATCATTTTTTTGACCAAATGGTTGAGGTATGGTATGGGGATCGTTGTTGTTCGGAAGAGCAAAAAGAATTTTGGAAAGAATTGATTCTTGGAATCCCTGCATTTCATGATATCGGAAAAATCAATCCTGCATTTCAGCGGGAAAAGATGAAAAATGATAGGGGAGAAAATAAAAATTTAGAGAATTGTTTTGAGGATGTTTCTTCGAATCATTCGATTATTTCTTCGGTGATATATATTGATTATTTTCGGCAAGAGCTACAAGAGAGAATGAAGAAAAGACCGGAAGAGAAGAAAAATAAAACGTTTTTTCAGCTATTAATTATGTTGCATGCATATATTATTGATCGCCATCACAGTAATCTGACAGATTTTTTAACATTTTTACGTTCTATGCGAATGGAGAGAGGGTGTGATATAGTCGATGTCATAAGTAGTAAGAAATGTAGTGCTTATCAGGGTACATGTAAGATTAGTGGAAGTCGTATAAATGAATTGTGTGATATTTGTAAAGGTAAATGGATTGAATGGAAAACTTCCAAAGAAAAGAGTATCGCAGAATATGTGTATGTGCGAATGTTGTATTCTCTTTTGATTGCATCTGATTATTATGCGACAGCGGAGTTTGAGCAAGGTGTTGAGATGAAACAGCTTGGAAACGTAGAAGAGATCAGCAGATGGATGGATGCCTATGAAAGTACGGAGCGCATAAAGGGAATCCGAAAGTACCAGAAAGAGGGATATCCGAAGGAAAAACAGGACTTAGAGAATGTGACAAACATGAATGAGCTTCGCACGGAAATGTTTCTTGATGCGGAGACGGAATTAAAAAAGCATCTTGATGAAAAGATTTTTTATCTGGAAGCACCGACGGGAAGCGGAAAGAGCAATACGGCAATCAATTTGAGTTTTCAGTTGATGAAAGCAGATCCTCATTTAAAGAAACTGTATTATATTTATCCGTTTAATACGCTGGTGGAACAGAATAAAGAGACCTTACAGGAAATTTTTAAGGGGAAAAATGAGATTTTAGATAGTATTGCAGTGGTAAATGCATTGACTCCGATCAAAGTGGATCTTCCCAAGAGAGAGGAAATGTCTGGCGGAGAAGAAAATTTGGGAAGCTATTATCAGAGGGCGCTGTTGGACAGGCAGTTTTTGAATTATCCGATGATTTTGTCTACGCATGTCAGTTTGTTTGACACCATATTTGGAGCGAGAAAAGAATCGGCGATGGCATTTCATCAGTTGGCAAACAGTGTGATCGTCTTAGATGAAATACAGAGTTATCGATATAAAATCTGGGGAGAGATGACTTACTTCTTAAAAGGAATTGCCAATTTATTAAATGTACGGGTTTTGATTATGTCTGCGACTCTGCCAAATTTGGATCTGATAACCGAACAGATGAAAGATGCCGTTCTTTTGAATCGAGATCGGGAAAAATATTATCAGCATCCGTGTTTTAAAAATCGAGCGGTCATTTCTTATGAGTTGCTTGAGAAGAGAAAAATGGGAAGGGAAGAACGGGAGGAACAACGGGAAGCATTTATAGAAAAATTGCTGGATCATGTGGAAGTGTCTGCGCAGAGTAGAAAAAAGGTATTAGTGGAATTTATCAAAAAGAAAACTGCGTTTGAATTTTATAGATCATTGAGGGAGCGTTTGGATGGAAGCTGTGAAGTGGAATATATGTCCGGTGATGATAGCGTATCAGAGCGAGCACGAATTTTGACGTGCGTAAAAGAAAATACGTCAGGGATTGTGCTCGTTGCGACGCAGGTGATAGAAGCAGGCGTTGACCTTGATATGGACATCGGTTATAAAGATATTTCCAAGATGGACAGCGAAGAGCAGTTTGTTGGAAGAATCAATCGGTCTTTTGCCAAACATGGAAAGGTTTACTTTTTTGATTTGGATGATGAGAGAGCAGTCTATGGAAATGAAGATGTGCGGACAGCAACAGAATTGACGATACAGAATTCGGAAATTAGGAAATATTTTGAACACAAACAGTTTGATTGCTACTATAAAGAAGTGCTGGAGTGTTTGAAACGCAATGTTTCTCAAAATGTCGGGCAGGATGGATTAGATGCGTTTTTTAAAGAGTCTGTGATGAAACTTTATTGGCGGAAAATAGAGGAGAGAATGAGACTGATTTCCGAGGATGAGTGGAGCGTATCGGTTTATCTGGCACGCGATTTGGAGAGACCGGATGGAACGGTGATAAGTGGTTCGGAGTTGTGGGGTAAATATGCAGAGTTACTTCAGGATTATTCGATGGATTACGCAGAAAAAAGGACAAAATTGTCAGAGCTGATGAGTCAGATGAATGAATTTATTTATAAGACGAATCAGAATGCCAGCGTTGAAAAATACAACGATAAGATTGGTGAACTCTTTTATATTGAGGATGGTGATGTGTATTTTGAAGATGGAAAACTGAATCGGGAGCGGTTGCAGGGAAAAGATCGGGCGTTTGTTGATTTTATATAGGAGAGGCGTTAAGGAGGAAGGAATGTGATTGGCGAGAATATTTTAAGAAACTTTTCAGCAAAACAATGAAATAATGTTATGAGGAGGGAGCGAAAACGAAGGTAACGGGAACTTTGATGAATTATTATTTTCATTGCAAACGTCAGTGTTATCTGTTTGGAAACCGTATGAACTTAGAGGATAACAGTGAAGAAGTTGAGATTGGAAGAGCATTGCATGAAGAGAGGGATAGTTCGGATAATACAGAGATTGCGATTGAGAATGTTCGATTGGATAAGTTGACAAAAGAATATTTGACGGAGGTAAAAAAAACAGATGCAGATGTGGAGGCTTCCAGATGGCAGTTATTACTTTATCTGAAAATTTTAAAAGAAAAGGGGATTATCCGGAAAGGAAAGTTAGAATTTATTGAGAAGAATAAATCTGCGCATAAAGTGGAGATTGTGGAACTTACACCGGAACTAGAAGAACGATTAAAGGATTATGAAGAGGAAATCGAACAGCTTTTAGCAGGAGACAAGATACCGGAAGTGTTGAACGCTGGAAAGTGCAAAAAGTGTGCGTATTATGAGTACTGCTATATTTAGATTTATGGGAGAAGATGCTTATGGGAAGTACAAAGTACATTACGTCTATGGGAGAGTTGAGCAGGAAAGACAATTCCCTCTGCTTTCGCAGAGATGGAAAGAATGTTTATATTCCGATTGAAAATACAAAGGAAATTTATTGTTTGAATGAGGTGTCAATAAACAGTAAACTTCTGGATTTTCTGGGGCAGAATCACATTGTTGTTCATTTCTTTAATTATTATGGTGGGTATAGTGGCACGTTTTATCCGAAAGATCAGTATATGAGTGGTCGGCTTCTTGTGAGACAGGTGGAGAAATTTCAGGAGCAGAGAATGCAGGTCGCAAAAGCGATTGTGCGGGGGATTGGTATCAATATCTATGAAATTTTATATCACTACTATAAACACAATAAGAAAGAAGTGAAGGAAACGATTGACTGGATAAAAAAGGAATTTTACGGTTCGGTGGATCAGGCCGAAAATGTAAAATCTTTGATGTCGGCGGAAGGTGAGTTGTGGATGCGTTTTTACAGTTGCTTTCCGCACTTTCTTCCGGAAGATTTTGTGATGAACAAAAGAGTGAAGCGCCCACCGGATAATCCGATGAATGCGATGGTTTCATTTGGAAATACGTTGCTATATACGAAAACAATTTCTGCCATTTTCCGGACTCATTTGGATCAGAGAATCAGTTATTTGCATGAACCTTCCGAAGGGCGGTTTTCATTGAGTTTGGATTTGAGTGAAGTGTTCAAACCGGTGATTGTATACCGAACCATTTTTGATTTGGTAAATAACAGAAAAATTCAGGTTGAGAAACATTTCGATAAAAAGGTGAATTACTGTCTTTTAAATGATGAGGGAAGAAAGATTTTTATAGAGGCATTTGAGGGCAGAATGGAGTCCGTTTTTCAACATCTAGTTTTAAAACGCAAGGTGAGTTATCGGACTGCATTAAAATTGGATTGTTATAAGTTGATTAAGTGTATTCTGGAAGATAAAGAATTTAAGCCATTTAGTTTAAAAGAAGGGTATTAGAATGTTGATGGAGCATGAGCTAAACTTGCATGTTTTTATTGCATGAATGTTGGTGAAATCTGTGAATTCTTGCGCTATCCTTGCTCTGTCAGATGGCACTAAATTTACGCGTTTCTATAAGTAAGAGATGTGTGTGTTGTTGCGGTGGCGCATAGTTCCAAACGTCAACTGTTCTACTGTTCTGACAGTTATGTTTCTATAAAGTATGTGTGTAGAAAGTATGCGTTCGTGTCTGTGTTTTTTTTAATGTTTCGTTTCTGGTGTAACATGTCTGTTTGCGTCTAGGATATGATGAAAAGCGTGTTACTTTTGTTGGGTGAGACGTATAGTCTTGGAATTAGAGCAACTAGGATTTTTCTGTCGGAAGTGTACTTTCTATGAGGCAGGGATAATCGGGGATTTAGATCGATGTTTTGATTTTCTGAAAGTATGCTTTCGATGGGACTATATATTTGTAGTATCTATTCCAATGTTTATCTCGGCGTTGAGATGCTTGATCTTTCAATAAGAGTATCTATTTGCAGTAGGTGTGTAAGGGAAAATGTTTTGTTTGAAGGAAACTTTGGCATGTGTTTTCATGTATTATCTGTATATGTGATTGGGAAGGTCTTATTGTATAGGAGAGAAAAACATGACAAAAAGAATAAATTATAATTATGCATTTGTATTTTACGATGTAAATGAGATTCGAGTACAGAAAGTTTTTAAAATATGTAAAAAGTATTTATCTCATTTTCAGAAATCAGTTTTTAGAGGTGAAATGACTCCTGCAAAATTGATTAAACTTCGTAATGAGTTAAATCAGGTGATAGATAAAAAGGAAGATTTTGTGTGTATTATAAAATTAATGAATGAGGAGATCTTGGGTGAAGAAGTATTGGGGAATGAAGGTAGTGTGACAGGTGAAGATCTTATTTTGTGAGTGTTAATTTTACCAGGTGGAAATTCAGAGAATATAAGGAAATTATTGAAAAATAAGCGTTTTTAAAACATATTAGTAATAATTACTGAAATGATTGAGAGCTTGGTAAAAAAATGTAAAAACATTGAAAAATAAAGGAAAATGCGATATACTAAGCCGGAAAAGCAACGGAAAAACGTTGATTGAATAATAACATGAGATGTATTTGAATCGCAGATCATAGAGGACATTGACACATACGAAAAATATTGAATAATAACATGAGATGTATTTGAATTTCTGAACCCAAATCATTTAGATGGGGATCTGATGATTGAATAATAACATGAGATGTATTTGAATTAGTTATACTCGCCCTGCATCCAGATCACAGCTACGCATTGAATAATAACATGAGATGTATTTGAATCGCCGGGTACCGATAACGGTCCACGCACCACTCGAATTGAATAATAACATGAGATGTATTTGAATTTCTGAAAAATGGGTACAAAAATACCACCAGCCTACTATTGAATAATAACATGAGATGTATTTGAATATTCCACAAGTGCATGCCCAACGGCTCAGATCCGATTGAATAATAACATGAGATGTATTTGAATTAACTGGTCAAAGTAGGATAGCCATCCACTACCTATTGAATAATAACACGAGATGTATTTGAATCGAACTGCCCATTCTACTGTTGTCTGCATCCCATACTTGAATAATAATATGAGATGTATTTGAATCGACTTTAGTCGCGAGCCTTAGCTGCGGGAATGAATTGAATAATAACATAAGTTGTATTTGAATTGAAGATATCTTACAAGACATTTTTATTTGCGTGCGGTAAAATAATGTTCCGAAAGGAGCAAAGTGCGTATGAAAAAAGAAATACGGACAGTGGTTTATGATGAAGATCTGAGGATAGAAGCCTATCGCTTTGAGGGGATTGTACAGCCTTTTCCGAATCATTTTCACGAACACTATGTGATTGGATTTGTGGAGGAGGGGGAGCGCCGTCTGTTATGTAAGAATAAAGAGTATAAAGTCAAAAAAGGGAATCTTATTCTGTTTAATCCGGGAGATAATCATGCCTGTGTTCAGAGTGACGGGAGGACATTAGATTACCAGGGGATTAATATTTCTAAAGATGTGATGCTCGATCTGGTGGAAGAAATAACAGGGAGGCGGGAATTTTCTGGTTTTTCAGAAACAATCGTTTGGAATGAAGAGATTACAGTTTGTCTGCGCTCCCTTCATGAGATGGTGATGAGTGGAAGTTCTGATTTTGGAAAAGAAGAAATGCTTCTACTATTGATTTCAGCGTTGATACAAAATTACGGGCAAGCATTTGTCTGCTCTGTGCCGGAAGCGATGCGTCTGTATTATGAGGAGGTTGAAAAAGCCTGTGAATTTATCCGAGAGCATTTCGACGAGCGGATTTATCTGGATCAGATCTGTCATTATTCCGGGTTGAGCAAATCGACCCTGCTTCGCGCATTCACAAAATCAAAAGGGATTACGCCATACCGTTATTTGGAAACAATTCGGATCAATGAGGCGAAAATTCTGTTGGAAAATGGCGCTCCGCCGTTGGAGGTTGCGATGAAAACAGGATTTTCTGATCAGAGTCATTTTACAAATTATTTTAGCAGTTTTATCGGAGTAGCTCCCGGTGTTTATCGAGAAATTTTTAATAAAAATAATTAAAGAAAAGATAGGGAGATCTGAGAGGAAACAAGGTAGGGAGAACTAAGATGAAACGTGAAGAGCATACAAAAGTTAAAGTGGAATGTAAAGAAGCGAAAGTAGAGTCTGGAAAAATGAAAAGAAGCGGAAAGAAAAGAATGTTAATGGGGCATTTTGCGTCACTTCTCACAATTTTGATCTGGGGAACAACCTTTATCTCTACAAAGATTTTGTTGCAGGATTTTCAACCTGTGGAAATTTTGTTTTTTCGGTTTGTGATGGGATTTCTGGCATTACTGGTGGTCTGCCCGAGAAGATTAAAGACAGAGAACTGGAAACAGGAGTTGACATTTGCAACAGCAGGATTATGCGGAATTTGTCTGTATTATCTGCTTGAAAATGTTGCATTGACATTTACGCTGGCTTCCAATGTGGGGTGATTATATCGATTGCTCCGTTTTTTACAGCGATTCTGGCGCATCTGCTGATGAGGTCAGAAGAAAAATTGCAGGCAAGATTCTTTGCGGGATTTCTCGTCGCAATGTTTGGAATTAGTTTGATCAGTTTTAACGGACAGAAGCTGGCAGTCAATCCGCTTGGTGACCTGCTGGCAGTCGGGGCATCCTTGGTGTGGGCATCGTATTCGATCTTGACAAGGAAAATCAGCAGTTTTGGTTATCCGGTTGTCCTTTCAACGCGAAGGACATTTTTTTATGGGATTTTGTCTATGATTCCAATGCTGTTTCTTTTTCATGCTCAGCCGAATCTATCTCCAATATCTCCAATACTTCCATTGTCACGATTTGCAAATCCGGTAAATCTGTTTAATTTGTTGTATCTGGGGCTTGGAGCTTCTGCGCTCTGCTTTGTCACATGGAATTTTGCGGTTGGAGAATTGGGAGCAGTGAAGACGAGTGTGTATATTTATATGGTTCCGGTGATTACCGTTGTGACTTCTGGTTTGATTTTGCATGAACAGCTGACGCTACTCGCGGGAATAGGAACGATTCTGACATTGGCAGGATTGTTTTTGTCAGAACGAAAGACAAGATCCAAGGAGCTTTCTGAATAAGAGACAAAATCTCCAAGTGACAGCTAATACTATTTAAAATATCGAACAGGAAAGTCCTATATCCGGATAGCGAATAAGAAAACAATGCGAGATAAGAGATAGGAGATAAAAAATAAAAGATAAGAAATAAGAGAATTGCACGATATAAGAAAACGATAAAAGATAAGAAAACCACACAAAAATCACAAATCTTTTTGTTAGAATACAGACGCATTTGAAAAAACCGTGTGATCTGTTATCTAAGAAATATGTGATCACGATTATTTTCAGGTGTATTCGAAAAAGGAGATTATGTGAGATGTGTGAGAAAAGTGCGGTAAAAAAGAGGTTTTATATCGCGGGAATGACATGCATAAACTGTCAGAATAAAATTGAGTATAAGCTCAAAAATACTGCTGGAATCCATGAAGCCAAAGTTTGTTATGCAAACAGCTATGCAGATGTGGTTTATGATTCGGATGTGATTCGTCCGAAAGATATTCAGAGAATTATTGAAGAACTTGGTTATGAAATTGAAGCGCAGGCGGAGGGCGACAGAAGGCAGAAGATTGGCACAACACCGGCAAACGCAAAAAGAATGATTGTGCTTCTGTTGGCAGTGATTTCGCTGTATGTTCTGCTTCAGACGAGCGGAATTTTGAATCTCCTTGTGCCGAGTTATTTGGCGGACACAAAGATGGGATATGGCATGATGTTTGTCATTGGATTGCTGACCTCGGTGCACTGTATTGCGATGTGTGGAGGAATTAACCTCTCCCAATGTCTTTCTGTTTCTGGCGATCAAGTCGATGAAACTTGCAAAAAGAAAACGAAGACCAGGATTTCCCAGCCAGTCATTCTGTACAATGCGGGGCGAGTCGTTTCTTATACGGCAATCGGATTTCTTCTGGGTCTTATCGGCATGGGACTGAGTGGAAATGGAAACTCTGGGATGGGGATCTCTGTGGCGCTGCAGGGAATGTTGAAGATCATTGCCGGAATTTTTATGGTAATTATGGGCATCAACATGTTGGGAATTTTTCCTTGGCTCAGGCGTTGGAATCTGCATATGCCAAACGGATTTGCCAGAAAGATCCACGCCCAGAAGCAGAAAAACAGACAGCCATTTGTGATTGGACTTTTAAATGGACTGATGCCGTGTGGACCTCTTCAGTCTATGCAGATTGTGGCACTTGCGTCCGGCAATCCGTTTGCGGGGGCATTTGCGATGTTTCTGTTCAGTCTTGGCACTGTGCCGTTGATGCTTGGACTTGGTTTTCTGGCGTCTGCTTTGAGCAAAAAATTTGCAGAGAAAGCGATGACGGTCGGAGCAGTTCTTGTGGCGGTTCTTGGACTTGCAATGATGGCACAGGGAGGTGCGCTGTCAGGGCTATTCTCAGCGGATCAGCTTCTGGTGATTTTCAGCGCACTTGGAGTCCTTGGTGTGATTTTTGAAATGAGAACGTGTTTGTCTGAAACGGCGGGCAAGCGGGAAAAACGGGAAAACGTTCTCCCGGTTGTGATGGGAATGATCGCGCTGGTAATCGTGATGGTTGGAATGATCGGGATGCAAACGGCTACTGGAAATGCAGGCGAATGGCGCTTGGGAGGAACAAATGGAATCGAAACCGATCAAAGAAGTCAAATCGTCCAAACGGATGGGACGGAGAAAAGAGATACGACAGCCAACATCGATGGGACAGATAAGATAGACAGGACAGGGGAAACAACCGATCCGTCGGAGAAAACATCAAGCCCGACATCGGAACCTCAGGTGATCAGGAGTACGTTGTCGGCAAGGAGATATCCGAATATTACGGTGCAGGCGGGAGTCCCGGTGAAGTGGATCATTGAGGCGCCGAAGGGTTCGATCAATGGTTGTAATTACAAGATGCTGATCCGGGAGTACGGTGTGGAGCACACGTTTTCGGAAGGCGAAAATGTGATTGAATTTGTTCCGACAAAATCAGGAACCGTTTCGTATACCTGTTGGATGGGAATGATCCGGGGAAATATTTTTGTCACCGATCAAAAGAATCAAGAGGTAGAAAATCAATCAGAAAATGCAGGAAAGGACCAGCAGAAAGACCAGAAGAAAGATCCGCAGGAAGACACGCAGATAGAAGGAGAAGGACAGGAAAATGACCAAGCGGAACAAAATGGAAAAACAGGGCAAATAGGGCAGAGCGATGGACAGTCTGCAAATGTACCGGTTTCTTCCGGCTATCAGATCCCGGTGGAACAGCTGGCAGTTGCCAGACGCACAAAGGATGAGACGGGTCAGGACATTCAGGAGGTTGCCATCAATCTGACAAAAAACGGTTTCAGCCCGGCAGTGATTGTGGTAGAATCAGATGTGCCAGTAAAATGGAAGATTACAAATACGTTGTCTGAGAAAGAAACGAAAGAAGAAAAGCAACTGCTTGTACCGAATTATTCAACAAAACTCGATCTGTTTTCTGGGGAAAATCTGTTCTATCTGTATCCGCAGGAGAGTTTTGAGGTTTCGACGGAGGATCATCAGTTTTATGCATATGTGAAAGTCGTGGGTGATCTCAGTCAGATTGATGAGGAGGCAATTCGCCGGGAAGTGCAGGAATTTGATCCGCTGATCTATCCCGAAGCGGTATTTGAGAGTGCGGGGATGAGCTGTTGTGGTGGTGATTAAACAGCAAATAAAGTCATTGATAAAGGAACAGAGGCTATAAGGTGTTCGACTGGAACGGCATTAAACAGCAAATAGAGTCATTGATAAAGGCGAGTAAAAAGGTAAGCAGTAAAGGTAAGCAACAAAGTAAGTGACAAGGTAAGCAACAAGGGTAAGTAACAAAGGTGAGGATTAGACGATGAAGACGATATTGGTGGTTGATGATGAGAGCATGATTCGTGAGTCGGTCAGTTCTTATCTGGAAAAACAGGGGTATCAGGTATTTTCAGCGGAGACAGGGCGGGAGGCATTGCGGATTTTTGAGAGCGAGCAGATCTCACTTCTGGTGTTGGATTTGATGCTTCCGGATTTGTCCGGGGAGGAGATTTGCAAGACTGTTCGCAGTCAGTCCCGCGTTCCGATCATCATGTTGACTGCAAAAACGATGGAAGACGATATGTTAAATGGACTTGATCTCGGTGCGGATGACTATATCACGAAACCGTTTAGTCTGAAAAATCTGTATGCCAGAGTGCGGGCGGTGCTCAGACGCGCTTCGGATGATTTAGAACCGCTTGCCGAAAAGATTTTCTGGAACGATGGGGATCTCGCTGTCGACTATGATCGCAAAGAAGTTTATAAGAAGGGGCGGGCGATAGCGGTGACACCGATTGAGTGGAAGATTTTGATGGCACTCACAAAATATCCGCAGAAAGTATTTACAAGAGAAAACTTGATCGAGCTTGTATTTGATCTGGACTTTTCCGGATATGACCGGGTGATTGACACGCACGTGAAAAATCTGCGAAAGAAAATAGAAGATGATCCCAAAAATCCAGTTTATATCTGTACGGTTCATGGGATGGGATATAAATTTGGAAGCAGGGTGTAATCAGAAAACAGGGAAAGAGAAAGCGCAAGAGTAAGATAAAGCAACAAGGAAGAAAGAGATACAAAGAAATACAAAGAGATACGTGTTAAGAAGTAAGAGGAAGAATCGCGTGAAACAGAGACTCGGCACACAGTTGGCACTTCGATTTGGAATGATTGTGTTTGTCACGATTGCTTTGATCAGTGTGAGTGCAAATGTTTTAATTCGCCATCAGTTTGAAAAAAATATTTCCGAGCGTCAGAGGACATTTTCGGAGGAACTGGCAGGGGCACTCGTGTCCCAGTACAACGATGCGACCGAAGCGTGGAATCTCGATTATATTCATGGATTTGGAATGTATGCGCTCAAAGAGGGATACATTCTCAAGGTCTATGACCGAAACGGGAAGGTTGTCTGGGATGCGGAGAATCATGATATGACAGCCTGCCATCAGGTTATGCAGGAGATCAGCACCAGAATGCAGGAAAAACGCCCGGATCTGGATGGAAATTTTGTGACGCATCGCTACGAGTTAAAACGAAGCACGTTATTAAAGCGGGTGACCAACCAGAAAAATGATCAGGAACATGTTCAGGAAAATAATCAGGAAAGCGGTCAGGAAAACGCTCAGAAGACTGGTCAGGAAAATGCCCAAGAAAACGCTCAGGAACCTGCGACGATTGGCTACCTCGATGTGAGTTATTATAGCCCCTATTATTTCAGTGAGAGCGATTTCGCATTTCTCGATTCGATGAATCGCATTCTTCTGATTGTCGGCATCTCCTCGATGGTGGGAGCGGTGGGAGCGGGCGTGATCCTTGCAAGGCGCCTGTCCGTGCCGATCACAAAGATGACGGAAATCACGGGAAAAATATCAGAGGGAAATTACGCGATCCGGTTTGAGTCCGGGGTGCAAACGCGGGAGTTGGCGGAACTCAGCAGTGCGGTCAACCAGATGGCAGAAAGTCTTGAGCGACAGGAGATTCTGCGCCGACGGCTGACTTCGGATGTGGCACATGAACTGCGCACGCCGATTGCGAATGTCTCCTCTTATCTGGAAGCAATCATCGAGGGCGTGTGGGAGCCGACCGCGGATCGACTGCAAAACTGCTATGAGGAGTTGGGACGAATCTCCGCGCTGATCGGAGATCTGGAGCGATTGCGCCAGATTGAAAATGAAAACATGTGTCTGGAAAAAGAAAAGGTGGATTTGCTGGAGTTAGCGCAAAGCGTGCGCTCTGCGTTTGAGCCGGAGTTTGAGAACAAACATCTCATCTGCACCGTGACGGGAGAGAAGACAATGATGCTTGGAGATCCCAAACGTCTTCATCAGGCGATTTTCAATCTGGTCTCAAATGCGATAAAATACTCAAATGAGTATGGGGAAATTCAGATTGCGGTGCACGAGCAGGAAGAGAGTGCCATTGTGGAGGTCAGCGATCAGGGAATTGGAATCTCACAGGATGACCTGCCGTTGATTTTTGAGCGTTTTTATCGCACCGATCGCTCCCGAAACCGGAAGACGGGCGGAGCCGGAATTGGTCTTACGATCACAAAGGCGATTGTTCAGGCACATGGAGGAAAGATTGTTGCAGAGAGCAGAGAAAATCATGGAAGCAAATTTGTGATGACCCTTCCAAGAGGGAACATCGATACGGATATGGATATCGATGCCGATACAGAAAATAAAATCTAGCGATAAAATCTGGAAATAGTGAAAATAGAAATTTAGCAGTAAAAGGATATCGCCTCGCACAAATGCTGTGGGGCGATATCCTTTTTTGTTTTGCGTTTTTGCCGTTTTCCTATATTTTATTTATTTGTTATTTATCTTACGTATTTTTCTTGACTTTGTTTTATCAAAAAAATTGTTTAAAAAGAACCATGAGCAACCATTAGTAACTATTAGCAACTGTTAGTAAATGTTTGGGAAAGATAGATTTTGCAAATCAGGTGTCAATTTCCACCGCATCCGCCACATCCATTGTTTCCACCACATCCGCCACCCGGTCTTCCCGGACCGCCCGGACCTCCTGGACCTCCGCCCGGGAACGGGAATCGGTCATTGTCATTTCCGGTCTCGAAACCATCTCGAAAACCTTCCTCGTAGCCTTCCCGGAAGCCATTGCGAAATGCCTGACGGTTGCGGTTGTTCCAACCGTTGTTTCCGTTGCAGCCATTTCTGCATCCACCGCATCCACATCCGTTTGAGTTGATTCCACATCCTCCGTTGCAACCATTTCCGCATCCATTGCATCCACACATATTTAAAAGCTCCTTTATTTGTCTTTGTAACATATCTTATGTGGACAGTTAGACATGTGTGAAAGACATGCTTTTTGAAATCTGATGGGGTCGAAAAAGAGGACAATTTCAGAGTGGCGAAATGTACAAAAAAGATGGTTTAGATTTGTCTGAAGTGCCAGTTGCATTTCGGAAACAAGTGTGGTATTGTATACTCACAAGCTAATTGTATACAAGTCAAAACGAGTGTATACAAAAATAAAAGTACGGAAAAGGAGAATAAACGATATGGATTACATCAATAACTATTCCCTGGAAGGTAAAGTAGCTCTGGTTACCGGAGCATCCTACGGAATTGGTTTTGCAATCGCAACCGCTATGGCTGGTGCAGGCGCAACGATCGTCTTCAATGATATCAAGCAGGAACTGGTAGATAAGGGTATCGCAGCTTACGAGGAGAAGGGCATCAAGGCTCACGGTTATGTATGTGACGTAACCAACGAGGATGCAGTCAACGAGATGGTTGCAAAGATCGAGAAGGAAGTTGGCGTGATTGATATTCTGGTAAACAATGCTGGAATTATCAAGAGAATCCCGATGATCGAGATGTCCGCAAAGGATTTCCGTCAGGTAATCGACGTAGATCTGAATGCTCCGTTTATCGTTTCTAAGGCAGTTATCCCGAGCATGATCAAGAAGGGTCACGGAAAGATCATCAACATCTGCTCCATGATGTCTGAGTTCGGACGTGAGACTGTTTCTGCATACGCAGCAGCAAAGGGTGGCTTAAAGATGCTGACCAGAAATATCTGCTCTGAGTACGGTGAGTACAACATTCAGTGCAACGGTATTGGACCTGGTTACATTGCAACTCCGCAGACCGCTCCGCTGAGAGAGAAACAGCCGGATGGCTCCAGACATCCGTTTGATCAGTTCATCGTTTCCAAGACCCCGGCAGGACGTTGGGGCGAGGCTTCCGATCTGGGTGGACCGGCAGTATTCCTTGCATCAGATGCATCTAACTTTGTAAATGGTCAGATTCTGTATGTAGATGGTGGAATTCAGGCATACATCGGAAAACAGCCTTCATAATGAATGATTTCGTGAAAAATCCTGATACATGAAGCAGGTTTTCTTTTGAACGACAAAAGCTCAAAGCTCTTTCTGCCGTCTTCGGATGACAGGAGGAGCTTTGTTTCGTTATTAGGAAATTGAAGGGAACAAAAAAGAAAGATTTGCATTTCCGGCATTATTCTTGTAAAATAGTAGGGATTTTGTAGAAATTTTCATTAAGAAAAATACCGGAGACGGGTTCTGGAAATAAAGATGGAAAACGAATATTGGGAATGGCGGAAGTGAAGGAGTGAGTGACAGCTATGGGTGAGAAGTGTCTGAAGAATCGCGGGGATTATGTGTTTGATACCTTAAAAAAAGAAATTTTGAAACTGGAATTGAAACCGGGACAGGCGATCAGTGAAAATGAGATCTGTGCCCGATTTGATGTTTCGAGAACGCCGGTTCGTGAGGCATTGCGCAGACTTCAGGAGCAGGGATTTGTTCGCACAGTCCCGTATTCGGGAACGTATGTGACGCTTCTGAATCTGGATGATATCCGCCAGATGATCTATATGCGAATCGCAGTGGAGCTGATGGTGATGAAGGATTTCATGCAGGTTGCCACCCCGCTTCTTTTGGAGGAGGTTCGTCACCAGATCCGCTGTCAGGAACTTCTGATTCAGCAGGCAAAATTTGAGCCGGAAGAATTCTATGCGATGGATGATCAGATGCATATGGTATGGTTCTCCGCGACGGGAAGACTCAAACTTTGGACGGTCATTCAGGCGCAACAGCTTCATTATACGCGTTTTCGGATGCTTGATTTTGTAACGGAGACAGATTTTACCCGTATCATCCGGGAGCATGCGGGGCTTTTGGATATGCTGGAAAAACGAGATACACATGATTTGGAAGAGGTATTGAAAAAGCATTTGTCCATTAGCATGACGAGGATGAAACATGCGATTGAGGTGGAGTATCGAAATTATTTTGAGCCGGACAGCATTGATTTTGAGGAAAATCGGTTGTTGTAGGATGAGAACGATATTAAATAAATCAGGTAATATGGAAAATGAAACGTGCAAAATGAAAAGTGAAAAATGATAGAGAAAGCAGGAGGATTTTATCACGCAGAGAGGATGTTCTCCTGTTTTTTATATCAATCGAAATTGGGCGATATGATTAATTGGTATTAAGTGGTATTAAGTGATATGAAGTGGCATCCATCAAATTTTCTTCATAAATTCTTTCGGATTCTCCGGTTGCATATCCAGACTGATTATTATAAGATAAGAGGGTAGTAACACTTCAAAAAATGGAGTGGTTGCGATTCATCTGGGGACAATAAAAAATATTTGGAGATATCATTTTGAAAATCAGATTATCGGGCAGAAAATCACTTTTGCTGATTTTTTTGTTACTGTCGTTTTTACTGCTGATTTTTTTTGGCGTACTCATTTATATGAAAAAGATCAATATCAATCAATTCTGGGTAAAGCAATATTCCATACATGGGATCGATGTCTCCCATCATCAGGGGGAGATTGACTGGAAAAAATTAAAAGAAGAGAAGGTACAGTTCGCTTATATCAAGGCGACTGAGGGAAGTGGTCATGTGGATGACCAGTTTGAGGATAACCGCAAACAGGCGCAGGCGGTTGGAATCCATACGGGAGCATATCATTTTTTCAGTTTTGAGAGTGCTCCGGAGACACAGGCAAAAATTTATATGGAGACGGTGGGAGATCTCGTCGGACAGATGGTTCCGGCTGTGGATGTGGAGTACTATGCACTCGGAAATGCAAAAATGCCGGAGCCGGAGGAGCTTGCTTCCTCCCTGCAAAAATTTCTTGACATTTTGGAAGAACACTATGGAAAGAAGCCTGTGATTTATACCACATACAAGTTTTATTCTCGCTATATTCGTGGAAAGTTTTCAGACTACCCGTTGTGGATTCGCAACACTTATTATCCACCTCTCGACATTGCAGGCTGGTCGTTCTGGCAGTACTGTGATGAAGGACGGTTTGAGGGTGTTGCAGATCAGAAAAGCGATGTGGATCTGGATGTTTTCCGGGGAACGGAGAGCGAGTTTGAACAGTTTTTTGTGGAGTAGAAGAACGAGGACGAGTAGAAACATTGCAGATAAAAACGATGAAAAAATTCGTTTGAATCCGTTTGAGACGATGCGGAAAGACAAAAGAATCTGAAAAATAGAGAGACAAAAGAAATGACAAAGAGAGAACAGAGTGACGATCCGGTCAAGTATCGGGTCTTAGAAATTTATGAGGCGGATTTCGGGTGCGAGGAGCGCCCGGAGGGGCAGGAGACGATGGTGATGGTTCGCCTGCAAAAAATAGATAAAGCTGAAGCAAATGAGGCTGAAGCGAATGGGGCTAAAATGAATAAGGCTGGAGCGGAGCTTGTGATGTCGGTTCGGGATGCCGGATTGACAGAGCAAAACATTGAGGAGGGGGATCTTGTCTGGCTGAGAGAAGGCGATTTGGTTCGCTTAGAGACACCGGAAGAAATACCGGACGACATGCGGAAAATGTCAGAAAAAATGCCAGAGAAAATATCAGAAAAAACATCAGAGAAAACATCAGAGATAGTACTAGATAAAATATTAGGCAATACATCAGAGATGGCATCAATTAAGACTCAGAATAAGATACAGAATAAGACGCAGAAAGAGATGTCTGCGGAGATGATGAGAACGGAGGACGCACAGTAGATGGAGGCATATTATTACAGCAAGATGAGCCGGGAATGTCAGACGGTTTATCGGGCGATGAAACAGGGATTTGAGAGTCTGGCAGAATCTTTTCAAGTCCCGCGTCTTGATGGACGTCTGCTTCACGAGGTGTTTTTCCAGTTGCGTCTGGATCATCCGGAGATTTTCTGGGTCTCCAGTTTTAAGTACAAGTATTATCAGGATTCCCCGAATCTGATTATGATTCCGGAGTATTTGTTTGAGAAGAGCAAGATTCAGGAACACCAGAAGGCGTTAAAGGCGCGTGTGGAGAAACTTGTGCGCCCCGCGCAGAAGATGAGTGAGTGGGAAAAAGAAAAATACATCCATGATTTTATCTGTGAGAATGTCCGCTATGATAAGTTAAAAAAGCCGTATTCCCATGAGATTATCGGGCCGCTCGGACAGGGGGTAGGTGTCTGCGAGGGCATTGCAAAGTCGGTGAAAGTGCTCTGCGATGCGATGGGAATCTGGTGTATGATTGCGCTCTGCGGAAACAATCCGGAGAAGGGAATCAAGTATCGCCATACATGGAATATCGTGAAGATCAATGGAACGTACTATCATCTCGATGTGACGTTTGACAACAGTTTGAGCAGAGAAAAGAAGTATGGCGATGGGACAAGAGAGACGAGTAGAAAAGAAAGTGGAAATCAGAGCGGAAAAGATGCCGGAGCGAAAGCGGGAGAGAAAATCCGCTATGATTATTTCAATCTGGATGACAAGGCAATCTTTCGCGATCACGAACCGCTGATTGCGCCAGCGCCTTCCTGCACGGACGGAGATCATTTTTATTATCGGGAAAAGAAACTTTCGTTCACGAAGGTGGAGGATGTCTATAAGCGGGCACAGCAGACCGCAAAAAAGGGAAAAGAGTTTACGTTTCACTGGAGAGGCGGTTATCTGACGAAGGCGGTGCTCGAGGAATTGCTTGAGTGCATGGCAAAGGCGGGAACGGAGAGACAGAAAAAGGCGAAACTCAGCTTAAACTGGCCTCAGGCGGTGATGCGTCTTTCCTATGTGCCGGATGAGACGAGATCTCCGGAGGAACTTGCGCAGATGGTGACGATGGAAGATGCAAACGAAGGAGAGCAGGAGTGATGGAAGGGATAGAAGCGATAGATCCGTTTAGACGATTGGAACAGCTTCTTGCACAGGATCAGTTTGAGCTTCTGTTGGAAGAAGAGGAAGAACAGAAAGAAAAGCAGGAAAAACAGGAAAAACGCCGTGATCTTCGCCTTGTCTATCTGATGAACGATGCGACGGAAAGTTTTCTTGTCTTTGAACATGCGGTGATTACGGGAACGTACCAGGCGGATTACGAGGGCGAGTTGGAGGCCACGCTGGAGTGCCAGGAAAACTCGGAAAGCCCATATATCCTGATTGTCCGTCAGGGTGACAGCGTGGTGACGATCTTTTTTCGGGATTTGAAATTTGAGTGTCATCTGTATGATTACGGGCAGATCGGGCATTTCTGGGTCAGTGGATATGAGTATTTGCGCCAGTTGGAGTATCGGATTGCGATTTTGAGGGACAAGTGCGAGTATCTCGGGAATGAATTTTGTACGGAGGAGGAGAGAAAATTTGCGTCGCTGGCGCATTTTCCGCCCCTCAATCACACAAACTATCCGGCAGTTCCGGAGCGTTATCTCGTACCGCAGGAAGAACCGTGGATTCCGACTGAGCAGGCGATTGCTGTCATGGAGGAGCTTGCAACAGAGGCGGGAGATCACAGGTTTCTGTGCCTTCTCAAAATTTATCGCAGGCATCCGGGCAAGATGATGGCGCGTTTTCTCGCAATGCTTTTGCACACGAATGCTCATGCAAAAGTGACGGATCTTTTGGAGGCGCATCTCAGACAGATCGCGGGAATCTATCCGAAGCGCTCTTTTGGGGAGTCGGCGGATGCCAGCTTTCAGATTGCAATGTCGAAGGCGAGACGCAGACAGGTGGAGCTTGAAAAGCAGGGTGTGCACTCGATGATCCTCAGAGAAGAGCCATTTGAGATTGCGAGGGATTCGATTGGATTTACGGCATATCTGATGATCTGGAAACCGGGATGGATCAATCGACGGACGGAAATTGAAAAATGGGAGGGACAGTGCTGAGATGGAGGCGATTGCACTTGGTCTGTTTTCGGCAGGTCTTTTAATTTGCGTATTTACCGGAAAATCGATTTTGCTTGCGATGATATTCGGGTATGTGCTTTTCTTTGGATATGGGATTGCGCGTCATCACAGCGCGGGGCAGATGGTTCGCTGTTCGCTCGGAGGAATCCGCACGGTGAAGAATATTTTGATCACGTTTCTTCTGATCGGAATGATCACGGCGATCTGGCGAGGCAGTGGAACGATTGCCCTGCTTGTCTGTGAGGCATCACGTTTTTGCTCCCCGTCCGCGATTCTTCTCGTGACATTTCTGATGTGCTGTCTGATCTCTGTGCTCACGGGAACCTCGTTTGGAAGCACGGCGACGATGGGCGTGATCTGTGTGACGATTGCAAACAGCATGGGCGTTCCCATTTTTTATACCGGCGGAGCGGTGCTTGCAGGTGTCTTTTTCGGGGATCGCTGTTCTCCGATGTCGACGAGTGCCCTTCTCGTGAGTGAACTGACAAAGACGGATATTTTTAAAAATATCGGAAAGATGGTAAAAACTTCGGTTGTCCCGTTTGTGCTGACCTGTCTGATCTACTGGAAACTTGGACAGGCTTACACGTCGGGAGCGGGGAGTGTTGCGATTGAGAAAGTGTTGCGTTCCTATTATGATCTCTCCTGGGTAGTTGTGCTCCCGGCGGTGATTGTAATCCTGTTTTCTGTGTTCCGGCAGAATGTAAAAATCACCCTGCTTGTCAGCAGTCTGAGTGGAATTTTGATTGCCGGCTTTGCTCAGCACCTCTCTCCGGCGCAGATCGTGCATCTTTGCGTGTTTGGATTTTCGGCAAAGAGTGCCGAGGTTGCCACCTTTATGAATGGAGGGGGACTGCTCTCGATGACACGCGTTTTTCTGATTGTGTGCATCTCCTCGTGCTATGCGGGGATTTTCAAGGAGACGCATTTCCTGGATCATCTTCAAGATGGAATCCTTCGATTGGGCGAAAGAATCACGCCGTTTGGTGCAATTTTGTTGACCTCGATTGTGACAAGTGCGATTGCCTGCAACCAGACGCTCGCGATTATGCTGACGCATCAGCTCTGTGGGCCGGTGGTTAAAAATCAGGAGGAGTTGGCGATTGATCTGGAAAATACGGCGGTCGTCGTTGCACCGTTGATCCCGTGGTCGATAGCCGGGGCAGTTCCGCTTGCGACGGTTGGAGCGCCGGAGAGCTGTCTGATCACGGCTGTATATCTGTATCTGATTCCGCTTTGGAATCTCGCGGTGCAGGCGATGCATCATCGGTCGCGACATGATCGATCCCGCCATGCATCGGGGAATGCATAAAGCTACATTTATATCGTTGAGCACGGTCAGTTTATTCTACTTTCATCATTCGATATCCGACACCGATGTGGGTCTGGATATATTGATGGGAGATGGGAGCTTGCTCTAGTTTTTTTCGCAGTGTTGCCATAAAGACGCGCAGAGATCCGACGTCTGTTTCCAGACTGCTTCCCCAGACATTCTGAAGAATGTATTTGTGGGTCAAAACTTTTCCGGTGTTGCGTGCCAATAAGCACAGCAGTTTGTACTCCATTGGAGTGAGGGAGAGTTCCTGATCGGCAAGATAGGCGCAGCCGGATGCATAGTCAATGCGTAGCTGTCCGTTTTCGTAAATGGCTTCCTGGGAGAGATTGTTCTGCATGAGTGCAAGACGCCGTTGAACCACACGCAGACGGGCAAGAAGTTCGTCTACCGAAAAAGGTTTTGTCAGATAGTCGTCAGCACCGGCATCCAAAGCATCGATTTTATCGATATCTTCACTTCTGGCGCTGATGACGATGATGGGAATATTTGACCAGCTTCTGATCCGCCGAATGACCTCAACTCCATCGATATCTGGAAGTCCTAAATCCAGAAGAATGATATCAGGATTGTGAGAGGCAACTTCCATCACGGCGCCCTCACCGATTGCGGAAGTGATAAAACGATAATCATGTGCTTTCAGTGTAGTGGTGATCAGATTTCGGACTGGGGTGTCGTCTTCGACTACTAAAACCTGGAATTTACTCATAAAAAGGAACCTCCTCTAATGGAATGGTAAAGCTGAAAATAGCTCCGTGCGGCAGATTGTCAGATACCGAAAGGACTCCGCCGTGAGCTTCTATAATGGATTTACATAGATACAGTCCAAGTCCCAAACTGCGTCGGTTGTCTGCTATTTTTTGATTTCCACAGTAAAATTTTTCAAAGATTCGTTCTTTATCTGCGAGTGGGATTCCATTTCCCGTATCGGCGATGGAAATCTCTGCCATATTTCCCTTTTTCTTTGAAGTGATTGTGATGGAAGAGTCTGCAGGAGTGTATTTTACTGCATTGTCTATAATGTTAGCGATAACCTGAACGAGAAGTTTCGCATCTGCTTTGACTAAAAGCAGGTCATCCTCGAAGGAAACTGAGAGCGTATGTCTGTCCAGTTTCCGCTTAATGTGCCAGATGGCCTCTTCAACAATTTCGCTGAGCAATTCCGTGGAAGTGCGCAGTGTCATTTTCCCTTCTTCAATCCGGGTGGCATACAAAAGATTTTCTACGAGATCGATAAGCCACATGGAGTCATTGTAAATATCAGAGTAAATCTGTTGCTTTGTCTCTTCATCAAAATAATTTCCATTGCTCATCAGATTGCTTGCATTTCCGGAAATAGAGGTCAGAGGTGTGCGCAAATCATGGGAGATCGTGCGGAGCATATTGGCGCGGAGCTGTTCACTTTTTGCGAGGATTGCCGCGGCCTCTTTTTCACAGAGATTTTTTTCATTTTCAAGAGCAAGTGCCGCTTCGCCGAGAATAGAGAGCAAAATGCTGTGGGCAGGAGCGTCCAAGGGAGTGTTTTTTGCCTCGATTCCGATGACTCCGTAAACCCGTTCATTCATGCGAAGTGCAAAATAGAGATACTGGGTATGGGAATGGGTGTCTGTGGTTGCACCGGCCGTGTGATTGTTCGCTAAAACCCACTGCGCAGCGGTCCGTTCACGCTCAAAATTGTATGGGACGGGAAGGTCTGCGGTCTCCTTTGCCTGTGAAAAATAAGGGTCGGACAGTTTGCCATTTACATTTTCAAAAATCACTACGTTTCGTTCCAGAAGTTTTTGAATCTGTTTTGCTGTGGCTTCAAAAATTTCTTTTTTTCCGTTTGCTTTGGACAGCAGCTGATCCGTGTCAAACAAGATTTTGGTCCGGTATGCGATTTTTGCAGATTGTCCGGCCTGTGCCTTGTACCGGATTGCCATGGTTCCGGTGATATAAGCGGTCAGAAACATGACAATAAAGGTGACGGGATACCCTGTACCATAGGCGGTGAGAGAAAACTTCGGAATGGTAAACAAATAATTGAAAATGCATACACTTGCAACGGAAGAAATCAAACTGTAGACCTGATGGGACGTCACGATAGAGGTCAGCAGGACACCCAGAATGTATACCATAATAATATTTGCACTTGTAAATCCCAGATGATCGAACAAGATGCTCAGCAGAGTGGCACCGAAAAGGATGGCACTGCTTTTGAGTGTGTTTGTGAAAATGCTGTGTTTTTTTAGATAATCGTTCCGCCGCTTCTGACGATAAGGCAGTTCGGTACAACGATCTGGAATAATGTGGATGTCCATTTCCGGATCGTAGGAGAGAAGCTGTTCAGTCAGGGTAGGTTTTCCAAAAAAACGCTTGCGGGTCATCGCACTTCTGCCAAGAACAATCTTGGTGATGCCGGATAATCGGGCATACTCGGCAATCTGATATGGGACGTCATCTCCGTAGATAGTCTCGATATTTGCACCAAGCTGTTCGGCAAGCTTGATATGATTGTGCAGCCGTTCTTTGTTTTCCTGGGTTTCCTCCGCAAAGTCGGGAGTTTCTACAAAGAGAGCAGTAAACTGGCTGTTGAACGCCCGTGCCATTCGGGCCGCTGTTCGAATGATCTTTGCATTTGAGGGGGCTGAGGACAGACAGGCAAGGATATGCTCGTCGGTGTGAAACCGGTTTGTTTTTGAAAGCTGGCTCGACAGGCGTTTGACCCGATCTGCACAGCGCCGGAGAGCGATTTCCCGCAGGGCGGTCAATTGTTCGACGGTAAGTTTGGAGTCGGCAGTGTCCTTTTCTTGTAAGCGTTCAATGAGTTCCTGCGGCTCGATGTCAATTAATTCTACCTGATCGGCATTGTCAAAGATGGAATCAGGGATGCGATTCCATGTGGTGATGCCTGTGATCGATGCCACGGTATCGTGGAGACTTTCAAGGTTGCTCACGTTGACCGTTGTGTATACATCAATTCCATGATTGATCAGTTCCGTCACTTCCTGATAGCGCTTTTTATGGCGGCATTCTGCCTGGTTTGAATGTGCCAGTTCATCGACTAGAATCAGTTCGGGATTCCGGCTCAACGCGAGATCAATATCAAAACTTTGATTTTCACAGTTGAGCCATTCGAGCTGGTTGAGAACATCCGATAATTCCGAGTCTTCTTCCAAGGTGTGCAGGGCAACGTAACCAACGACAACGTCAATTCCCTGTTCTTTGGCAGTCAAAGCTGCCTTTAGCATGGAATGGGTTTTGCCGATGCTTTCTGCATAGCTGAAAAAAATTTTTAAACGCCCTTTTTTTATTTGCTCCATCTGCATGGTCCTCCTGGTCTACGACAAATTTTATCATAAAAAAGGTGTTTTTTCCACCAGGAATGCGTTCTCAAATGCGAGCAGGATTCGGTCGCGGCATCGAGAGGAGACATGTCTGTTCCACACAATCCAGAAACAGCAGTTCTTATCTGGATTTTTGATATGGATGCGCCCAAAATCATGGCTGTCCGGCAGTTCCTGAATGTTCTGCTCAGAGATAAAAGCGAGGTCCACAGCACCATCGGAAATTTTTTGTAAGAGCGGGCGAAAACTCCTGACGCTGAAATGAAATTCTATGCATGGACTTATGTGAAGACAGGAGTCCAATATTTTGATGGAAAGGTTCCGAAGGACAGGGGGCTCAGAGGCAATGGCGATGACGGTGTTCTGGTCAGGCGGAAGTTGCCGGTTGTTCTGCTCCATGAAGTCATCAAAACGTTTTGATAGATAATATCCAAATGAAAAAAGGACGAGCGCAGTAACCATTAAAAGCAGTTTGTCAGTCCACTTCATTTTCTTCACCCCCATATGTTGTTTGTGTCTTGCAAGTTATTTTGTAGAAAGTTTTGTCGCTCAGATACGGAAGCATTTTTGAATTGCTTTCTGTTCTCCCAGAACGAGAATGGATTTCTCGGCACTGAGAATGGTATCCGGCACAATATTCATGTGCAGTTTGCCGTTTTCTCGGATGGCGAGGATGCTGATGCCGTATTTTTTGCGGATGTCAAGCTGGAGAATGGATTTTCCGATCCATTCGGAGGGGACAGAAAGTTCAAATATAGAGTAATTTTCATCCAGCTCAATGTAGTCTAAAATGTTATCGGAGGTGCAGCGGATCGCAGTCCAGGATGCCAGCTGCTTTTCGGGATAGACAACCTCATCTGCTCCATTTCGCAGTAAAAATTTTTCTTGTACCCCGGTGGATGCCCGGGCGATTACTTTTTTTGCTCCCAGTTCTTTTAAGAGAGAGGCCGTCTCAAGAGAGTTTTGAAAATTGTCTCCGATGGCGACAATGCACGCATCAAAGTTTCGTATTCCGAGAGAGGAAAGAAATTCTTCATTTGTGCTGTCGCCGATCTGTGCATTTGTGACAAAGGGAAGAACAGAATTCACGCGTTCTTCATTGCTGTCTACGGCCATAATCTGGTGATTTAATTCGTTGAGTTTCCGGGCAATGTGTTTGCCGAAACGTCCAAGTCCAATTAATAATACTGATTTCATAAAATATGCTCCTTATCCAACGGTTAGTTTTTCTTGAGGAAATCTCGCAGTGTGTCCCTGGTTTCCGGAGAGAGCGGAAAAAATGAGAGTTAAACCGCCTACTCGTCCGATGTACATTAACAGAATTAAAATGAACTGGGATGAGATTCCAAGGTTTGGGGTGATTCCGAGTGTCAGACCTACGGTGCCGATCGCTGAGGCGGTCTCAAACAGGCAGACAAGCAAGGGAAGGCTTTCGATTCGGCTGATGGCAAATCCACCGAACACAAATAAGGTGAGGTACATCATCAGGATGGTCGTGGCATTCCGGATCGTGTCATCGTCGACTCTTCGCCCGAAGAAATGGGTGTGCTCCCTGCGGCGGAAAACGGAGATTGCCGTGGAGAGAAGGACAGCGATCGTTGTTGTTTTCATACCGCCGGCAGTGGATCCGGGAGAACCGCCAACTAACATCAGCATGATGGTGATGGCAATGCCGACTTCGCTGATCTGGGTCAGATCAATGGTGTTGAATCCGGCAGTTCTCGGTGTGACTGCCTGAAAGAGGGAGATGAGGATCCGCTTCCCGAATGGAATGTTTTCAAATTCCAGAAAGAAAAAATAGAGTGCGGGAAGAAGGATCAGCAGCGAGGTTGTCATAAGGATGACCTTACTCTGCATGCGGTATTTTTGAATGTGGTAAGTATGGGTTTTGACATCATCCCAGGTCATAAATCCGATTCCGCCAAGAACAATAAGTGACATGACAGAGAGATTGATGACAGGATTTTCAATGAAGGCTGTCAGAGAGGAATAGGGAAGCTGGATTCCCATCAAATCAAATCCGGCATTGCAAAATGCCGAGATTGAATGAAAAAGGGCATACCACGTTCCCTTTCGTCCTCCAAACATTTTGTAAAAGGTTGGGAACATACTCACTGCGCCGAGAAATTCAAAAAGAATGGTCATTTTGATGATGAATCCGGTTAACCGCACAATACCGCCTACTTTATGTGCAGAAATTGCTTCCTGCATCGTGCTGCGCTGCTTCAAACTGATTCGTTTTCCGGATATGACGGAGATTGCAACGGCTACGGTGATGACGCCCATGCCTCCGATCTGGATGAGAAAGAGGATGATGGTCTGTCCGAATGTACTCCAGTAGGTCGCGGTATCTCTCACGATCAGCCCGGTGACGCAGACTGCGGATGTGGCGGTGAAAAGAGCATCGGTAAAGATCGCTCCTTTTCCATCCTGTGTGGAAATCGGCAGCATTAGCAGCAGACTTCCCAACAGAATGACACCTGCAAAACCGAGAATAATAATCTGCGAGGAAGATAAATGTTTTTTAATTCGTCTCGTGTGTTCTGTATGTTTCATGTTTATATCCTTGCCTTCGTTTGTGCTTTTTTGCCCTGATTTTTACTGCGGGTTGTTTCTATTTTCTGATTTCATTATTTCATATAGAGTATAAAATGTGTATTAGCGTCGATTTGACGGTATTAAATTTGTATTAAGATGGGCATAAAAATATTTTCTCTTGCATCAGCGAAAGAAACGCGCTAGAATAAAAGGCGGAATGCATTCAGTACATTCCGCTTCACCAGTTCTGGGAAGAGTATGGGCTTTCCGCCTGTATCGGAGGTGTCCGGTCTCACACTTGATTATCCCGAGAACACACTCCGGCTGGTGAGAACTTCATAATGAGAAATGAAAAGTTCATAAATATCATAAATAAAAGATACGGTTTGATTTTTTAGCGCATGTGGAGAGAAGTTGTTTGATTCTTTTCTGCATGCGTATTTTTGTGAATGGAAAAATCAAAAATCAGAAACTAAAAAATCAGAGACCCAAAATCGAACATATGATCGAAAATAATTGCTATTTTGGAAAAAATGTGGTAAGATAAAGGAAAATAAAAAAGTGCCCGAGAGGCATGAAACGATGTCGCTGGTTTGTGATATGGGGACGGTGACAAGCTGACAAAGCAGAATGGCTGGAATGTAGTGTAGTGTGATAGATGGAATGCATTCTGTCTTTGAAGGAAGAGAGGAAAGAGGGAGATATGCCGAAACTTTTTGATATGATTCCATCTGGTTTTTTTAACTGTCTGTCAAGCGCGGGCAATAACCAGATTTATTCGGATTGCCTCCAGTTGATTTATGATCAGTATGAGAGGGAGGTATCTTATCGGATCGCGCGAAGCCGGATTCGAGACGCACTGGCATCGTACCTGCTTGAGAATCAGGTCAATGAGCTGGAGCCTGATCTGGATCTGAGCATGAATCTTGAACAGAATCCCGATCAGAATTTTGACCGGAATTTGGATGATCAGGAGCCAGGTCCCGATCCGTCTTTGGCAGCAGATAGAGATAGAAACTTAAGAAAAGAGAATGTGGACAGGGAGGAGACCTCTTCCCCGGCAAGGCGAAACTACAATGAGCTGGCGAACGCGGTGATTCGCCGTTTTTGTTCTAAGGAGATCGGCTGGCTTGAGGAAGACACCGATGATGCCACCTATGAGAAGCACATCGAGATGACGGAGCAGGGAATTTTGCTCGCAGAATTCTTGCAACAACTGCGAAAGCCGGAGCGGGAGGAGTTTTCCAGCTATCTCTATAACATTTACAATATCTTGCATAATGAGGATCAGTGGAAGCATGAGCCGTATGTAAATGGTTTAAAGAATATTTACCGGAATGCAAAGATGCTCTCAAAGTCTTTGAAGCGTCTCTCCACCTTTATCCGAAAGATCATTGAGCGGATGGCTGAGGAGGAGACGCTTGAGAGCCTGACGGAGAATGTGATCGAGTACTGCGAGGGAGACTTCATCCGGGAGTATGCGCGTCTGACGAAACAGCAGAATATTCATCTGTACCGGACGTTTATTCGTCAGAAACTCGACGAGATTCAGAACAATCAGGATCTCTATGAGGAGCTTGCAAGAGAATGTGCGAAGGAGGAAGAGATCACACTCTGGGAGGCGGAGGACGCCGTCCTCGATATGATTCAGGCGACGCGCAATTTCCTGACGGAAGACTATGACAAGATTATGCGGGACATCAAGCACAAGATCAATGTCTACTTGCAGATTGCGATTGGCAGAGCGCGATTTATCCGCAATCAGGATACGGATGTGCGCGGAAGTGTCGAGCAGACGATTCGTTATCTTGCGCGGGAGATGAAGATGGTCGGATGGAAAGATCCGCTCGGGGAAGATTTGCAATCGCTGTTCGCTCTGGAAAAGAATGAGTTTCTTGATCTTGATTCTCTGCGCTATCCGAGAAAGATACAGAGAATCCGCAAGGAGACAATTTCTGAGTTTCAGGAGATGACGAGTGAGGACGTCGAACAGGCTCGTCTCGCACATGAGAGAGAGTCCTACAATCCATACTCGAAAGACCGGATGAAGCAGTATTTGGATCGCGCGATGGAGGAGGCAATCCGAAAGAGCGATTGTGTGAGTGAGACAGAGACGGGGAAAGAGTCTGCGGTTCTCACGAGTGAGGATCTTCCGCTTGCAGACAGCGAGGATCTTCTGTGTGCGTTGTCCGCGGTCGCCTATGCGAATGAAAATGGCTACACCGTAGAGCCGGCGGACGGATATGTGAGGGCAGATCATCTGCTCCTGCGCCGGTTTGAGATTCGCAGGGCAGACAAGCCAGATGAAATAAAATAAATACGATTCCGTATGCATTTTGTATGGAGTTTTATATAGAGATAGAGGGAGAAAAGAAGATGGGCATGGATGCTTACTGGGAGGACTATACCTCATCGGAAAAGAGTATGTTTACAAAAGCCTGCCGAAGACTTTTGAAGGGAACCTTTGTGGTTCGGGACAGGGATGAGGACAGCAAAAAGCTGTATTACTTTATCACGAAGAGACCGGACCCGATTTCCCTATATTTTTCTTATATTGGATTTGAGATTGTGATAGACCGCGAAAACGGGGTCGTGATGCTGAAAAACTGTGCGCAGTCGGGGGAGGACGGAAAGATTCAGGCGAACCGTTATGCCCTGAGAAAAGTGGACAGTATGGTGCTCTGCTGTCTGTGGACGCTCTACATCGATCGGATTCGCTCAGGCAGACTCTCAAGAGCGGTTCAGGTCTCCATGACGGATTTGAGACTGGAGCTGGACAAGTACGGGCTGAAGGATCTTGTCGATAAGAGCACGATGAGTGCGATTCTCACGATCTTTTCGAGCTATAATCTGCTTGATCTCGAGGGAAAAGTCGGAGATCCGGACTGCCAGATCTGGTTGTACCCGTCTCTTCAGTTTGCACTGAATACCGATGAGATCCGCAGATTTGTGGAGAATGCGGACCGGCGGATGAGAGATCTCGAGGACGATAATGATAACGAAAGCGATAACGATAACGAAGAAGACGACAGATTGACGATGAACAGGCTGACGGACGGAGCTGAAAACGACGACAGCGAGGACGCAGACAGTGACAGAGATGCAGTGGAGGGAGACGCCGATGAAGATGGAGATGAATAACAGAAAGACGGCGACGAAACTGCTTCTGGTGCAGTGGTCGCGATTTCAGAATGTGGAGATGTGTCTTGAGGGTTCTACGCTCTTTACGGGAGTCAACACGAGTGGAAAGTCCACGGTTCTCGATGCAATGACGTATCTGCTCACAGGAAACACCCAGTTTAACAAGGCGGCAAAGGATAAGGACCGCACGGTTGTCGCCTATGTGCGCGGAGATACCAAGAGCAATGGACCGGACCGCTATCTCAGAAGCGGGGAAGTGATCAGTTACGTCGCCATGGAGTTCTGGTCACCGGTTGAGGATAGCTCGCTTGTGGT
The DNA here is from genome assembly GCF_050873365.1 of Brotaphodocola sp. Classification (GTDB taxonomy): domain Bacteria; phylum Bacillota; class Clostridia; order Lachnospirales; family Lachnospiraceae; genus Brotaphodocola. The sequence continues at coordinate 130,434 of NZ_JBNMIQ010000002.1, read as the reverse complement.
CGGCGTCTGCATCGAGTCGCCGGATGAGACCAGTTACAAGAGCAGTTGGTTTGTCTGCCGGGATACGGCACTCGCCGATATGAATTTTGCGCGTGTGGATGGCGGGCTTCTGCGCGTGACGCCGAGATCGGAACTTCACACCGCAGAGAAGAAACTGAAGTCTGCGGATTTTCTGTCGAGAGACCGTGGTGTGGAGCAGGTTTTGCGGGCACTTGGACTTCGCTGTGATTCGATTCGTTACCGCAACAAACTTTTGAAGATGATGGCATTCAACCCGGAAAATAACATCGATCAGTTCATTCAGGAGTGTGTCTTAGAGCCGAGCAATGTGGATTCGCTGAAGGATCTGAGAGAGCAGAAGGCACAGTTTGAGCGCATCCGCCAGATGTACCAGATGATGCGTGAGAGCAGGGATCAGCTTGAGAAGGTCGAAAAGAGAAGTGTCGACTATGAGAATCGCCTGCGTCGTCTGCGGATTCGCCAGATGATGTTCTGCTATCAGCAACTTCAGGAAAAGGAGACGCACAAGAAAGAGCTTGAGCAGAAACTCGAAGTTTTGCGCCATCAAGAAGAACAGCTTCGACTTCGCCAGAGGGAGATGGATGAGCGGTATGAGCACGCATCCTCGCGCCTGCGAATCGCCGAGAGCAACGATATGTTCCGTGGAATGCAGGACAGCATCCGGGCGATGAAGGGACAGTGCGCGGAGCTTGAGCGCGAGGCAGAGCGCTACGAGAAAGAGGAAAAGAAGATTCAGAACCTTCAGCACCGGTTGGAGACTCTGCTTAGCTGGACTCAGCTTGAAGATGGAGAGGGACTTTCCAAGGAAGAGCAAAATACCCTGCTTCATCTGGCAGAAGAGGGGATCTCATCGGAGCGAAAGACAGAACATTTTCTCGCATTCTCCGCGTATGTACAGAAACTTGACCGAAAGTTTCAGAGTCTTGAAGTTCACAGTGAGGACAAGAAGAATCTTCTCTCAGAGGAGAGGGAGAGCATCGAGCAGGACATCAAGAAACTGCGTGCAAATCGGATGGTATTTCCGCGGGAGGTCGAGAAAGCCAGAACGGTGATTCAGAGAGAACTCGAGGCTCAGGGGATTCACGCTCAGGTCCGAGTCTTTGCCGAGATGGTTCAGGAGGTCAAAGCGCCGGAGTGGCGGGCATGCATCGAGACATTTCTTGGGAAAAAGCGGTTTGATCTGATCGTCGACGGTGCGTACTGCGAGAAGGCGATGGAGATCTTAAAGAGCCGAAAGCTGAAAAATTGCAAGGTTGTCATCACGGACAAACTTCCGGAGACTCCGGTGACGGAGGGATCGGCATCGGAGATTTTGAGTATCCCGAATGGGTTTGCGCGTCGTTATGCGAATTATCTGCTCAACGGAATTCATATTTGCGAATCGCTCGGAGAACTGCACGAGTATCCAAAGGGCGGACTGACGAAGGACGGAATGCTCGCAAAGAGCTATGCAGTGTCCACGATGGATCTTGAGAAGACCTCTCTCTGTCTGGGCGAAGATGCGATTCAGATTCAGCTTGCGCAGGCGGAAGCGGACAGACAGAAGAATCAGGAGGAGTACCAGAAACTTCAGGAGGAGACTGCGAGAACGCAGAGTCACCGCCAGGAGATCGCCTCGGTCGACTGGAATCTCGAGCATTATGATTTTGATGCACAGAAGCGTTTAAAGAAGGTCAAGAGAGAACAGGCAGATCTTGAGCGACAGATCGAGCAGATTCAGAACAGCTCGGAGTTTATGGCAGTCATTCAGGAGCAGGAGTCGGCGAGAAAGGCTTATGAGACCTGTCAGCGGGAGCGCGATGAGGTGATCGGGGATATCCGGACATGCTCGGATGCGCAGAGCCAGAATCAGAGAAACCAGAAGATGATTTCCGGCGATCTCTATAAGCTCAACCGCGAGTATCAGGATCTCTCTTCCAGAAACATGGAGCTTGAGAAGCCGATGATGGAAGAGTATGAGAAGCTCAAGAAACAGAAGGGAAGTTTTCAGGTCATCACGTTCGGAGCGGTTCGCGACGCGGAGAAGAATGTGAACGACAGCATCCGGGAACTTGAGAATGCCCAGATTGAGTACTGCCGTCTGGCGGAGAAGGATTTAAGCCGGAGAGGAACCGCGTACATCTCCTACTACCGTGAGGAATACCGGAATCTTGCGAATGTCAAGATCGAGGAAGCACACCAGAAGCTTGAGGAGCAGGCAGGACGGCTTGAGAGCGCATTTATGAATGACTTTGTCGCAGAGATCAACGAGGCAGTTCGCGAGGCGAAGAGCGAGATTGCGCTGATCAACCGTGAACTCAAACAGCTCCCGTTCGGAAATGATACCTATCGCTTCGTGATGGAGGAGAAGCCGGACCGGGCAGTCTTCTTCCGCATTTGCCGTCGCCTCGAAAACTATATGGATTCGCCGGAGGCATATATGAGTTCCGGGCGTGACGATGAGGAGATGGAGCGGGATATTCAGGAGTTCATGAGTGTGATCCTCGATGAGGAGGATGAGAGCGAGTACACCGATTACCGCAAATATTTCACCTATGACATGAAGATCATCAGCCGTCAGGGAGACAAGGAGATCATCGCGGATCTCTCAAAGAAGCAGGGTTCTGCGAGCAACGGTGAGAAGCAGACTCCGTACTTCATCATTCTTGCGGCGAGCTTGAACCAGTGTTACCCGCAGAATGTCTGCTGTGCCCGTCTCGTCTTCATCGATGAGGCGTTCTCTGCCCTCTCGAGAGAGCGAATCGAGCAGATGGTCAAGTACTTTGAGGAGAATCACTTCCAGGTCTTCTATGCCGCACCGCCGGAGAAGATCAGCAGTATCGGAGCGTTCATCGAGTCGACGGTGAGCCTTGTCATAACAGGACGATACACGAATGCGGTTGAGGGACTCGTCAGAGGTTAAAAGAGCAAAATCAGGAAAAAGAAAAACCAGGAAAAAGAAAATTAAGAAAAAGAGAGTCAAGAAAAAGCACCGCTTTTCCATCGTAACAAAAAGGATAACAGATGGACAGGCGATGCTTCTTTCACATTTGAATCAAACTTTTAAATCAACCCAAATTTATCTTACATTTGAATCAAACTTTTAAATCAACCCAAATTTATCTTACTTTTAAATCAAACTTATCTCACAAGGCAAGGCTTCTTGGAGTCGTACTTCCAGTTCGGAATCAGGTACTGCATAGCCATTGCATCGTCGCGGTCGTGGGACGGCATGCTGTTGTAGAGACGGTTTGCCTCCATCACGCGGTCCATATCGAGGGTGACACCAAGACCCGGACGGTTCGGAACTTCCAGATAGCCGTTCTTGATCTGCGGAGCATCTTTTAAGAGGTTCTGACCATCCTGCCAGATCCAGTGGGTATCAAGAGCAGTCGGATTACCCGGAGCACAGGCAGCAACGTGAGCGAACGTAGCAAGCGTAATGTCGAAGTGGTTGTTGGAGTGACTGCCCCAGGTCAGACCCCAGTCGTTCAGGATCGATGCCATGCGCAGGGAACCCTCAAGACCCCAGAAATGCGGGTCAGCGAGCACGATGTCAACGGACTTGAGTGCTGCTGCATGATAGAACTGACGCCAGTTTGTCGCGATCATGTTCGTTGCAACCGGCATGTTTGTTGCATTCTTGAACTCTGCCATGATCTCACGGCTGGAGAAGCCTGCCTCCGGTCCGCAGGGATCTTCGATGTAGGAGAGCGTGTTGTGCATGCCCTTGCACAGGCTGATTGCCTCTGCGAGGCTCCATGCGCCGTTCGGGTCGATGTTGATGCGTCCGTCCGGGAAATGCTTCTTTAATGCGCGCACGGTATCCATCTCGTACTCACCGGAGAAGACACCGCCCTTGAGCTTGAAGCAACGGAAACCGTATTTCTCCTGAAGGCACTGTGCTTCCTCGACGATCTGCTCATGGGAGAGCATTGCATTTCGGCGCATCTTGAACCACGGATCAGAGCTGGTGGACTCATCGAGGTACGGCAGATCGGTCTTGTTGCGATCAGAAACGTAGAACAGATAGCCGAGAACTTCTACCTGATTGCGCTGTTTGCCCTCTGCGAGCAGTTCACACATCGGAACACCCAGATGCTGACCGAGCAGATCGAGCAGAGCGCACTCGATTGCCCACTCGGTGCGGACAACGAATTTCAGCTTGCTGATGTCGAGCGTCTGAATGCCCTCGCCGTCATCGCCCTCTGCCTTCTTGCCACCTCTGTGGATTGCGCCGAGGATGGAGCGGTATTTGCCGACTTCCTGACCAACGACGAGCGGAATGTAGCTGTTTAAGCACTCCTCGGTGTACTCGCCACCGTGGATCTCGCCGACACCGGTGTGCCCGGAATTATCCTTGATGATGACAAGATTTCTGGTGAAGTACGGGGCATGTGCTCCGCTGAGTGTCATCTCCATGCTGTCGTATCCGGCTACCGGGATGACCTGCATTTCTGTGATGATTGGTGTTCCTGTCATAATAGAATCCTCCTTAAATATATAAAGATTGTGTGTTCTTTTTGAAAAAATAAAGTCATGTAAAGTCAGACAAAAAATCGTTTGAAAGATGAGAAATCTTGTCTGTCTGACTGATTTCATTATAAGGGACGGGCAAAAAAATAGCCAATATGTAATAATGATTGAAAAAATTACTTTTGCTTATGGTCAAAAATGCTGTTTACGAATTCACAAAACCCTGTTAAACTGAACGGGAAGGGGAGAGAACCTATTTGCAAAATAGGTAAATAGGAATCGAAAAAAGAAAAAGTGTATGAAAAGCAGAGAAGACGGAGAAAAAACGTTTGGAGGATGAGAGACATGACGTGGTTTCAATATGTAATTTCTGACCCGGCTGGGATGCATGCGCGCAGTGCAGCTGCAATCAGCAGGATGGTAGAACCTTTTCAGTCACAGGTATGTATCCGACTGAAGACAAAAGAGGCGGATGCGAGTAAAGTGATGGCGCTTATGGGACTCAAGGCGAAATGCGGAGACCGGATTGAGATTCGAGTGGAAGGACCGGATGAGCAGGAAGCCATCCGAATTTTGCAGGCATCGATCCCCACAATTCTGTAAATGGACAAAAAATTGAAGAAATGCCTGTGTTGTGTTTGCAGTCATGTCGATTTTAGGTGTGGACAGACTTGACATATTTGCCTGTCGTGTTATAATGAAGTACGAATCAAAAACAAATGAGATACGAGTAATGCGTTGATGAGAAGAGTAGCCCGCCGGGAGCGCACAGAGAGGAATGTGTTTGGTGGAAGCATTCTGCGAGGAAGACGAGGCGAAGACCATCTCGGAGCGGTCCTTAATCGGACCCGGTGATTCCGTTATCATCAGAATGAAGAGGTTGTGAGAGTGTCGCAAGCCAGAGTGAGATTCCGGATCGGGAAAGATCGACGGGGATTGAGACTGGTAGATGATAGATGGCATGAATTGGATTGCTCACAACAAGCAGGGTGGAACCGCGATCGAATATCGTCCCTTGTCTGGCAGTTTGTTCAGACAAGGGATTTTTTGTTTTATCAGGAAATAGCGATTGAAATTGCGTTTTCACACAGATAGCTTCACACAATTTGAGAAGATTCAAAGAGAGAGTTTTCGGGGCGATCCGTAAAAAGAGTGGTCTGTGAAACGCTCTCGTGAAAAAAGATTTAGAAGAAGGAGTCAGAATCATGAAGGTTACATTGAAAGATGGAAGTGTAAAAGAGTATGCACAGCCGATGTCCGTTCTGGACGTAGCAAAAGATCTGAGCGAGGGTCTTGCAAGAGTAGCATGTGCAGGAGAGGTTGACGGAGAGGTCGTAGACCTGCGCACCGTTCTTGACAAAGATTGCGCTCTGAACATCCTGACTGCAAAGGATGCAGGCGGACTGTCCACCCTGCGTCACACCGCAAGCCATGTGATGGCTCAGGCAATCAAGCGTCTGTACCCGAGCGCAAAGCTCGCAATCGGTCCGTCTATCGCAGATGGTTTCTACTATGACATCGATTTCGAGACCCCGATCACTTCCGATGACCTTGGCAAGATCGAGGCAGAGATGAAGAAGATCGTGAAAGAGGCTCTGCCGTTGGAGCGCTTTGAGCTTCCGAGAGAAGAGGCAATCGCTCTGATGAAAGAGAAAGAGGAGCCGTACAAGGTCGAGCTGATTGAGGATCTGCCGGAGGGCGAGACGATCAGTTTCTATCGCCAGGGAGAGTTCACCGATCTGTGTGCAGGCCCGCATCTGGCAAGCACGAAGGAAGTCGGCAAGGCATTCAAGCTGATGAGCATTGCCGGTGCTTACTGGAGAGGCGATGAGCACAACAAGATGCTGACCAGAATCTATGCAACTGCTTTCGCAAAGAAGGAAGAGCTTGAGGCTTACATCACGATGATGGAGGAAGCAAAGAAGCGCGACCACAGAAAGCTGGGTAAGGAGCTTGGTCTGTTCATGATGCATGAGGCTGGCCCGGGATTCCCGTTCTTCCTGCCGAAGGGCATGGTGCTGAAGAATGTTCTGCTTGACTACTGGAGACAGATCCACAAGAAGGCCGGATATGTTGAGATTTCCACCCCGGTTATCTTAAACCGTAGCCTGTGGGAGACCTCCGGTCACTGGGATCACTACAAGGAGAACATGTACACAACCCTGATCGATGGCGAAGATTACGCAATCAAGCCGATGAACTGCCCGGGTGGCGTTCTCGTTTACGCTTCTGAGCCGCGTTCCTACCGTGATCTGCCTCTGCGTATGGGTGAGCTTGGTCTCGTTCATCGTCATGAGAAATCCGGTCAGCTTCACGGTCTGATGCGTGTTCGTTGCTTCACTCAGGATGATGCACACATCTTCATGACCCCGGAGCAGATCAAGGATGAGATCAAGGGCGTAGCAAACCTGATCGACAGCGTTTACAAGCTGTTCGGCTTCAAATATTATGTAGAGCTGTCCACGAGACCGGAAGACAGCATGGGAAGTGATGAGGACTGGGAGGTAGCAACCGACGGTCTGAGAAATGCACTCGACGAGCTTGGTCTTGACTATGTAGTCAACGAGGGCGACGGCGCATTCTACGGCCCGAAGATCGACTTCCATCTGGTAGATGCAATCGGACGTACCTGGCAGTGTGGTACGATCCAGCTTGACTTCCAGCTTCCGCAGAGATTTGAGCTTGAGTACATCGGTGCAGACGGCGAGAAGCATCGTCCGATCATGATCCACCGCGTAGTATTCGGTTCGATCGAGCGTTTCATCGGTATCCTGATCGAGCACTTTGCAGGTGCATTCCCGACCTGGCTGGCTCCGGTACAGGTAAAGGTACTGCCGATCTCCGACAAGTATCTTGACTATGCACAGAAGGTAAAGGCAGAGCTCGACGAGGCTGGTATCCGTGCAGAGCTTGACACCCGTTCCGAGAAGATCGGTTACAAGATCCGTGAGGCTCAGAAGAACAAGATCCCGTACATGCTGGTTGTTGGACAGAAGGAGGAGGAGAACAACCTCGTAGCTGTTCGTAGCCGTTTCAAGGGCGATGAGGGTCAGAAGAGCCTTGCAGACTTCCTGTCCGACATTCAGGGCGAGATCGAGCGCAAGGAGAACCGCAAGGTAGAGGTTGTCGCTGAGAACAAGTAAGATCGGAATCAGGCTGAGATCAAAATCAGGCTGAGATTAGAATCAGACTAGGTTTACAGTCGGACGATGATCGGTCGCGATTTTTTGAGAAAAAAGTTTTGATAACAGAATAAGTTTTTTAAATAAATGCATACTATTCCTGATGCCAGATCATCACAATTTTTTTGGATCAAGGAGGTATGCATTTATTATGACAAAACTTGAATGTTCAGTCACAAACTGTCTGCACAATTCCGACCACTGTTGTTGCCGTCAGGCGATCGTCGTGGATGGTCAGGACGCAAGCACGAAAGAGGACACCTGCTGTTGCAGTTTTGACGAGAAGAAGGAGGGCAGTTTTACGAATGTCTTCCAGACTCCGGAGGAGAAGCTCGAGATCAGCTGTGAGGCGGTAAAGTGTATGTACAACGAGGGTCATCGCTGTATGGCAGATCACATCGGAATCACCGGCGATTACGCGACGAGTGCAGACCAGACGCTGTGTGCGAGCTTTAAAATGTAACACAGAAAAAAGACAGAAGGAGTTGAGAGACAGGTTTTCCGTGCAGGAGACCTGCCTCTTTTTTGTATAACTCAGAGTGGATGTCCCCCTCCTCTATAGGTGGGAGTATCACAAACTTTCTCAGGAGGGGAGACAATCCCCTTCTGAGTTATACGCTCCGCGTGGGTGCAAAGCGCCAGTGGCGCTTGTTATGCACCGACCGCAGTGGAACGGAGAAGCGCAGTGATTTTGATAAGAAGATGTCAGCAGAGCTGACCAAAATCACGCGCCAAGTCTCCGCAAGCATCGACTTGAATAGGAAGTTGCGTCCTACTCAGGGCTTATGGTTTGGAAATTTTTTTGTCGAAGATTTTTTCTCGATAATTGCAGAAAGTTTTGTTTACTTTTTGGACAAAGTAGACTATAATGTAGCAGGGTGTTTTCGGGACACCCGCTAAAATCCTGTTAAGATAACAGGAAATTCTAAGATAAAGGTAGGTGAACAGAATGGACGGCGACAGTCATGGACGAAGTAGTAGCACAGGATCGGAAACAGACGGCAGTCTATTCTGTTTCTTTGCATATCAAACCGACGCCAGAAGTGCGTCCATCGATTTGCTCTGATTTTTCTGATCCTGTTCGGAACTCGTCCCTGTTTGCAAGCGCAGTGTGAAGTTTTCAGAAATAATTACTGGAAGAAATGAAAGAAAGAAAAGAGAAGAAAACTTCAAGAGTACTGCATCAAAAACTGAATAAGGGGGATCGAACATGGAAAATAAAGTACAGGAAGATTACAAGTCCGAAATCCTGGAAATTATCCGGGGAAATGCATCACCGGGTGTTCTTCGCGGACAGCTTGAAGACTATCATGAGAATGATCTGGCAGATGTCTTTCCAGAATTGACGGTGCTGGAGCGACAGAAAGTCTGTCGTGTCCTCGATACAGACATGCTCTCGGATATTTTCGAGCACATTGATGAGCGCGAGGCAGCCGGATATTTAAACGAGATGGACATCAAGAAGGCGGCATCCATCCTCTCCGGAATGGAGACGGATGCGGTTGTGGACGTCCTGAAGATGGAGCCGAAGGAGAAACGAGCACTTCTGATTGAGCTCATGGACGATGATGCGAGAAAGAGCGTCGCAGTGATCGCTTCGTTCGATGAGGAAGAGATCGGTAGTTGGATGACGACGAACTGCATCGTGATCCGGGAGAATCTGACCGCCGGACAGGCGATGGGAAGCCTCGTTGGACAGGCCCAGAAGAATGACAACATCTCAACGCTGTTCATGGTTACAGACGATCACACGTTTTACGGCGCGATGGATTTGAGAGATCTGCTCACCGCACCGCCGGAGGCACCGCTTGAGGATTTGATTGTCACCTCTTACCCGTATGTCTACGGTCATGAGGCGATTGATGATTGTATCGAAAAACTGAAAGATTATTCGGAGGACTCGATTCCGGTTCTTGACAACAGTAACCGTCTCCTCGGAGTCATCACTTCCCAGAGCATCGTAGAACTTGTCGACGATGAGATGGGAGAGGATTACGCAAAACTCGCAGGTTTGACCGCGGAGGAAGATCTCAAGGAACCACTCAAGGAGAGCATGAAAAAGCGTCTGCCGTGGCTTCTGATTCTTCTCGTTCTCGGCATGCTGGTATCGTCGGTTGTAGGTCTGTTTGAGGGAGTGGTAAGCCAGCTTCCGCTGATCATGTGCTTCCAGTCTCTGATTCTGGACATGGCAGGAAATGTCGGCACCCAGTCTCTGGCTGTCACGATCCGCGTTCTGATGGATGAGTCCCTGACCGTGCGTCAGAAGTTGGAACTGGTGTGGAAAGAGATGAGAATCGCGTTCTCAAACGGTATGATTCTCGGTGTTCTCTCGTTCACAGTGATTGGACTTTACATTGTATTCTTTAAGGGAAAGACCTTCGCGTTTGCCTATGCGGTATCGGGATGCATCGGTTTGGCACTCGTGCTCGCAATGCTGATTTCCGGCGCAGTCGGCACGCTGATTCCGCTCTTCTTCAAGAAGATTCACGTAGACCCGGCAGTCGCTTCCGGTCCGCTGATCACGACGATCAACGACCTTGTTGCGGTTGTTTCCTACTACGGTCTGAGCTGGATTTTCCTGATTGAAGTGATGCATTTAGCAGGCTGATCGGAGAAAGAATCCGGAGAGAGATACCAAAAAAGAGAAATTTTTAAACATCGAAAGCAGATGTTTGAAAGTTTCTCTTTTTTTGTGCGTCAACTACTTGACAAGAGATGAAAATATGGTAATATAAACATATGAACAGGTATTCATATGAAAACAATTTGAGTGAGATGAGAACGACCAGGGGATAACATAGAAGACAGAGAAGATTAGAAAATCTTGGAGAATCAGAATCATGGAGAATCGAAGCGATCATAGGAATACAGATTGAGAAAGAAACGGAGGTTTTGATGACCAGGGAAGAGAAGGCAAGGATTGAAGAAGAAGTGGAAGAGGGAACCTGTGAATTCATGCATGTCCACGAGGCGATTGTGGAAAAAGTGGAGCGCGTGATGCCGGATGAGCAGGAACTTCTTGATCTGTCTGAGTTTTTTAAGATTTTTGGGGATTCGACGAGAATCAAGATTTTGTATGTGCTCAGCCAGTCTGAGATGTGTGTCTGCGATATTGCAACCCTTCTGCAAATGGGACAGTCGGCGATCTCTCATCAGCTCAGAACCTTGAAGCAGATGAGACTGGTGTCCTTCCGCAGGGAGGGAAAGACTGTTTTTTATAGATTGGCGGATTCGCATATTCAGACGATTCTGGCTCAGGGTATGGAACATATCAGTGAGTAGAGAAAGATGTTTTGAATAAGTGACAGCAAGTAACAGATCGTAGCTGGGACGAGATCACGGTTCGGAACAGTTACCGATAGAGAGCAACAAAGAAAAGAAAAAACAAAAAAATCAAAAAAGAAGAAAACAAAGAAAAGGAGATAACATTATGAAGAAGATCATCAAACTTGAGGGACTGTGCTGTGCAAACTGTGCTGCAAAGATTGAGGAGGGTGTCAAGAAGCTCGACGGCGTCAAGGAGGCATCTTTGAGCTTTATGACCCAGCGTCTTGTGATCGAGGCTGAGGACGGAATGGAAGATCAGGTCGTTGAGGGCGCAAGAAAGGTCGCAGACAAGATCGAGCCGGAGGCAGAGTTCAAGGTTCTGCGCTAAAATGTGTTTCTGCACGCAGGGGGATTTTCTCTGGGCGCAGGGCATGATGAGAAAGAGAGTGAGAGACAGATTTCCGGAGAGCGCCGGAAAGAAAGGATGGCTGTGATGACAAAAAAACAGAAAAAGATGGTAACAAGGCTTAGTGCCAGCGCCGTATTTTTCATTCTGGCGCTGATTCTGGAAAACCGGTCTGCGTTTGCGTGGATTCCGTTTCTTGTGGCATATCTCTTTGCGGGATATGACATTCCTCTGCGCGCCTGCCGAAACATCACAAAGGGACAGATTTTCGATGAGAACTTCTTGATGTCGGTGGCGACGATCGGAGCGATCGTTGTCGGTTCCCTCGAGGAAGCCGTGGCAGTTATGCTGTTTTATCAGATTGGAGAACTCTTCAACGACTATGCGGTCAACAAGTCGAGAAAGTCGATCACGGATCTGATGGACATCAATCCGGAGTATGCAAACCTCCTGAGAGATGGACAGGAGGAGCAGGTTGATCCGTATGAGGTTGAGGTCGGTGACACGATTGTGATTCGCCCGGGCGAGAAAGTTCCGCTCGATGGTATTGTCAGAAAGGGAAATTCCACGCTCGACACGAAGGCACTGACCGGTGAGTCGATGCCGGTCGAGGTCGCAGAAGGTCAGGCGGTTGTGAGTGGATCGATCAACTTGAGTGGTGTGCTCGAGGTTGAGACGACGAAGCTCTTTGATGATTCGACGGTATCGAAGATTCTTGAGCTCGTTGAGAATGCAAGCTCGAGAAAGGCGAAGGCGGAGGCCTTTATCACGCGATTTGCAAGAGTCTACACGCCGATCGTTGTCATTCTCGCTGTGATCCTTGCCGTGATCCCGCCGATCATTCTTGGCGGTGGCTGGAGCACCTGGGTATACCGCGCATGCAGTTTCCTTGTTGTATCGTGTCCATGTGCGCTTGTGATTTCTGTTCCGCTTAGTTTCTTTGGCGGTCTCGGCGCTGCCTCTAAAAATGGCATTCTGATGAAGGGAAGCAACTATCTTGAGGCAGTCGGAAGCCTCGACACTGTTGTGTTTGATAAGACCGGAACTCTGACGACCGGACAGTTTGAGGTCAGTGAAATTTCTTCTGTTCGCATGGCGAGGGAGGAGCTTCTTGAGCTTGCAGTTCTCGCTGAGCATCACTCAAATCATCCGATTGCACTCTCGATCAAGAAGGCGTATGGCAAGGAAGTCGATACCGCGCGCATTGGCAGTGTCGAGGAGATTTCCGGTCAGGGCATCCATGCACAGATCGAGAAAGACGGAGTCTGGAGAGCTCTCTACATCGGAAACCAGAAGTTGATGAAGGCGTGTGGCGCTGTCGTGGAACAGCCGACGGCTCTGCTTGGAACGACGCTGTATCTGGCAGAAAAGAACGAGTATCTCGGTGCGATCGTGATCTCTGACTCGATTCGCTCGGATGTGCCGAAGGCGCTTGAGGGTCTGCGCCGTCATGGAGTCAAGAAACTTGTGATGCTGACCGGAGACCGCGAGGAGGTCGGACGAAAAGTCGGAGAGAGCCTTGGACTTGACGAGGTTTACGGAAATCTTCTGCCGGGCGATAAGGTCAAGAAGGTGGAGGAACTTCTTAGCAAAAAAGCACCCGGAAAGACGCTTGCGTTTGTCGGAGACGGAATCAATGATGCGCCGGTACTTGCGCGCGCCGATGTCGGTATCGCGATGGGCGGAATCGGTTCGGATGCCGCAGTTGAGGCAGCGGATGTCGTCATCATGGACGATGAACCGTCAAAGATTGTGGATGCGATTCTGATTGCATCCAAGACCGTCGGAATTGTGCGCCAGAACATCATCTTTGCGATCGGTGTCAAGGTGCTTGTGCTGATTCTCGTTGCTCTCGGATATGCCTCGATGTGGGCGGCGGTGTTTGGAGATGTCGGTGTCTCGGTTCTTGCGATCCTCAATGCGATCCGCGCGCTCTCCTACAAGAGAGAAAGTTAAGATACAGGTATAGGCATATAAATTCTTGAAAAATCGAAATACTAGGAAAAACTAGAGAGAAATAAAAAAGGCGAAAGCGCAGTTTTCAAAAAAGAATCCTGTGCTTTCGCTTTTTTGTTGCGTTTTTTGGTATTTTGCAGATTGTTGATGCTCTGGCGATGCGCCGGAAGCCTTTTGTTTGTCAATTTTTATTGTGCTTTTACGGTCTTCTCCGGCAGAAGAAAAATAAAAATCATCGAGCTGATTAAGAGCATCGACGGATAGAAGAGACAGGGAATGATCTCAAATGCAGAGAGTTCATAGCCGAGCTCGTGCACAGCGGAGATTGCGACAAGCATCTGCGCGCCGTAGGGGATGATGCCCTGAGAGATGCATGAAAACGTGTCGAGCAGGGAGGCTGTCTTTCGAGGACTGATGCCGTAGTCCTCGGACATCTCCTTTGCGATCGGGTTTGCCATGACGATTGCGACGGTGTTGTTTGCAGTCGCGATGTCGAGCAGGGCGACAAGAAGACCGATGCCGAGCTGTCCGCCCTTTCTTCCGCGGAAAATCTTGTGGATTGTCGCAAGAAGAACATCAAAACCGCCGTTTTCACGGATCAGTGCGCACATTGCGGAGACGAGGATTGCGACCATGCAGGTCTCAAACATTCCGGAAGTACCCGATCCCATGTTGGAGAGCATCTCCCACGGTGTTGTCTGTCTGGTTCCGAGCATGATCAGTGCACCGGAGATGATGCCGGTTAAGAGCACGAGAAAGACCTGAATTCCCGCAATTCCGCCGAGAAGCACGAGAAGATAAGGGATCATCTGAATCAGGTTGTAGGAATGGCTGATCGAAGTTCCCGGGTCCTGACGGAAGGAGACGATGAGGATCAGGATCAGCGAGGCGATTGCGGAGGGAAGTGCGATTCCGAAGTTCTCGCGAAACTTGTCCTTCATCGCACATCCCTGACCATTGCAGGCGGCGATCGTCGTGTCGGAGATGAACGAGAGATTGTCCCCGAACATCGCGCCTCCCATCACAGATGCCGTGCACAGCGCGAGCGAGAAGCCCGAAGTCTCAGCGACTGCGGTTGCAATCGGGACGAGGAGCGTGATCGTTCCGACCGAAGTGCCCATAGAGGTCGACACAAAGCAGGCGACGACAAAGAGGACGGCGACGGAGAAGCGCGCCGGAATCAGGGAGAGCATCAGGTAGGCGACACTCTCGGCACTGCTTCGCCCGACGACGCCGACGAAGGTTCCGGCGGTCAGAAAGATCAGGAGCATCGTGATGATGTTCTTGTCCCCGACGCCCTGCGCCATGAGTTCGAGCTTGCGATCAAACGAGACTTCCCGGTTCTGGAGACAGGCAGTCAGGATCGCGAGCAGAAAGGCGACGACGATCGGGATGTTGTAAAAGCCCATCGGAATCTTCAGGATATATTCGGAGAAAATCCCAAGCCCCAGATAGAAGACGAGAAAGACCGCAATCGGGAGCAGGGCAGAAAGTTTCTTATTTTTCATAGATAATAAAACCCCCATAATGTGTTAAAAAAAGATATTAGTTAAGGTATCGGTTAATAAAGTTAATAAATTTCGAAGCAATTCATTTATTGTATCATAAACGAAAAGTTCCGACAAGCCGGGAGAAGAGGATGCTTGCGTCGACTTGAACTCAGGAGGGGACATCCACTCTGGGTTACAGGTTGTGTCGGGAATAAACGATGACAATAAAGTGCGATTGGCTGAAAATTATGACAAATAAGAGAAAGACTTGTTAAGTTTCGCACATTGACAAATTTTTCTTTGCCTGTTATCATTTGAACATGGAACGAGGGTGTTGCATGAAAAGGGGATCGTCTGCCTAGATGATCGATTTCCACCCTCCTTTGCATAGTGGGGGACGGAAAGGCAGTCCGAAACCCGTGCAAAGAAAAGGAGAAAAACGATGAGCAAGTATAATAAGGATGACATCATCCGTCTCGTAGAAGAAGAGGACGTCGAATTCATCCGTTTACAGTTTACTGATATTTTTGGTATGCTGAAAAACGTAGCCATCACCGCAAGTCAGTTGCCAAAAGCACTGGAGAATCGATGCATGTTCGACGGTTCCGCAATTGAAGGTTTTGTCCGGATTGAAGAATCGGATATGTATTTGTATCCGGATTTTGATACATTTGAAATATTTCCGTGGAGACCCCAGCAGGGAAAGGTTGCACGTCTGATGTGCGATGTCTACCGCCCGAACAGAGAGCCGTTTGAGGGAGATCCGAGATATGTGCTGAAGCGGGTGCTCAAGGAGGCTGAGGACATGGGATATGCGTTCCATGTAGGCCCGGAGTGTGAGTTCTTCCTCTTCCACACGGATGACAACGGAAGACCGACGACACAGACGCATGAGATGGCAGGCTACTTCGATGTCGCTCCGATTGACATGGCGGAGAATGTGCGCCGTGATATCGTGCTGAATCTCGAGGAGATGGGCTTTGGCGTTGAGGCCTCCCATCATGAGCTTGCACCGGCCCAGCATGAGATTGATTTGGAGTACATGGACGGTCTGACCGCAGCGGACAACATTATGACGTTCAAGATGGCAGTCAAGTCGATTGCGAAGCGTCACGGTCTGCATGCGACGTTTATGCCGAAGCCGAAAGCTGGTGTCAATGGCTCCGGCATGCACATCAACATGTCTTTGGCAAATCTGTCGGATGGCACGAATGCTTTTGCAGATCCGTCAGACAAACTGGGATTGAGCAAGGTTGCCTACCAGTTCATGGCTGGAATCTTAAAGCACATCAAGGAGATGACTGTGCTGACCAATCCGCTTGTCAACTCCTATAAGCGCCTTGTGCCGGGCTACGATGCTCCGGTCTATGTGGCATGGTCGGCATCTGCAAACCGCAGTACGATGATCCGCATCCCGTCCTCGAGAGGCGAGAGCACCCGCATTGAACTGCGTTGTCCGGATTCGGCAGTGAACCCGTATCTGGCACTGGCAGCGTGTCTGTCCGCCGGTCTTGAGGGAATCCGCAACAATCTGACCCCACCGCCGAGTGTGGACACAAACATCTTTGCAATGTCAGATGAAGAGATGGCAGAGCGCCATATCGATCAGCTTCCGGAGACACTCGGGGAAGCGCTGGAACACTTTGAGGGAAGTGAATTTGTAAAGAATCTTCTCGGAAATCATATTTACACGAAATATCTGGAAGCCAAGGAGGAAGAGTGGAAGAAGTTCCGCGCCGAGGTGACAGACTGGGAAGTAGAGGAATATCTGTATAAGTTTTAATTAAGAGTACGAGATATCCATTCAGAAAAGTTTCTGCCCTGGAGGTGAGAGAGGTTGGCAAATGTGATCGTTGCTTTCTCCAAACCGGAGGATGCCAAGAATATTAAAAATATACTCGTGAGAAACGGATTTCAGGTGAACTCTGCCTGCACATCCGGTGCTCAGGCACTTTCGTTGACGGAGGATCTGAGTAGCGGGATCATTGTGTGTGGCTATCGACTGACGGACATGCTCTTTACCGAGCTTTATGAGTGCATGCCGAAGGAGTTTTCGATGTTGATGATCTCCTCACCGAGCAAGTGGGCGACGAGTATGCCAGAGGATATCGTCTGTCTTCCGATGCCGATGAAAGTACATGATCTGGTGGACACGCTGGAGATGATGGTTCAGGCGCAGACGAGACGGCGAAGAAAGCAGAGACAGCAACCCAAACAGCGCAGTGGGGAAGAACAGCGCGTGATTGATCAGGCAAAGAGTCTTCTCATGGAGCGCAACAACATGACCGAGGAGGAGGCTCATCGTTACATACAGAAGTGTAGCATGGACAGCGGAACGAATCTGATCGAGACTGCACAGATGGTGATCAGTCTAATTAATGTATAGGGCAGGAGAAAAGGTTTATGAAATTTACAAAGATGCAGGGCATCGGAAATGATTATGTGTATGTGAATGCGTTCGAGGAGAAGATTGACGATCCGAATGCAGTATCGAAGTTTGTGAGCGACCGCCATTTCGGAATCGGATCGGATGGTCTGATCATGATTTGTCCGTCTGAGGTCGCAGACTGCCGGATGCGGATGTTCAATGAGGATGGCAGTGAGGGCGCCATGTGCGGAAACGGAATCCGCTGTGTCGGAAAATATGCCTACGATCACGGAATTGTGGACAGCCTTGAGATCGATGTCGAGACGAAGGCAGGAATCAAGCACCTCAGTATGACCGCAGAAAACGGAAAAGTTGTCGCAGTCACGGTCGACATGGGAGTTCCGGAGCTGACGAGTGAGCTTCCGGAGAAGATCCATGTGAATGGACAGGATCTTACCTTTACCGGAATCAGTGTCGGCAATCCGCATGCGATCTACTATGTCGAGGATGTGGATGGTCTGGATCTTGAGAAGATCGGACCGGATTTTGAGAATCATGAGCGCTTTCCGGATCGCGTGAACTCCGAGTTTGTCCGCGTGATTGACCGCGAGCATGTGCAGATGCGTGTCTGGGAGCGCGGAAGCGGGGAGACCTGGGCGTGCGGAACCGGAGCGACGGCGTGCGCAGTTGCAAGCATGATGCACGGTCTTGTCGAGGACGAGGTCGAGGTCCAGCTCAAGGGCGGAAACTTGCAGATTCGCTGGGATCGCGAGAGCGGTCATGTCTTTATGACTGGTCCGGCAGTCGAGGTCTTTAACGGTGAGATTGATCTTGATGCGCTGATGTAAGATTCAAAATTTGGCGAATTGACGAAAGAGAAGGAAAAGAGGCAGACTTTTGTTTGTAAAATTTCTGATTGACAATCGCCTCAGAAACGTTTATGATACCTAATATAAAAAAGTGATCGGAATTTAGAGGAGAGCGAAGGCGTTCAAACCCAATGGTTTGGACGCCTTTTTTTGGCTTTCATGGAAATTCAGATGCTTTTCAGGGTGTTTGAGAGTTATGATTCGTGATAGTTCTGGAAACACATACAGATAATAGGGAGGAAACGAGAAATGGATGACATTGACAGAAAGATTTTAAAACTGCTTCAGGAGAATGCAAGAGTATCGTTGAAAACGATTGCAGAGAGTACATTTCTCTCTTCGCCGGCGGTTTCCGCCCGAATTGAGAAGCTCGAGAAGGATGGCGTGATTGCCGGCTACCATGCGCTTGTAGATCCGATGAAACTGGGTTACCACATCATTGCCTTCATCAACCTGGATGTGATGCCGGAGGACAAGCCGAAGTTCTATGCCTATGCGGAGAACATTCCGAATGTGCTCGAGTGCAACTGTGTGACCGGAGCATATTCGATGTTGCTCAAGGTGGCGTTCCAGAGCACGATGGAGCTCGATATCTTCATCGGTCAGCTCCAGAAATACGGAAAGACGAGCACGCAGATCGTGTTCTCAACGCATGTGGGACCGCGGGGCGTCGATGTCGAGGAGGCATAAATGACAGGAATCACTTTGCTTATATTTGTGGGATTTGGACTTTGCGTTGCAATGCAGTTTTCTAATATTTAAAGTTTTTTGAAGCTTTTGAGGATGGAAAATCGTCGTGTAAAATTTTATGAATTTTATGAGAGATAATTTATGAAAGAAAACCGGTTATCACAGGGAGACAGTTGCGTTACTGTGCTGTGATAACCGGTTTTTCTTGTATCCTTGTCTGCTAGGAGATGGCTTTTTCTTTTACGAGAACCGTTGGGTAGCCGGCGGAGCGGAGTGTCTTCTCCATCCACACGGCATTGTCAAGATTTAAGTAAGCGCCGACGCGCACCTTGTACAGCCCATCCTCGGCGACGAGAAAGGCGGGATAGTCCTCGGCGATCAGTTGTTGGAGCTGTCGCTCGGCATTCGCACGGTTTCGGTAGACGCCGATTTGAATCTGGTAGTACTCCGGTTCTTCGCTTTCCTGTTTCAGGGTGTTCAAGATCCCGTCTGCGATCGCCTGAGCCGTCCGCTCAAAGTTCTGGTCAAAGTACTGATTGTCAGCCTCGTTGTCGAGAAATCCAGCTTCGATTAAGACCGCGGGCATCTTGGTCTTTCGCAGAACAATGAGTCCCGGGCGCTCGGAGATTCCGAGGTTTCGATATCCGACATCCTCGAGCTGTTGGTTGATATTCTGTGCCATCAGTTCCGCCGGCCCGCCGTTTTGGTAGATCAGACTCATGATTCCGGAGGCAGTTCCGGGATCTGGCATCGCGTTTCGGTGGATCGAGATGAAATAATCTGCGCCCCAGCGGTTTGCAATCTCTGCCTTCTCCTGTGGAGTCTGGTAGATGTCGGTCACCCTTGTGTAGCCGACCGGAATTCCGTGATCGCTTAAAATTTGCCCGACAGCGAGAGCGAGGGCGAGATTGTCGTCTTTTTCCTGGCGATTCTCGTAGACGGCACCCGGGTCAGCACCTCCATGTCCGCTGTCGATGATAATTCTGTTTTGTTCTGTCAAAGGAATCTCCTTTCCTGTCCACCCATCTTGTTCGGATGAGAATCTCATCATATTTATCATACTTATCTTACGATATGTACAGGGGGATTGTTCTTGTTCCGGGGAGGAAATTTTTTTCACGATTTTCTTTTTCTTTGTGTCCCCTATCCCTTAACTTTCCATTATCCCTTAACTTATCCCTTAATTTGATGCAAGAATCTACGGAGATGCATCCTGACATTCCATCACATCTCAGAAAATCCCGCAAACGATGGAAATGCCGTCCGCGCGACTTCGAGATAACTCTGCGCGAGCGGGGAGAGCGTGCGTCCCTGACACCACGCAGAGATACAGCTGTATGACTCTGGCGGGTCGAAGGAGAAGAGGCGGTCTGACGAGAAGTGGGAAGCCTCTCTTGGAAGGATCACATTTCCGTAACCGAGACGGATCAGATCAAGCAGGACATTTAAGCGTCCTCGCGTGATGATGCGCGGGGAGGTGATTCCGCTCTCCTGCAAAAGCCGGGTCTGGATTCGGGAGAGAAACGTGTTCTCAAGGCTCATCATCATCGACTCATCTGCGAAGTTGCTCAGGCGAAATCCGTTTTTTAAGCTCTCGGCAAGACCGGGTGAATCCGGGGTTGCATAGAAGACAAGCTCGGAGGTGAAGAGACATTCCTGTGCAAAGTACGGGTTTTCGGAGGGGCTTCCCATAAAGAAGCCGAGATCCACCGTGCCGTCGCTGACGAGGCTTCTTACGCGGTCGCCACTGCAAACATTCAAGTGGAGCGTCGCGTCGGGGAATTGTTTCTGGATCTGCGGGTGGACATGCTCCTCGAGAAAGCGCGCAAAGAGGTTTTGAACGGCGATCGTCAGCGTCGTCTTTCGGTCGAGTTTGCTCGCCTGCAAGCGGTTTAAGACATCCTGCTCAATGTGGAGCATACTGCGGACACCGTTGATAAAGACCTTTCCGGCGTTGGTGAGGATCAGACGGTTGTGCTTTCGATAAAAGATCGGTGTTCCGAGCGTATCCTCGACTCCTTTTAGGTAGCGGGAAAGAGCAGGCTGGGAGAGAAAAAGACTCTCCGCGGCATTGGAAAGTCCGCCCTGATCGACGATCGCGACGATGTAGCGGAGCGTTTTCGTGTCAAAATTGATATCTTCTGGATTTACATTTGCGCTTGTAGTTGTATTTAATGGTTTGTTGTTTGTTTCATTCTCACTTCTATGTTCATTGAGATGTTCATTGAGATTCCCATTGACGTTTCTCTGCTCGGGGTTGATGGGGGTGATGGTTTCTCGTTCTGTACTCATTGCGGATGAACCTCCTTTAAAAAGGATTCGATCTCAGGACCCGGGATCAGTTCCTGGGATGGTGTTTTTAGGCGCTCTTCAATCAGAATGCCGAGAAGACAGCGCTCAACATCGGTCAGAAGCCGTCCGCGCTTGTAGCGCAGGTAGGAGATCTCAAAACAGGGCGGATCCAGGCGGAAGTAGGCAAGTTCTGCGGTCGGCTTCACATAACGGCTTGAGATAAAGCCGACGCCCGCGCCTTTTCGGATCATTGCGTCCACAGTCATACCATTTCCGGACTCGAATGCGATTACCGGCGCAAAGCCGGCAGACTGAAAGAGTTTTTCCGCGACGATTCGGATGTTGTTTTTCTGGCTCGGAAGGATGAACGGGGTGTCGCGAAATGCCTGAATCGGGATCGAGACAAGCTGATCCGGATCTGCTAAATGGGCGAGCGGGTGGAACGAAGGCACTGCAAGGACAAGCTCCTCTCTGCAGACCGGAAGGTTGCAGACATCGGAGTAGTTCGCGTGCAGGTTGACTCCGAATGCAAAGTCGACGTGACTGCGATGGATCTCCTCCTCCTGATGAGAGGAGTAAATCTCACTCAGTGAGAGGTCCACAGTCGGAAACAGCGAGGAGAATCGGCTGAAAACCCGGCTGAAAAGTTCTGCTCCGCGGTAAGGCGTGGAGGCAATCCGGATCGGATCGGAGATTCCGTGAGTCAGACGGTTGATCGTCTGAAGTGTGCTGTTCTTGACGGTGAGGATGTTCTGGGCTGCATCGAGATAGAGTTTTCCCGCCGGAGTCGGATACATGTGTTTTCGATAGCGAACGAAAAGTTTCACACCGAGAATGCGCTCCTGCTCCGCAAGAAATTTACTTAAAGCCGCCTGTGAGATCCCCAGCTTTTCGGATGCGGAGGAAATTCCCTGACAGGAGGCAATTGTAATCAGATAGTTATATTGTTTTGTGTTCATATAGAATCAGAATCCTTTCTAAATGAATAAACCGGAGAGAGAAAGAGATTTGGTGAGAGAAACTTACGGTAACATTACTGTATCTACTGTATCATGAGAGGGAAGAGAATGTCAATACATAACTGTAATGATATGTGTAGGGTGAAAAACTGGATATTGAAGCAGACTTCTTTCTGTGATAATTTAAGGATAAGCAAAAAAACAACGAAAAACTGGGAGAGAGAAAATAAGTTTTTTGTCTGTTTAGCAACAGAAAATGGGAACAAAAAGAAAATGATTTGTGGAAAATCTTGAAGATTTGAGGTGAAAGAAGCGGAAATAAAAAAATAAGGTAGGTTTTGGGGAAATAAACTCAAATTTACGAAAGCGTTATAGGGTAGGTCGCGCCATATTTGATGGATATCACGAAAAAAAGGGGGATATGACAATGGCAAAGAAGAATACAGGAAAGGCAGGAACGACAGGAAACCGGGGATTGCGGACCTGGATCAGAAAGAACATTGGTCTTGCGCTGATTCTGCCGTGGTGGATTGGATTTGCAATTTTTAAACTGTATCCGTTTATCACATCGATGATTTACAGTTTCTACGATTACAATCTCTTCCGTCAGCCGAAGTTTTTGGGACTGGGGAACTACATCTCCATTCTTCACGATAGTTTGACGATGAAGGCATTCTGGGTAACGTTCAAATACGCGCTCTGCACCGTTCCGCTGGAACTTGGATTTGCGCTGTTTATCGCGTACATCCTGAACTATAAGATGAAGGGAATCAACTTTTTCAGAACGGCATACTACATTCCGTCGATTCTCGGAGGTTCCGTTTCCATCGCAGTTCTCTGGAAGTTCCTGTTCAAGACAGAAGGTCTGATCAACATGATCATGGCAAAATTCGGAATGGCTCCGTTTAACTGGCTGGGCGATCCGAGCGGTTCTTTCCTGGTTATCGTTTTATTGAAAGTATGGCAGTTTGGTTCTCCGATGGTCATCTTCCTTGCGGCACTCAAGGGTGTGTCGGAAGATCTCTACGAGGCAGCTTCGATCGATGGTGCGAGAAAGTGGCGTCAGTTTATCAGCATCACCGTTCCATTAATCACTCCGGTTATCTTTTACAACTTTGTCACTCAGCTGTGCAACAAGTTTCAGGAGTTCAATGGCCCGTTCATCATCACACAGGGCGGACCGCTTCGCTCCACGACTCTGGTATCTCTGCTCGTATACAACAATGCGTTCAAGTCTTACAACATGGGAATGGCAAGTGCGATCGCATGGCTGTTGTTCCTGATTATCATGACCTTTACGGCAGTTGCCTTTATCAGCCAGAAGTACTGGGTATATTACAGTGATGAGGACGGGAGGTAGAAAAAATGACGATGACGAGAGAACAGAAACGACAGATTGGAACCGTGCTTCGATACATCCTTCTGATTGCAGTTGGAATTGTGATGGTCTACCCGCTTGTCTGGATGGTTGGAGCTTCGTTCAAGACGAATGCGGAGATCTTCTCCGGAATTGGATTTATCCCGAAAAATCCGGTTCTGACCGGATACATCAAGGGATTTGCCGGATATGAGGGAATGACTCTGCTTCACTTCCTCGGAAATACCTACAAGATTGTTATCCCGAAGGTGGCAGTGACACTGATCTCTGCGACAATCACCGCTTACGGATTTGCGAGATTTCAGTTCTTTGGAAAGAAATTTTCGTTTGCCGTGCTGATGTCCACGCTGTTTCTTCCACAGGTTGTCTTAAACGTACCTCAGTATGTGCTCTTCAACGAGATGGGCTGGCTTGATTCCTACCTTCCGCTTGTTGTTCCGTCGATGCTGGCAGGAGATACCTACTTTGTATATATGCTGATTCAGTTCCAGCGCGGAATTCCGAGAGAGCTTGAGGAGGCAGCAGAGATCGATGGATGTAACATCATGCAGACGCTCTGGTATGTGATTGTGCCGATGCTCAAGCCGGCGATCGTATCCTGCGGACTTTTTCAGTTCATGTGGGCTTCCAACGACTTTATGGGACCGTTGATTTACGTCAATACCGTTTCCAAGTTCCCGGTTTCGATCTTCCTGCGCATGTCGATGGATGCAGAGGTCGGATTTGAGTGGAACCGCGTGCTTGCGATGTCCCTGCTTGCCATCATTCCGTCTCTGATCGTGTTCTTCTCCGCTCAGAATTCCTTCGTAGATGGAATTGCTGCCGGCGGTGTAAAGGGCTAAAGAGGTTAAAGATCGGTCAAAAAAGCAAAGATAAGCGAAAAAAACAAACGCAAATATAAACATAAAATAACACAAAACAGAAACATAATATAGAAACATAACACTAAACATAAAATAACATAAAACAACATAAAACATAAAAACAGCTACTCGATTGCCGGGTAGCTGTTTTTTTGGTAGTTGTTTAATTGGTATTCTAATGTGGTTATATTTGTTTTTGTGTTTTTATATGTTTGTCTATGTTACATTTCCGGCACCGGGGTCGGGCGGGCGGAATCAAAGACATTCTCTGCCTGGAAGAGATCGTCGAGCTTTCTTGTCGCCGGATCCTCGGCGGTGATATCTTTCCACATCCGGTAACCGTCGAGGTTTCGTCTTCCCTGACGGAAGTAATCCTGACCGAACTGAACCCAGGCCTTTGTCGAGTCCACGGTGCAGAAGTAGCGGAAGCCGACGCTGTGCAGGTAGTTGAAGCGCTCATTTTCATTCGTGTACGGATGCCAATCGCCGACATCTGCGCCAAACGGGAAGAGGATGATGTCGGTCGGTCCGATCAGAGATTCGACCTCGTTCTCCCACTTGTCGGTGTCAGTCTTGAAACGTTCATAGTCAACCGTTCCGAGATTCAAATGTCCCCAGCTGTGGGAGGCAAGCTCCCAGCCATGATCGCGCAGACACTGAGCAACCTTGGTGGCTTCCTCGCGGTCCTGCTCGTAAGTCGGTGAGGTCTCCGCATAGGCGGAGGAGGTGCGGTAGCCGAGAATACCCTCATAGCCGGTGAAGGCGAGGACTGCGCGAGCACCCTTGTAGGAGAAGTCCGGATGCTTGTCGATAAAGTCCTCGAGAATCGGAACGAGATCGAACGATCCGGTCGTCGTGGAGCCGTCGTCCATCTTCATCTCACAGGTCGGCTTGCCGTCATCCCCGATAATAATCCGGCTTGCGAATCCATCACCATCCATGTAAGGATAGTAGCACAGGTCGTCCTGGGACATCACGAACGGAATCTTGCCCTCCGGGAGCATGATCGTGCCCGGCTTCATCACCGGATTTCCATTCTCATCCGTTGTCTCGTAGGCGAGATCGTGAAGACGGACAAGGACGTATCCCTCGTCATACATCGTTTGAATGATCTTGTTGAACTCGTCGACCGTCGTCATCACCTGATTATAACCGGCAGTCCGGCTGTCTCCGTCAAAGGCTTTTGCGGTGTCCCAGACTAAGGTGTGGAAGAAGACATGGGTCACGGTGTTGACATCGACCTGCACGAGGGTTGATTTCGTGTTCTCATAACCGGCGATCGCTTCCTGCACAGCCGGTTCGCCTGCGTAAGCACTGTCCGAGAGAAGCGCGATTGCGCCGTCGTAGTCATAGCCGGTCGCAAGCGCACTTGCCTGCTCAAGGAGGGACTCCTGTGTTGTCTCGACAGAGACTGCCTCATCGGTCTCGTTTGTCGCGTCGGAGGACGTTGCCTCATTCGAGTCTGCCCCGATGACGATGGAGTTTCCACCGTTTCCATTTCCGTTGTTTTTCATTTTTCCGGCAAAAAATATAGCACCTGCACAGCAGATGCCGACGAGTAATACACAGCCCCCGATAATTGGACCGCGTCTGTGTCGGTTTTTCCGTCTGCGATTGTCTGCTCGTATGTACTCAAAATGATCCATTCTGATCCCTCATTTCTTCCGAAACGATCCCCAAAGTCGTCCCGGGTATTTGATTTTTGTGCTTTCCAAACGGTTTCTTGATGGAGATTGACACATCTGTTTCTTACAGTTTGGAAGTACCTTTATCATATCATAATCTAGCAAAAAAGGCTATATGGGGAATTCTTACAATCCCATAAATAAATGCGAAAAAAGAGTGATTGTATAACTCAGAGTGGATGTCCCCCTCCTCTATAGGTGGGGGTATCACAAACTTTCTCAGGAGGGGAGACAATCCCCTTCTGAGTTATACGCTCCGCGTGGATGCGCAGTGATTTTGATAAGAAAATGTCAGCAGAGCTGACCAAAATCACGCGCCAAGTCTCCGCGAGCGTCGACTTGAACAAATAAAATTCTTAATTTCACCACTTCTTGTCTTGAAACTAAAAGATTACTGAAATCATAAGATGGTCGCACTTTCCATAGACTGAAAACAAAGAGAGTAAGCGGATTGAGAGAAGGGTTGAATGAGACAGGTTTGGCGGTTCCGTTTTCTGATTGTTTGGAGTCTGGTTCTGATGCTGGCGGGAAATGTGATTCTCTTTCCGGTGTCTGCGGGGCAGGGGGAAGAGAGCATCGCAAACGTCTCAGCTCCAAGTGTGATTTTGATGGAGGCATCGAGCGGTCAGGTCATTTATGAGAAGGATGCGGATCAGAGGAGGAGTCCGGCGAGTGTGACGAAGGTGATGACACTGATTCTGATTTTTGATGCACTTGCGTCTGAGAAAATTCGACTTGAGGACGAGGTTGTGACGAGTGCGCGGGCGAAAGCAATGGGGGGATCTCAGGTGTTTCTCGAGGAGGGCGAGGTTCAGACCGTGGAGACGCTGATCAAATGCATTGTCATTGCGTCGGGAAACGATGCGTCGGTGGCGATGGCGGAGTACATTGCGGGAACGGAGGAGGAGTTTGTCAAGCGGATGAATGAGCGCGCCAAGGGGCTTGGCATGACGAATACGCATTTTGTGGATTGTTGCGGATTGACGGAAGATCCAGAGCATCTGACGACTGCGCGGGATATTGCGTTGATGTCGCGGGAACTGATCACGCACTATCCTCAGATTCAGCAGTATTCGACGATCTGGATGGAGAATATTACCCATGTGACAAAACAGGGAACGAAGGAATTCGGTCTTGCAAATACGAACAAACTCTTGAAGATGGCGGTAAATTTTCGCGTGACCGGATTGAAGACCGGTTCGACATCCAAGGCGAAATACTGTCTGAGTGCGACGGCGGAGAAGGATGGTGTCGAACTCATCGCTGTGATCCTGGCAGCGCCTGACTATAAGGCACGTTTTGCGGATGCGCAGACTCTGTTAAACTATGGCTATGCAAACTGCAAACTCTATCGAGATACACAGATGCCGGAACTTGCGCTCCTTCCTGTGCGGGGCGGAAAGGAAGATGTGATTCCGCTGGTCTATGAGGGCGAATTTTCCTATCTTGGAATGAACGGGGAGGACTTCTCGGCGGTAGAGAAAAAACTTCAGCTTCCGGAAGAGATTGAAGCACCGGTTGAGAAGGGAGAGCGAGTCGGAGTTTTGCGTTATGAGTTGAATGGAAAGGTGCTTGGGGAAATTGGAATTTTGACGGACGCAGGGATGGAGCGCGCCGGATACGCAGATAGTCTCGGGCGTGTGATCCGAAAATTTGTGCAGTTTTGTCGGACGCAACCCGATCAATCGGAACAGACTGAACCAATAGAGCAGACAGAGCAACCAACGCAATCCGAACAAGTGGAATCAGCAGACTCAGCAGACTCAGCAGACTCAGCAGATTCAGCAAAATCAGCAGAACAGTCTGAACAACTTGATCCGTCAGAACAGAACGTTTCTACCTATATACAGTGATATAAATGTAGGAGGAACTCCGGGGCAACAGCAGTCCACGGATATTGACTTTCAGGCAGGGGGATGTTACTATAAAAGGAGAATTTTCGAGAATGAATGCGTCTGTCAGGGCGAAAGGGAGCGGAGCGAGACGCAATAGGATAAGTTGAGAAAAGTTTGGAGAAAAAACGGTGAAGTTTGAAGATGAAATCATGCATGCGAACGTGCAGGAAGTGCAGATCTGCATGGAGTTCGGAAATATGTATTTTGACCGTGTCAGGCTGATCGATACGGAGAACTGCCGTCAGATTCGGATTGACAGAACGGGAAAATTGGTAGATGATGGCCCCTGCCGTTATGGGATGGATGCGGAGTCCTGTGAGCATGTGCAGAA
Organism: Brotaphodocola sp.; assembly: GCF_050873365.1. Lineage (GTDB taxonomy): Bacteria > Bacillota > Clostridia > Lachnospirales > Lachnospiraceae > Brotaphodocola. The sequence goes on along the minus strand of NZ_JBNMIQ010000002.1, from coordinate 102,327 downwards.
TCGTTATGCGAACAGGAAAACCTGTCGGTTTGAGTGGATTCACGACAGGATTTTCCGTGTGATGACGGTCCCGATTGTGATGCAGAGAGAGAATGGAGAAGAGGGAAGATTCTGCCTGGAGCTGTTGGAAGAAAAGACGGATTTCTCTGTATACAAGACACTGACGGATGGAATGAAGTTGGAGCAGATGGAGGCGGAAGCGGATCGGGCATATTTTGATTCTATGACCGGCGTTTATAGTCGCAGAGTGTTCGATGAGCGCGTGTTTGTGCCAGAATTTTTGAATGAGCAGATTACCTTCGTTGTCGCAGATCTGCGGAAATTTAAGCGCATCAACGATGAGTACGGTCATGAGGCGGGAGATCGCATCCTCCAGCGTGTTGCCGAGACAATGAAATCAAGTCTGAGAAAGACCGATTTGATTATTCGGATTGGCGGGGATGAGTTTTTGCTCGTCTTAAAGAATTGTCCGCATTACTGGGCGGAGAAGAAGACGCATGTCATCTCAGCAAAGTTGATGGCAAAGAGCAAGTTGGAAGACTGGCATGGAATTCCGGCAAGGGTTGATTTTGGAATTGCGGAAGATCACTGTTTTGATGGGACGGAGGAGAGCATTCACCGTCTGTTTAACGAAGCTGACCGGAATATGTATGAGATGAAACGCGGGATAAAAAAATAAGCGATGAAATGAGTAATAAATGACGCGATAAAAAGCGATAGAAGGAATGAATCGATAGAAATAAGCGAAATAAGCAAGATAGAAATAAGCAAATAAGTAATAAAAATAAATAAGCAATAAAAATAAGTGACAGATCGGAGAGATAAAAGAGAAGGGAAGCGATGAAGGTGCAGAAGAATAAATCTGATCTGATCGAGGGAGGGATCGTCCAGTCGATGCTGGTGTTTGCGATCCCTCTTCTTATCGGAAATCTGTTTCAGCAGTTATATAACACGGCAGACTCTTATGTAGTGGGAAATTTTGTGGATACGAATGCGCTGGCTGCGGTCGGAGCATCTGCGTCCGTCATCAATATGTTGGTGGGATTTTTTATGGGACTTTCCGCCGGCGCCGGTGTTGTGATTTCACAGTCATTCGGTGCAAAAAAGAAGGAGGAACTGAGTCAGGCGGTCCACAGTGCACTCTGGTTGACCGGTGTGCTCAGTATTCTTTTCACAGTTGTCGGAATTTCGGTGACAAGACCGCTTCTCAAGGCGATCGGAGTTCCGGAGGAGGTTCTTCCTCATTCAACGCTCTATCTGACGATCTATTTTGCGGGAATCACGTTTGCGCTTTTCTATAATATGGGAGCGGGAATCCTTCGTGCAGTCGGTGATTCGAGAAATCCCCTGATTTATCTGGCTGTGGCAAGTATCACAAATATTATTCTTGACTTTGTTCTTGTCTGCGGGGCAAAACTTGGAGTTGCGGGAGTTGCACTTGGCACCCTGATCGCACAGGCATTCAGCTCGTTTCTTGTCATGCGTCAGCTTGTGTGTGCAAAAGAAGATTACCGGGTGGAGTGGAGAAAGATCCGCTTTCACAAGGCAGTGGTAAAGCGAATTGTCGAGATCGGTTTTCCGGCGGCTCTTCAGCAGAGTATCACAGCGTTTTCCAATGTCATTGTGCAGTCCTACATCAACAGTTTTGGAGCTGCGGCGATTGCGGGATATTCCACAACAATCCGAATCGATGGTTTCCTTCAGCTCGTGCTTCAGAGCTTCAATATGACAATCACGACATTTGTTGGTCAGAATATCGGAGCGCGTCGGAGCGACCGCGTGAAGAAGGGCATTTTCTCAGCATGGCTGATGTGTTCGTCGGTGATTCTCGTCGGATGTTTCGTGATGAATTTAAAGGGCGGAGATCTTGTGAGCTTCTTCACAAATGATGAGGCGGTCATTGCAAATGGTGGTGCGATGTTGCATCTGTTCTCCTACGCTTATATCTCTCTGCCGGTCACCCAGATTTTGAGCGGAGCGCTTCGTGGAGTTGGAAAATCGAGCATCCCGATGTATTTCATGCTTGGAAGTTTTGTTGTGCTTCGTCAGATCTATCTGGCGATTGCAGTTCCGAGAACACATAACCTGATGGTCGTGATGGCAGGATGGCCGATCACCTGGGTGATCTGTGCGATCGGAATGGCGATCTATTTCTTTAAGGTAGACTGGTTAAAGAGTGCCGAGGAGAAACTCGCAAAGCAGATTTAAGAAAAGCAATAGGAACTAAGAAAAAATAGAAACGAAGAAAAACAATAAGAATCATAAAGAAAATGAGAAATGAGAAATAAGGAATAAGAAATAATATAAATGTTCCGGCAGTTTTGGCGTGTGAGTGAAAGTGGGATTTTGCTCATATGCCTGCTGTCGGAACATTTTTGGTTGTTGCGATTTCTTTTTCTGTTGTGATTTCTTTTTCTGTTGTGATTTCTTTTTCTGTTACGATTTCTTTTCGGATTCTTTTCTGATAGTTTATTTATTTTTTTGTTATGGCTTTTTTGGCAAATTCGGTTGTCACAAGGTCTTCATAGGGGACGCGCTCTTTGAGTTCCCCGGCCTCCTCAAGAATATTCTCAAGCAGTTCGAAGCTCTCTTTCTCAAAGATGGTGTCTGTCTTCCAGGTGTCCTGATTTTTGTAGCGCTCGGTGATGCGCGTGAGATTTTCAATCGGGGTCTCCTTAAACTGAGGCTGGATGATCTTTGCGATTTCCTCGGCGGAGTGGGTGTTTACATAGTCAAGTCCGCGCTGGATCGCATTGGTGAAGCGCTGAAGCAGTTCCGGGTGATCGGCAAGATAACTCTTCTTTGCACAGTAGGCGGTGTATGGTACATATCCGGAATCTGTGCCGAGAGAGGCAATCACAACTCCCTTTCCCTCAAGTTCGAGGCTTGTGGCGAAGGGCTCGAATTCGACCGTGTAGTCCGCATCGCCGGAGGAGAAGGCAGGGGCGGTGAGTCCAAAGTTGATGCTCTGGTCAATCGTCAGGTCATTTTTCGGATCGATGCCATTTTTCTTTAAGATATACTCAAACACCATTTCCGGCATGCCACCAGCTCGACCGCCGAGGACTTTCGTGCCCTTGAGTTTCGCCCAGGTGAAGGAGTCATCCGGAGTGTGACCGACGAGGAAATTTCCGGCGCGCTGGGTCAGCTGGGCAAAGTTGACGGCATAGTCCTGTGCTCCCTGTGCATAGGTGTAGATGCTTGCCTCCGATCCCATAAAACCGATGTCTGCATCGCCGGAGATCAGGGCAGTCATGACTTTGTCGGCGCCGGCACCGTTTACAAGAGTCAGATCGATGCCTTCGTCCTCAAAATATCCGAGTTCGATTGCGACATACTGGGGAGCGTAGAAGATCGAATGAGCAACTTCGTTTAGAGTAACGGGAACGAGATCCCTATCAGATTCTGTTTTTTGGCATCCGGTCAGCGAGAGTGCAGTGACTGTGGCAAACAGCGCAGTGACCGGAAGCATGGAGAGTGAGAGAAGACCGGATAAGACACGAAAACATGTACGATGGGAATGATGATACATAAAATCCTCCTCATGATGATAGATGATAAATGATGATCGCAGGAAATTAATTCGTTACCGTTTAATTTGTCGTAGCTTGTGCAACTAACTCATGAACCGTAACGATTTATTTGCTAGTATAGTATTTTCAGAGACGAGGAAAGGTGAATGGGAAAGACAAATAAAAGAAAGAATAAAGAATCCGTGAAATGCATGAATGGTAGTGGAATGCATGAACGGTAGTGAAATGCATGGACGCATGAATGGTAACAGATATATGGAGGTAAATGATACGAATGATACGGATGTAAATGACAAAAGAAAAAAATCATGGTATGATAAAAGATGTGAAAAAAAGACAGAAAGATCAATCATAGAGAAACAGGGGAAGAGATATGAAGTATAAAATGATTGTACTGGATTTGGATGGAACACTGACAAACCGGGATAAGGTGATTACACCGAGAACGCTCAGGGCGTTGATGGAGGCACAGAAACGGGGAAAAAAGGTTGTGCTTGCCTCGGGTCGCCCGACTTACGGAGTGATGCCACTTGCGGAACAGTTGGAACTTGAGAAATACGGCGGATTTATCCTCTCTTTTAATGGCGGAATTATTATGGATTGCAGTACGAGGGAGATTGTTTTCCAGAAAAAATTGCCAGTGGAATCGAATCGGAGAATTATTGAGCTTGCGAAAGAAGAAGGTGTAGACATTCTGACGTATCAGGATTCATGGATTATCACGAACAATCCGGATAACCAGTATGCGAAGATTGAGTCGTCGATCAATCACCTGAAACTGCGCAAGATTGAGAATTTTGCGGAATATGTCAATTTCGCTGTGCCGAAGTTTATCATGCTCGATGATGGGGATTATTTAGCAACCGTGGAGGGCAAGATCAAGGCGTCACTGGGAAAGAATTTCAGCGTTTACCGCTCAGAGCCGTTCTTCCTTGAGATTCTGCCGAAGGGAATTGACAAGGCGCAGTCGCTTGACCAGTTGCTCCATGCGCTTGGAATGGATCGGGAAGAGATGATTGCCTGCGGAGACGGCTACAATGATCTTTCGATGATTCAGTTTGCCGGTCTTGGTGTGGCGATGGCGAATGCTGTGCTTCCGGTGCGCAATGCCGCAGACTATGTGACACTCTCGAATAACGATGACGGCGTGGCACAGGTGGTGGAGAAGTTCTTACTTTAGAAAGTTTTTCTCGTATTTTTACAAATGCGGGGGAAGCGCATCAGCCAAACCGGTAGAAAAAGGTTTTATTTATAATTTTTTCATAGAGGTATAGACTTTATAAATTTACTGTGATAAACTGATAAAAGCAGTAGAAACAGCTTGAGGTGTACTTCTTTACAGGCTCAGACACAGAAGTAGATCGATGGAAATGGGCGGATAGAATTTTTGATACAGGCTCAGGCATGATGGATAAAGAAGGGGAACTTTGATGAATAAGAAGATCAGAAATGAAGAAGTAGATGATCTGTTCCGGGCGATTTTGACGTTGGAGACGCCGGAAGAGTGCTATCGCTTCTTTGAGGATGTTTGTACCGTGAATGAACTCTTGTCTCTGTCACAGCGTTATGAAGTGGCAAAGATGCTCAGAGAAAAGAAGACGTATCTGGAGATTGCGGAGAAGACCGGAGCGTCGACTGCGACAATCAGCCGAGTAAATCGCTCACTCAACTATGGCAGTGATGGATACGATATGGTATTTTCAAGAATGGCAGAGCAGAAAGAAAAGGAGAACGAGGAGTAAGTCCCGATTTCTGTAAACTCTGTAAAAGCGTTTTTTGAAGAGTCATAATCATAGTCGTAATCGCAATTGGAAAAGTGATAAAGAATGCGAAAAAGAGGAAAGTCCCATATTCACACAACTACCGTGCAGTGGTCGTGTTGGATATGGGATTTTTTTGAATTATGGTTCTATACTGAATTATTTTTTGCGGTCGCCCGGTTTTGATGGATTTTCAGCGCGAAGCTGATCGATGATCGTCTCAATCATCTGCTTTTTGAGGTAGACATCAAAAGAAAGTTCGCTGATAAAGGCAAAGAGTCTCAGGTAATCCTGATCTTCGCCTGCATCCGGGAAGGTCTCGCATGCCGAGTGGAATTTGGCAGTGACATCCTCTTTTAAGCGTTCCATCTGTGTGTCCTCAAGAGAGAAGACTTCCTCGTAAATCTGACTCAGCAGAGGGGCTTCTTTTTCCTTAAAGTGTTTCTGTGTGATCGGCGCAAAAAGCTGTTCAATATCGCTGATCGACAGCAGATTTTTATAATAATAGATGAAGAGCAACATAATCATATGCTCTTTGGTATATTTCTTTTTGACTGGAGGAGGAAGCAGGTTATTTTTGGCATAGTTGTTGATCATGGTCTTGGTCAGTGCCTTATCCTCCGGATTTCGCTTTGCTTTCTTTAGATGCTCTTCCATAAAACTGGTGACCTGATCCATATACAGGTCAATCTCCGGGATGCGATCCAGTTTGATATAAGAGATGGAATCTAGGCGATTCAAAATGTCTGTTAATCGTTCTTCGTTTGTTTTCATGTTTTCACCTCTCACTCTATTATATAGTATTGAAAACCAGATGACAAGTAGAAAAGGCTCAACTACAAGGAATTTGCCAAGTAGTTAAGCCTTATCAGTACTAAAACGGTACTAAAAATTTAATTTTTCCAGTTGTTCAGCAACTTCGCGGTGTTTATTTGGGTACAAGTGACCATAAATTTTGTTGACCATTTCTACGGTGTCGCCGATACGTTCCGCAATCAGTAAAGCGGGGAATCCCATGTTGATGAGCAAGGATACATGGCTGTGTCGGAGATCATGAACACGAATTCGTTTTATTCCCACTGCCTGAGAGCCGTTTTTGATCGCTGTGTACAGTTTGGAAGCGGTCACAGCTTGAAAAATTCGGTCATCAGGATCGGGGCTGTAAATCGTTTCAATGACGTTCCGGATCTCAGAGACAAGGAACGCCGGGAGCGGGATTGTGCGCTTGCTGTTTTCTGATTTCGGTGTTGTGATTGTATCCACCTTGTCAAATCGGTGAAAAGTGCCTCGTATAGTGATCGTCTTTTCTGTTGCGTCAAAGTCTTTTACAGTCAGGGCGAAAAGTTCCCCGCACCGGATGCCAGAGTAAAAAAGCGTGAGAAAAGCGACGCGTAAAGTATTATCTTGAACAGTGGGAAGAAAAGCGTTGAACTCTTCCAGTGTCCAAAAGTCCAAACTTCGGGATACTTTGCCGATTGTTTTGACCATCTGGCAAGGATTGGCTTGCAGGTTATAATATCTGACTGCAAAGTTGAACATAGTTGACAAATGGCAATTCACAACATACTTGGTATACTCACTTAGAGCCGATTTCTGAATTTCGCCTTGCCAGAGCCGAACATCTGACGGCGTGATCTCGTTGAGCTTCCGGTTTTTCCAAAACGGCAAGATATGATTTCTGATAAGGCTCAAACGGCTACGACAAGTAGATTTTTTTGTGTGAGCTTGCAGATCTTCCGCGTACAGATCATACAGCACTTGGAAAGTCATATCTGGGCGACCCTGTTGATACTCCAAAAAGTTCCGCTCCCATTCCAGCGCCTCACGACGGAGCTTAAACCCGCCTTTCTTTTTTTGGCGCTTGATTCCGGTGTAATCCGTAAAATAACATTTTGCATACCATGTTTTTGCTTGTTTATCTTGATATACTGGCATTTTGCAATATCTTCCTTTCGTTCCGTACCGGGCTGGGGTGTCTGGGACATACAGAGAATATTGAGAAATGTTCAGTTTATAGGGTTTTCATGGGAGCGGGATCAAAGGGGGCACAATATTGTTTCTGGTGATCGATCAAGACCGCCGGTCTATCATTCTTTTTCGCAAATCGCCCCTTTTATTGGTCGGAGTCGTCAGGGTCAACCGGATCGGGTTGATCTGGTGGTGTGTCCGGGGTGATGTATTTTTCTATTTCTGCAAGTTCAGAAATTCGTTTTAATGCTTCTTGTTTTCCGAGGGTGTTTAAATTGTCATAATAATCAATGAGTTTTGCGCGATCAGTCAAATCAATATATTCTGTTTCTGTCGGTTCAAGTTCACCCGTAAAAGGATTATAAACCATACCAGCGCCAAATTTTATTTCATAGGTATCATTGTCAAGTAAAGCAGAAAGATGAACGTCAAGAGCGTCAGCTATTTTTTGTAGAGTCTGGATTTTAGGATTTCGGGCACCTTTTTCATATTGTGCAATCATTTGTTGAGATGTTCCGATCATTTCGCCGAGTTTTTTTTGAGAAATTCTCTTTGCAAGTCGAGTGGATTTAATTTTTTTTCCTGCATTCATTAGTCAACTCCTTTTTTAGATAAACAATATCATAAAATAGATTTAATTACAAGCGTTTGAGTGTAAAAACAACATTGACACATTCAAAAGTATGTAGTATATTAGAAAGGTAACAAGCATTTGAATGTATTAAGGAGGTGAGAACATGAAAGCAGACAGAGGAAAACTTGAATTGGCGATGGCGCGGGCTTGTATGAATACCGCGGAATTAACCAGAGCGTCAGAGATGCCACGTCCTACGGTCAATAATGCAATCGTCGGGCGCGATGTCAGACCGGCAACGATTGGTAAGATCGCCCGCGCGCTGGGTGTTGATGTAACTGAGATCATCGACACAGAAGAATAACCAGATAAACCGGGCTGGGGTGTCTGGGATGCACAGAGAAGCATCAGAAAGGATTAAGAGCATGAAAGTAAACAGAAAGAAAGCGTTGCAGATTATGGAGGATCAGGGAATTGACGCTCAGATCATCAGCACAAGAACGGGGCTGTATCCGCGTTCAGTCAAGTGGATTCTTGACAATGGCGACGCGTCAGAGGAAGCGGTTGAGCGGATCGCCGACTGTCTGGGCGTACCGGCTGGGGAGATTCTGGCACCGGAACCGCTGGGAGTCAATGAGAATGTGATTGAGTTCTTGAAAGATCAGGAGCGTGCAACCGTGACATTCAGTCAAGGACGTTACAAGACTGTGATTGAGAGATTGGCTGAAAGATTCCCGGATGAGTGTCAGGTTGTGGCGAGAAACAAAGACGGGAGTTTACTGACTCATGTACCGACTGAGTGGGTTAAGATTCGCCCGAACAAAGCAATCAGCGATGAACTGAAAGCAAACTTAGTTGAGCGGTTGCGTGGAAATAATAAAAATACCGCTGAGTGTGCAGACGAAAACGACTAAATCCCGTTCCAAACCCTCCAAGGGTACTCTTTATAGGGTACGGGGTAAAAAACGGAAAATTGCCAGTAGAAACACAGAAAGGAGAAACGACATGAAACAGTATTTGACAGCGCCGGAGGTGGCGGAGATTGCTGGGGTGTCCATCGGTAAAGCCTATTCTCTCATCCGGGAGATGAATACAGAGCTTAAAGCAGAGGGGTACATCACAATCGCCGGTAAGGTTCCGGAAAAGTATTTTCAGTGTAAGTACTATGGATACCAGAAAGACAAAGAGGTGAAAGCGGATGCTTAAAGATGAGCCGATCACATTGGAGCGGTACGAGGCAGTAAGCGAGATCTCAGAGATCGCCGGAGTGCTTGACGATGCGTATGAGCGAGCTTGTAGCGGGGAGTTTGTCTGTATCCCGGAAAAGACGCTTGCAAAGCTGGCAGTATATGCCAGACGGTTACAGGTGCATATTGTGAACACAGAAAGAGAATTTGACAAACTTGAGGAAGAATAACAAGGCATGAAAGAACAAGGAGGCTACGGGATCGTGTTTCAGAAGATCATGAGAAACAAGAATCTCTCACCAGAGGCGAAAGCGATATACGCATATCTTTGTAGTTTCGCTGGGAGCGGTGAGACGTGTCATCCGTCAGTTGACACAATGAGTCAAGAGCTGGGGATGAGCAAGGGGCGACTTTCAAAGTACATGAAAGAGTTGATCGCCTGTGGAGTTGTTGAGAGGACAAGGAGCATAAACAAGAACTTGTTGAGCGGGAACGTTTACCGGATAACTCACAATGTTGAGGTTGATTTTGCAGAAAATGCAAATTGTGATTTTTCGAGCGTCGGAAATGTTGATTTTGATGATTTTGGAGGTATCAAAAACAAAGGGGTCGAAAAAAGACGGGTCAGTATTGGTTCGGTCGAGAACCTTGCCCCTAATATTAACAGTATAAATAATAACAATATAAACAATAACAGTATTAATAATAATATATCAGCGCCAAGCCCTAAAGACGATCAGGAAACAGAAACCCATTCACCGGAGGCGAACGAGTCCGCTCCGGCGTGTACCGGTATCAAGATCATCTTGAATGATAAATCTTTTTATGATGTTCCAGTTGGCAAGCTGGCGATCTGGCGGGAAGCGTACCCGGCTGTTGATGTTGAGAGCGAACTCAAAAAGATGACAGCGTGGTGTGATTCAAACCCGACAAAGCGAAAGACCCGGCGAGGTGTTGAGGCATTTATCAATAATTGGCTGAGCAGGGCACAGGATCGCGGAGGATCAAACCGGAGCGGGCAGGGATACCAGCGCCAGACGAACGCCGGTCAACCAGATATGACAGTAAACGACTATTTGCTGGGGGTGATTAATGGTCAGATTAAAACAGAGGGGGATGATTTCTTTTGACGAAAGAGGAAGTGACAAAGTTGATTTATGTGATCCGTGCATCGTATCCGCAAGCATTTGCAAGGCAGAGTGTTCAAGATATGGCGCTTATGGTGTCAGCGTGGCAATCAGTACTTGAAGATTATACATACTCTCAGGGTTCCGCTGGACTGAGGATCTATCTTTCCACTGAAACAACGGGTTTTCCGCCGTCGCCGGGGCAAGTGATCGCCTGTATTCATAAAGCGATGCCACAGGATCAGGAAGTAAGCCCGCTGGAAGCGTGGGCGTTGGTTCGTAAGAGGATGCGAAACGCTGGATATAATGCCAAGGAGGAATTTGAGAAGTTGCCTGAGCCAGTACAGCGGGCGCTTGGTTCTTTTGAGAATTTGAAAGAGATGAGCCAGCTTGATATAGGGCGAGTGGAGACCGTTGAGCAGAGCCATTTCATCAGGCAGTACACGGCGATTTTGGAACAGATGCGAGAAGAAAAAAAGATCCCGCAACGTGTACGGGATCAAAAAAAGGTGTGTGAATCTCAGAATCCGAGGCTTGCCAGCGAGTAAGACCGGATCGAGACGGCGCACAATAAAACTCCCCTGACAAGTTGGCGCTTGCCGGGGGAGATGATAGAAACGTGATACGCTCCCACCTAAACCGAGGCGAGCATATCACGATTTCAGAAGAAAATAAAGGGGTTTTGCTCAAAAAAGAGCGAAAGTCCCACAAAATACTGAAAAAGTGAGGGTAAACCGATGGATTTTGAAGTTTTAAGCGAGAAGTATCGCATTGTTTCTGTAAGTATCCCGGGCGAGGATGCGGGGATAAGCGTTTATTATTCCGGTCGTCAGGATCTGATTCTGATAAAGGCAGGTATCAAAGACGCGGAAACAACTGCCGATTTGATTATTGGCTACTTGGATTTATCAAACAAAGAACGCTCAGAGGCGCGAGAGCTTGCAGAGGTTGGCGATGAGATTGACAAGTGGGTTACGGATATATTTCGCTTGCTTGATAATGTGACACGCATCCGTAAGCATTTGAGCAAGGCAAGACAGAGCAAATAGCACCGCTACAATCGGGAGCGGGACGAGATAGAGAGATACAGGGGGAATCATCCATGAAGAGAGATAGAGCAGAATTACAGGAAGAGCTTCAGAACACGGAGGAGCTGTTGACAGCGTCCTTGATTGTGAATTTCCTTATGACGATCGCCTTTCTGGTGATTCGATAAGCCACCAGAGAGCAAAGAAAAAGCCCCGGACCTGTGAAAAGGTAACCGGGGTTTTCTCATACACACAGCTTACAGAGTTTCAGGAAGTTCGCCACTCACAGGAAAGTATACCAGACGGGGCGAAAATTGGCAAGCGTGGCACTTTCCAACCGATCAGAGAAATCCCTATTGATAAACGTTTTTGAGTATGTTATAATGGGTTTAGGATAGTGAAAGGGGAGATAAAAATGCCGGAAATCAGTAGATTTTATGGAATTGTAATCAAAATGTTTTTCAAACCAAAGGAGCACGAACCAAGTCATCTACATGCTTTATACGGTGAACATGTTGGAATATTTGATCTAAGAACGATGGAAATGACTGAGGGGGATCTTCCAAAGAGAGCCTGTGACATGGTTCAAGAGTGGATGGCTCAGAATCAAAAAGAGCTTCTTGAAATGTGGGACAATCAGAACTTGAGAAAACTGCCACCGTTATAAGTGGCAGTGATCCGTAAAAGGAGGTGTTTGTATGATTCCAAGAATTAAAAGTGTGAAGCCTATGAACAATTTTGTATTACAGGTTGTTTTCGATGATGGGAAAGGCGTACTTTACAACGTTGAGAATGATATTGATACCATTCCAAGCTATCAAGATCTGAAAACCATCCCGGGATTATTCAATCAAGTTCAGCTTGACCCGAGTCGTACTTGTGTATTCTGGAATGATATGATAGATCTTGCAAGTGATACGATATACGAATATGGAGAGGCTGAAAATGGCAGTAACTGAGAAAATTAGAGCTTTGTTGTCTGTTAGAGGGAAAAAGAACGTTGAACTGGCGGAGTATTTGGGAATTTCCCCGCAATCTCTCCAAAATAAATTAAATCGTGGGAGTTTTTCAGCGGAGGATCTTATCAAGATCGCTGACTTTGCCGGTGTCGCCTTAGCTTTTGAGGTAAATGGCACTCAAAAGATCATGCTTGAAAGTAGTGATATAAGATAGGGGGCACAAGTCGGCAACCAGAGAGAAAGGAAAACAGGCAAGTGTTGCATTCTCCCGCGCTGGATCCGCGCCGGTGCTTGCCTTTCCTCAGCCGGTTTGATATAATGGGGGACGTGGTGAAGAGTTTCGGTCATAAGGCAGGCAGTGCCCCCATGTGGGGGCTATGCAATGCAATCCCCCTAAAGTATGCGACACGACATCGCAAAGCATCGTAGCATCCTTTTTTGAGCGTTCCAGCAATGGGCGCTCTTTTTTTGTGCCGTTTTATGGGTATACAGTCCCGCTCCCGTGCGATGCCGTACCGGATCGCCAGAGATGCCACCAAAACACTGAGCACAGCTTTGCAATTTGGCTCAAATTCGGGGGGTTATGTGTGGGGTGGGGAATTGTTAGGCTGACACTCCAACGGCTAAAGCTCGTTGGGTTCTCATATACATGAACTTCCAAATATACTCGAAAGTATATAAGACTGATTCGTTTCTATGAGACTTTCATTATCAATCATTCTAATGAATGAATTAACGATAACATACGGCTCGTGTCAAAACCGTTTTAATTTCACCTAAAGGCGTGGGCTTTTCGCGCATTCAGTGTAAATACCGGATCAGTATAACAGAGCCGGAGACGAAAGGCAAGGGCACAGCATGGGGCAGGTGTTGACGTTCTAGTGTTCATGCCATCCGAAAAGGATGATTTGAAATCTGGCAGATGTTAACTTTTGTTAACGTTCGGATGTGACTAATAGTCACATCTGGGAGACAGCGGGCAATTCATGGCACAAAAAAGCACCCGATCACGAGCCTACGAGATCCGGGTGCTTTTCTGGTTTCTTTTGCGATTATAACATGTTGATTAATATTTCTCCCTGAGTATACCATGATCGGGAGACGCTGGCAAGTATAACAACTCAGTCTTCATAGTGCCATTTGCAAGAATAAATGACAAGGTTCTGATTGCTGTCAAAATTATAAACAAGCCGGTGTTCGTCCGTTATGCGTCTGCTACACGCTTTTCTATGCTTCAGTGGTTCCGGTTTGCCAAGACCATCGAGAAGCCCGTCACGGTCAATACTTTTGATTAGCTCATTGATTCGTTTGATGATCTTTTTATCTTCTTTCTGGAAGTCCGTATATTGCTCCCATGCGGTAGGTGTAAACACAATATTCATTTCTCATATGCTCTCAATTCGTCCATAGTTTTTGTAATAAATCCGCCAGATTCAGCCTCAGCCATAGATTTATCAAGCATAGCGAGATATTCAGCGTTCCTCTTTGCCTTCATGAGGTCGTTATATTCTTTTTCAGAGATCATCACAATGTTCTCGTTCTTTGGTCTGGATACGATCAGGGTTTCACCGCCGAAAATTTTATCACACAATGTTTTGAAGTTGTCCCGCACATCCATGCTTTTTACTGCCAACATAATAGCACCCCCATTTCTGATATAAAACCGTATTAAAAAACGTACGTTTTTCACTTTTATTATACGATATGATTGAAATATTGTCAATTTGCAGGAACTGGCAGAATGAGCCAATATGCTAACAAATGCTAACCTTGTACAGAGAATACGGGGTGAATCCATTTTTGGCTTTTCAGAAGTCAACATTTTTGACATCTCGGAAATCGGTATTGCCGACATCTGAGCCTTTCACTCATTTTTTGAGTAAAACCGTCGTGAAAAGCGACGGATTTAAACAAGCGTGAAGAGTTCCTCACTTGCAAGGTGTCGTGAAACACGACAGCTTGAAACCAGCGTACTTCTGAGTACGGAGGCAACCAGCGGGCAGACTTCCAAAACGAAACGAATGGAGCGTTCTGAACAGAACGTTCCAAAACAAACACGAATGGAACGCTCCAAACAGTCCCGCTCCCGTTGCAACGTTCCAAAACAAACGAATAGCGAGCGTTCGGATGAAATAGCGAGCGTTCGGAATGGCTGGATGCTTGGAAATGACAAGGTTTTTGCAAGGTTTATCGGAACGTTGCAGTACGGAAAAGTACGGAGAAAGACTGCAACGTGATAATAACATTTGATAACATTGCACACTAAGAAACACTAAGATTTATGCTAGGTTTTGCTAGGGTCTATTGCAACGTTGCAACTTCAGAAAACTTCAGATTCTTCAGCGATTCAACAAGGTTTTACAAGGTTCTTGAATGGTAACGTTACTATTGAGATTTGGTAACGTTACTAAACCCTGATACTCGGAAATACTCGGATTTTATCGCAACGTTGCGAGCGCTGATTGTTGCAAAATGTTGGGGAATGTTGGAGGGTTTAAGATATTCAAGGAGCGATGAAACTTGCTACCCAAATTTGGGTAGCGGTTGCGGAAAAAGAGCTGTGAAGCCGTGAGGAAGCCGAGACGCGAATAACGGAAAATGAAGCCGTGAAGCATGAGGGAAGCATGAGAGAAGCCCGAGGGAGCGGTTATTGGTGTCTCTTTTTTGAGTAACCAATATACCTCAGGTATCGGAAAGGGATCTGAGCCGGTAAAACACCGGGGCAGGCGGTCGCTGGTGTCGCCTGTGACAGACTCAGCGCCGTTTTGTCGGTGCATCTTTGCCGGAGCTGAGAGAACGTTTTGTTCTGTCAGGTGCGCCGGGAGCGGGATCTATCACGAGTTTTTTGAGTCCCTAAAAAGAGCTATCGACAGATTTGGCAGTCCCTAAAAAGGATTCCCGACATTTCCGACCCCCCAAAAAAGAGAATCTGACATTTCGGACACCCTAAAAAGGGCGCATGGTGACATTTCTCACACCCTAAAAAGGGGTTCCGCGGTATGGATACCCTTGCCGATCAGGCGAACACATACCTCAAATCATGGGGAGCGGGTGCACATTGTGACTCCCTAAAACAGGGAGGCATTTGATGGAGTCGAGAAGATCGACCCCACTCAATACCGTTTTGGTACTGAGTCGAATTCTAAAAGTTTAGAAAACGATCAGCGTACAGGCTTCCAGCGACTGCCGGAGGGCGATTTCTTGACACGATACCGCGGGGGATTGCTTGACCATACCTAAAAGAACTGGAGTTCGGGAAAGTATGTTCGATCAAATAATGGTTGAGGGGATGGAGTCGCGAATCGCTACCCCATCGGGTACCTTAAAGAACTGGTGTTCTTGTTGGGATGGAAAGGGAGTCGCAAATTTCTACCCCCTTTGTGATCGTTCCAGCAGGTGAATTGTCTCATAATTTGAGACAGCATGGAGCGGATCAGCACCGGCAAGCGTGAAAGTGTCTGAAAAATCCCCGGATATTGTTTATTTAAGCGTGCCAAGGTATAATTTTCTTACAATAACCGGCGGGCAGATCAGAGAAAGGGTGTAGCAAAACGCGACACCCTTGGGGATGTAACAAAACGTTACTCCCTTGCAAACTCCCGCTCCCGCTGGAAGCAGAAAGGAGGGGCGCGGATGTTGTACGGGACGATCTTGACGGCGGTCGGCAGTTCGATTTTGTGCCACCAGCGAATCAACCGGCGCGGGGCAGAGCTGACACAGGCGAGAGCAAAGTTGATTTTATTTGGTGTCTGCCTTGTCTTCAGCGGTGTTTTGACATGTATGTTTGAGTAGTGATGGGATGAGGTGAGGAAATGACGAACGAGGAGCTTGTAGAGCGGATCAGAGCCGGGGAGAATGTACCGGAGAACATGACAGCCCTTTACGATCAGGTGCGGGGCTTTATTCATTCCCTTGTCTGGAAGTACCGGGAGAGCGGAATCATGGAGGATCTGGAACAGGAGGGCTTTTTGGCGCTGTATCCGGCGATTGAAAACTACGACCCTACGGCGGGCGTGAAGTTCCTCACCTATGCCGGTTTCTGGATCAGACAGAGGATCGGGCGATACATGGCAGAAAACAGTTCCTTGCATCTTCCGGCGCACAGGTTGGAGCAGATACAGCAATATGAGCGTTTTTGCAATGCGTACCGGCTGGAATATGGCAGAAAGCCCCCGATTGACCTTGTAGCCTATTATCTGAACGTGAGCCGGGAAAGTGTCCACGAGATCGAAAAGAACGTCTATATAAGGGGCGTGATGAGCCTCAATGCACCGATGGCGGGAGCAGATGACGGGGACGATCTGGAATATATGGACACGCTGGGAGCGGGAGACGTTCTTGAGGATGAGGTTGCCGATAAAGTGGACGGGGAAGCCCTCAGCGCCCTTTTATGGGGATATGTGGACAAGTTACCGGATAATCAGCCGGAGATCATTAAACGGCGATACAGGAACGATCAGACGTTTACACAGATCGCCAAGGAGCAGGGAACAGAGGGGTATGTGATCCGCCGGGAATATGATAAAGCAATCCGACACTTGCGGAGCATTGCCAGCAAGAGCCTGAGACCGTTTCTTCCGGAGGCGGAGGAATACAGCCGGATTTATGCGCGTGCACTCACTGGCAACGGTGTGGGACGATTTAATCATACATGGACGAGTAGCACGGAGCGAGTCGCGCTTGAATTATAGGGGCGCTTGTGTGAGAATTGTATTGATCTTGGAGTTATCCCGGGGAACAGTACGAGCAGTACTAAAACAGTACTAAAAAATGAAACAAACAGAAAAAACAGGGATAAAATGGTAAAAAGAAGAATGATAAATACAGGAAAAATGACAAGAAAAAAGCCCATATTTCCCCATAGATTATAGTATTGAAAACCAGATGACAAGTAGAAAAGGCTCAACTATGGGGAAAACTCCACCTAGTTAGGTCTTTTTGATACTAAAATGATACTGTAATGTTAATTTTCTTTTAGTATTTTAGATCTGATATTGTGACTTGAAATCGAAAAAAGCCTGTGATAAACTTATAATATAAGTGATCCGCAGTACCCATAATCCTTAGGGATTGTACAGATGAATCATTTACCGGAAAGGCGATACCTGACCCCCACATTTTGGGTTGGGCCATCGCCTTTTTGCGTGCATAAATTTTACAACGATTCCATATATTTATAAAAGATAGCATTAGCTTCCCGGAAGTCCAAAGAAAAATAAGAAGGTGGACACGCCGGGAAAAGCGGAGAAAATGAATAAGAATTCCAAGGAGGGAATCGATATGGCAAGACGGGCGCGCAGGACCCCGCTGGAAAAATATGAGGATGAACTTGTACAGACTTATGAATCGATTGAGCAGTATGAGAGCTGTCTCGAGACGTTGAAGGAGCGGGCTTCAAAACTTCAGGATCAGATTTTGATGGAAAAATTTCGTCAGGTAAACGAACTTCTGGAGGATCAGAATCTCACTCTCGATGATTTGAGAGACATGCTCTGCCACGGGGCGAAGGGGCAGGAGAATGAGAGAAAGAAGGCAGAAAATGTGGAAAACACGGGAGAGTGTGAGGACTCCGGTATCCCTCAGATTGCCTCGTGAGATCTTCCGCCTTATAAGACTCATAAGCCTCATCGGATTCATAAGAGTATAAGACTCATCAGAGTTATAAGAATTGCGCCTGTTCGGAAATTATGCTATAATGAGCGGTAACAAGTGGGAAGGACAGGACGAAAAAACGATGGCAATTTATGATACCTTAAATTCGATGCAGAAAGAAGCGGTCTTTTGTACAGAAGGACCGCTTCTTGTGTTGGCAGGAGCTGGATCAGGAAAGACCAGGGTGCTGACACACCGCATTGCGTATTTGATAGAAGAGAAAGAAGTAAACCCGTGGAACATTCTGGCAATCACGTTTACGAATAAGGCTGCCGGTGAGATGCGGGAGCGTGTGGATAAGCTGGTGGAATTCTGCCCGGAGAGTATCTGGGTGAGCACGTTCCACTCTTCCTGCGTGCGGATTTTGCGCCGTTTTATCGATCGCATCGGCTATGAGAGCAATTTCAGCATCTATGATACCGACGATCAGAAGACGGTGATGAAGCGGATTTTAAAGCGCATGGAGCTTGATCCGAAGCAGTTTCGGGAGAGAGCAGTGATGGCGGCGATTTCCTCGGCGAAGAATGAACTCATCGATCCGAAGCAGTTCCTTGAGAATGCCGGCGGAGACTGGAGAGAGAAGAAGATTGCGGAAGTCTACCAGCTCTATCAGGAGGAACTCAAGAAGAACAATGCGCTCGACTTCGATGATCTGATTTTTAAGACCGTTGATCTGTTCCGGACAGATGCGGAGGTTCTCGACTACTATCAGGAGCGTTTCCGCTATATCATGGTAGATGAGTACCAGGACACGAACACGGCACAGTTTGTGCTGATTCATCTGCTTGCAAATAAGTATAAGAATCTCTGCGTGGTGGGTGATGACGATCAGTCGATCTATCGCTTCCGCGGTGCGAACATCCAGAATATTCTCAGTTTTGAGGAGGCATTTCCGGGCGCAAGAGTCATCAAACTTGAGCAGAATTACCGCTCCACGACGCATATCCTCGATGCGGCAAACGCAGTGATCCGAAACAATAAGGGACGAAAAGACAAGACGCTTTGGACGGCAAACGGAGAGGGCGTTCCTGTTGTGTTCCGCCATTACGATCAGGCGTATGAGGAGGCAGAGGGAATTGTCAATGATATCTTGAAGGACGGCAGACCGTTTCAGGATTATGCCGTGCTCTATCGCACGAATGCACAGTCCCGTCTGATCGAGGAAAAATGCATTTCCCACAATGTGCCTTACCGTTTAGTCGGAGGAATCAACTTCTACCAGAGAAAAGAGATCAAGGACATTCTCTCATATTTGAAGACGATCGCGAATGGAAGGGATGACCTTGCGGTGCAGAGAATCATCAATGTGCCAAAGCGGGGAATCGGAGCGGCCTCGATTGCGAAGGTGACGGCATGGGCATCTGAGCAGGGATTGGGATTCTATGAGGCGTGTGTGCGAGCTCTGGCAGTTCCGGGACTTGCGAAATCAGCAGGAAAGTTTCAGGTCTTTGTCTCACAGATTGAGGAGTTTCGCCAGATGCTTCAGGGCGGATCGGATCTCAAAGAGCTGATTGAGGCGATTCTGGAAAAGACGGGATATCGGGAAGAACTCAAGGCGGAGGGCGAGATCGAGTGCCAGACCCGTTTGGAGAATATCGATGAACTTGTCAGCAAGGCGGTGGATTACTGGGACAATCAGGAACATCCGACGCTCGATGAATTTTTGGAGCAGGTGGCACTCGTCGCAGACATTGACCAGATGGATGATTCGGAGAACCGCGTGACGCTGATGACGCTTCACAGCGCAAAGGGACTTGAGTTCCCGGTTGTCTACTTGAGCGGAATGGAGGATGGACTCTTCCCGAGCTCGATGGCAATCTTCTCCGATGATCGCGCAGATCTTGAGGAGGAGAGACGACTTGCCTATGTGGGAATCACCCGTGCAAAAGAGCGTCTCGTGCTGACCGGAGCACGTCGCCGTATGGTGAATGGAGAGACTCGTTTTGCAAAAGTCAGCCGTTTCGTGGATGAGATTCCGCCGGAGCTGATCGAGAAAGAGCAGAAGAACACCTATGAGCGCAGAAATGAGCATGCAAAGCCGACAGAGCCGTCATGGAAACAGCGTCAGGGTCAGCTCGGCGTCAGCAAATTTGGCATGAAATCCACGCCGGCAGTTCCGGCATTTGGAAAGACCTTTACGGTTGAGAAGGCAGGGGCGCTCGACTACGGTCCGGGTGACCGGGTGCGCCACATCAAGTTTGGCGAGGGAACGGTCTTAAGTGTTCAGGATGGCGGAAGAGACTTTGAGGTCAAGGTGAATTTCGACAAGGTCGGAGAGAAAAAGATGTTTGCCTCTTTTGCGAAATTGAAAAAAGTGTAACGAAAATTTTTGGAATGGGATAGTAAAAAGACGCAAAAGATGATATACTTATTATCAATGGGGCAGATATTTATTTCTTGCCACAATGACAGAAAGGACGTGAACCTATGAACAGATTCGATACGATGAGCAAAGATGCCATGAGTCGTGTAGAGGAGATCATGAATTCTACGAAACTGAACGAATTTCTGCACAGAAAGGAAGAAGAGGAGAAGAAGAAAACCTTTATCCTCTGGGCATTGGCAATTATCGGAGCAGTGGCAGCGGTAGCAGCGATTGCATATGGCGTTTACCGTTTCTTTACTCCGGATTATCTGGAAGACTTTGAGGACGATTTCGATGATGATTTCGACGATGACTTCTTCGAGGATGAGGATGAGAAGGACGAGAAGACGAAATAATCGAGAATAGATCAAGTATCTATTGAGAGTTAATCGAGAACTCGTCAACTTATAAGAAGAATGCCGGGCGTGCCTTGCTGGTTTGAGGCACGCCCCTTTTTGTACGATTGTGCCAAGAACCATTCTTTTTGTTGTCGGGTAGATTGCATTAGCGAGTAGATGGCATTAGGATAGATAAAAAAGATAAATTGAGATAAGATAGATTAAGACAAGATAAATTAAGATAAATTGAAATGAAAGATGAAAAAGGAGAGCAGTGTGAAAAAAGGAGAGTTTTTTGAGGCGGTTATTGAACGGGTAGATTTTCCGAACAAGGGAGTCGGTTTTGTGGATGGGGAGCGTGTGACGGTAAAGAATACGATCCCGGGACAGAAGGTGCGCGGAGTTATCAACAAGAAAAAAGGGGGACGCTGTGAGGGGCGTCTTTTAGAGATTGTGGAGCCGTCGCCGTTGGAGAAGAAAGAGAATGTCTGCCCGCATTTTGGCGTGTGTGGCGGTTGTCTCTACCAGAGTCTTCCGTATGAGGAACAGCTCGCAATCAAGGCGGAGCAGGTAAAGAAACTGCTTGATCCTGTCTGCGGAGAGAATCAGTATGGATTTGAGGGGATTAAGGGAAGCCCGATTCAGGATGGTTATCGTAACAAGATGGAGTTCTCGTTCGGTGACGAGTACAAGGACGGACCGCTCGCGCTTGGCATGCACAAGAGAGGCAGTTTCTATGACATTGTAACGACGACGGACTGTCGGATCGTCCACTCGGATTTCAATCAGATTCTTGGGGCAACGCTGCGCTATTTTTCAGAGAAACAGGTCGGATTTTACAAGAAACTTCAGCACACAGGTTATCTGCGCCACCTTCTTGTGCGCCGTGCGGTGAAGACCGGTGAGATCCTTGTTGCTCTCGTGACCTCCGGTCAGACGGAGACGCTTTCCGAGACGCAGGAGACGCTTTTAGCTGGCTGGAAGGAGACGTTATTGTCTCTGAATCTGGAAGGTTCGTTTGCGGGAATCTTACATATTCTCAATGATAGCCTTGCGGATGTGGTTCAGAGCGATGAGACGACGGTTCTGTATGGACAGGATTATTTCTATGAGGAGATTCTGGGACTGAAATTTCGGATCACTCCGTTCTCGTTCTTCCAGACGAATTCTCTCGGTGCAGAAGTGCTCTACGATACGGCACGTTCCTATGTCGGAGAGACGAAGGACAAAGTCATTTTTGATCTTTACAGCGGAACGGGAACGATCGCACAGGTGATTGCGCCGGTTGCTGATCATGTGATCGGTGTGGAGATCGTCGCAGAGGCTGTCGGAGCGGCGAAGGAAAATGCAAGTCTGAACGGACTTTCCAACTGCGATTTCATTGCCGGAGATGTGCTGAAGGTTATCGATGAGATCACCGATAAGCCGGATCTGATCGTGCTTGATCCTCCGCGTGATGGTATCCATCCGAAGGCGATTGGCAAGATCATTGACTACAATGTAGATCGAATTGTCTACATCTCCTGCAAGCCGACGAGTCTTGCGAGAGATTTGGAGAGCTTTTTAAATGCGGGATACCGTGTGGAGAGAAGCTGTTGCGTCGACATGTTTCCGGCGACCGCGGGGATAGAAACCGTCTGCCTTTTATCCCGCGTAAAGTAAGGGTTCACAAGAAAGGTTTGTTAAAAGCATCTTTATAGCTAAGAGCGAAAACGCTGTCACACGATCAATGTGTGACAGCGTTTTTTATAACTCAGAATGGATGTCCCCCTCCTCTATAGGTGGGGGGGATCGCAAACTTTCTCAGGAGGGGAGACAATCCCCTTCTGAGTTATACGCTCCGCGTGGATGCGCAGTGATTCTGATTGGAAGATGTCAGCAGAGCTGACCAGAATCACGCGCCAAGTCTCCGCGAGCGTCGACTTGAATGGAGTAAGCAAAGAAAGTAGCAATTCAAGACAGGCAGGAAAACTAGACTGGCAATCTGATGAAGAGATGTCGGGAAGAATGATTCAAATTAGTGTATTTGAAATATTGACAGAAATCCTGCGATTAAGTAAAATAATGTCGATTTAGATTGATTTTAGAACAACTTCATATTGGGTAAACCTGTCGAAAGGCAGGGACACAAAGCCAAATGGGTCTAAGATTTACTATTTTTGTATTTAGTTAGTAGGTTATGACAGCCGGTTGCATCAATAGAGACATAAATAAATGGACGATTGTTTCGTTTATTTATCGATTCATTTGTTTGTTTTATTGATTATTTTTAATGGGGATTTTGCACCCATTTTATGCCGTCTGTGTAAGTTTATCTTGACAGACGGTTTTTTTATGCGCACTCGGCACAGGGGAAGATAGTTGCCGAAGCAACCGCGCCTCGGCGCGAGAATGTGTCAAGGCCCATTCTTTCTTGTGTGCGCACTCGGCACAGGGGGAGATAAGTGCCAAATTCTTTCTGGTTGTGGGAGGAGAGAACGATAGATGAAAGAGATTATGAAAAAAGATTTACAACGGGATAAGGGCAATGAGGTCGATACGATCAATAAAAGTTATAAGATCTCTGTGAGTGGTCTTTCTTTATTTTTCCTTATATTATGGATGATCGTGTGGACGACAAAAACTGCCTATGCGCAGGAAATCTCGGACAAGTCAGGAAAAGTAGTCCGGGTTGCTACATTTGGTGGATCGTATATTTTCACAAATGAAGAAGGGGAACATAGTGGATACGGATATGAATTTCATCAGGCGGTATCTGCGTATACGGGTTGGAATTACGATTATGTAACCTGCACCTGGCTGGACTGTTTTGAGAAGATTGAGGCAGGTGAGATCGACATCATGGGAGGTGTTTCTTATACCGAAGATCGCGCTAAAACCATGCTGTTTTCGGATTTGCCGATGGGGGAAGAACGCTATTATCTGTATACGGATCTTGTGAAGACCGATATTTCTGCCGTTGATTTGAAGACCTTGAATGGAAAACGTGTCGGAGTACTAGAACAGAGCACTCCGGAACGGTTGCTGTATGATTGGGAGAAAAAGCACAATCTGGACATGCAACATGTCAACATCATCAGCACAGAAGATGCCCTGGAAAAGATTCAAAATCAGGAGATCGACTGCTTTATTTCAACGGAAGCACCCAAATGGGGAAACTATGGATTTTCTGCGGTTACATCTATTGGAAGTTCTGACATCTATTTTGTGATCAATCAAAACCGGAGAGATTTAAAAGACGAACTTGATAGTTCGATGCGTAGAATTGAACATGACAGACCTTTTTTCAAGGAGGATCTTTATAAGCGATTTCTTTCTACCAATTCCTATGAAATCCTTACGGATGAGGAAAAGAGATGGCTGAATCAACATGGAACGATCCGGATCGGATATTTAAAGAGCGATAAGGGGATCAGTCTGATCGATGAAGAGACCGGAAATCCGGTTGGTATTATCAACGACTATATCGATTATGCGTCAGACTGTCTTGGAAATGGAAGTTTAACTTTTGAGTTGACGGGGTTCGATACCCAGGAAGGACAACTGAGAGCGCTCAAAGAGAATCAGATTGATGTAATTTTTCATGTAAATCAGAATTCAAACAAGGCGGAACAGAATGGGATCATTTTGTCCAATACGGTTTTTGAGATCAATACGGCGGTGATTACAAAGAAGGATTATTTTGATGAGGAAGCAGAGAATATAGTTGCTGTCAGCAGGGATAATCTGTTATCTAAGTGGTATCTTGCAGAAAGTTACCCTCAGTGGAAGATCTATGAGTGCAATTCCTCAGGCGATGTGACGGAAGCAGTGAGAAATGGGACTGCGGACTGCTTTGTTGTGAAGGCAGGTCAGTCGGCAAGCAGCCAACAGGACAAGGAAATTCACAGTATTTTCTTGACGAAAGCCAGTGCGTCCTCATTTGCCGTCACCAAACAGAATACGATTCTGTTGTCGATTTTAAATAAAACGCTGAACACGATTCCGACTTCCAAGTTGTCCGGTGCCTATGCGATGTATGAAAATACCAGAGGAAAAGTATCGTTGGAGGAGTTTATAGAAGACAATCTTCGAATGGTGATTGTTGTGATTGTGGGATTTTTCATCGTGATCTCTCTGATTTTTCTTTATCTGTTGATAAAGGCGAGAAAAGCTCAGCAGGAGGCAGAGTGTGCAAACGTGGCGAAGACAAATTTCCTCTTCAACATGTCTCACGATATCCGGACACCGATGAATGCACTTTTGGGCTATAACATGCTGATGAAGAAGGAACTCACCGATCCAAAACTTCTCGATTATCAGGAAAAAATTGAACAGTCAGGAAAACTACTTTTATCGATTATAAACAATATCCTTGATATGGCGCGAATTGAGAGCGGAAAAGTAGAACTGGATGAGAGCTATGCAGAGGCTTCTGACATTTTAAAAGAGATCCATGGTGTGTTTGAAGTGGAGGCGAAGAAGAAAAATATTCGCTACATTCATAAAGCCTATGTGGAGCACACTCATATTATGTGTGACGTTACAAAGATTCAGGAAATTCTTGTAAATCTTGTCAGCAATGCGATTAAATATACACCGAATGGTGGAAGGGTCGTTGTCATATCGAGGGAGATTCCGGGGGCAAAATCCGGATATGTGCGGATCAAAACGGAAGTCATTGACAATGGAATTGGAATGAGCAAAGACTTTCTTCCAAATTTATATGAGCCGTTTGCGAGGGAGAGAAATACCACGACAGGGAAGATCGCGGGAACGGGTCTTGGAATGCCGATTATCAAGAAATATGTTGAGGTGATGGGAGGAAGCATTGAGGTAGAGAGTGAACTTGGGAAGGGAAGCAAATTTACGGTAATCCTTGAGCATTGGATTGCGGACAGGGCCTATTATGAAAAGAATGTGGAGAAGACAGCCGATTCTGATGGGAAAAAGAAAACGTCGATCAGTGGAAAACGTATTTTGATGGCGGAAGACAATGATTTGAATGCGGAGATTGCAATCACGATTCTCGAAGATCTTGGAGTAAAGGTGGAACGCGTGTCAGATGGAATCCAATGTGTTGCAAAGATGGAACAAATGCCGGCGGGAAGTTATGATCTGATTTTCATGGATGTGCAGATGCCAAACATGGACGGATATAAGGCGACACAGGAAATCCGGTCTATGGCAGATGAGAAGAAGGCAAAGATTCCGATCATTGCGATGACTGCAAATGCCTTCGAGGAGGACAAGAAGGTGGCACTTTCCAAAGGAATGAACGGTCATATCGCAAAACCGATTGATGGTGTAAAGATTGAAGAGGTAATGCGAAACATTTTAGGGAGCGAGCAGTGATGAGAAAAGACAGAAGGATGGGGAACGTTCAAATTGCAAAGATTGAAAAAATTGCGAAGATTCAAATTGCAAGTGTGATCTTGAGCTTGGGAATGAGTCTTGTTTTGGCGGGATGTTCTGCAAAAAGTGAGCAGACGCATGAGGCGCACAGAGAGACAATCGTGATTGGAAGTGACCGTTTTGAGCCTTATGTCTATCAGAATGATGAGGGAATCTTTACCGGTGTGGATGTAGATCTCGCAGTTGAGGCCCTGCACCGGATGGGATATGAACCGGAATTTAAGCAGATTGTGTGGGAGGATAAGAAGGATTATCTTGAAAGTCATGCCGTGGATTGTCTGTGGGGATGCTTTAGCATGAATGGCAGAGAGGAGGAGTATCAGTGGGCAGGTCCATACCTTTACAGCAGTCAGGTCGTTGCAGTTCGCGCAAACAGTGAGATTTACCAGATTCAGGATCTTTGCGGGAAAACGGTGGCGGTTCAGGAAACGGGAAAAGCTGAAGAGTATTTGCTACATCCAACGAAGGAACGGGTCCCGGATGTGGAGAAGGTGTATGCATTTTCCAATATGGATGAGGTGTATGGAGCTCTCCGAAAAAATTATGTGGAGGCGATCTGTGGTCACGAGAGTGCCTTGAACACCTTTGTGAGTACTGCGCCGGAGGAATACCGAATCTTGGAGGAGAGCCTGTTTTCCTCAAAATTGGGAGTCGCTTTTTCGAGAGATTACGATTCGGCGTTTGTGGAAGAACTGGATAACACGTTGAAACAGATGCTTGAGGATGGGACGACCGCACAGATTGTTGAGACATATCATCTGGATCTTGAAAAATCTTTGGCAGAGGGGAATGAATCATGAGCACGATTTTCGGTATATCCAGTATATCCAGGATTTCCAGAATTTTCAGAAGAAAAAAAGAAATGATCATTCTGGTACTTCTGTTTTTTGCAATTTTGATTGGCGGTCATAAGACGATGGTCGGGATGGGACTGAATTATGCAGAGACGCTTGGCGATCAGAGCATCCAGTATGCAAAAGAAAAACTCGAGACCTATGACAATTATCGGGCAAACGACCGGACAAAGAGCCTTGTGCGACTGCTTGATAAAACGGTGGAATTTGCGAACAATTTAGAGCAGAATGAGCAGAGTGATCCGGCAAAGAGTGATTCGGTAAAAAATGATTCGATAGAACGTGATTCGGCAAAATCGGAGCGCCTGAATCAGTATGCGAGAGAACAGAGACTAAAGGGGATTCTCGTGCTCGATGAGAATTTGAACACGGTTTTACAGACGACGACGGACGGAGATACTTTTTTCAAATGGAAAGATCTTTTGCAGAGTGACAGCGTAAAAGAAATCATCGAATGTCCCAAGAAAGTGTATATGACGCGTGTAGACAGGGGAGAAGAGACCTATGATGTTGCCGTAGTTGCCCGCAAGGATGAGGCGGGCGTGATTTTGGCTTATGTGTTGCAGGATACGGTCAAAGATGGGGTAAATGATATCACGCTCGAAAATATTTTTGAGGGGACAATGATTGATCAGGATGCTTTCCTCATCATCAGCAAAGGAGACCGGATTCTTGCGACAAATAAAAATGAGGAGCAGGAAGAGGCGGTTAAAAAACTGGAAAAAATCTCGGAAAAGGGGATTTTGGTCAGAGAAAATTTGAGACGAATCAAGTATAACGGCAAACAGTGGTATGTTCGCGAGGCAAATTATCAGGATTACACGATTCATCTGATGCTTTCTGTCAATGAGATCTATCGCCCATACTATATGATTCAGCTTGCGATCATTATACTTTATTTTGTCCTCTGTGTGGTCATTGCCAGAATCTCGTGGTATCTGCAAAAAAAGAATTTTGATGAGTTAAAGAAATCCTATGACATCATTGAGGCGGAGAACAAGGTGTATTTAGCGACGCTTCTGGTGAATCTGAAAAACGGAGAATCGGAGTGGATCAAAATTCCGGAGAAGATCAGAGTGAAGTTTGCACCGTATTCGTCGAGGGCTGACAAAATTTTTGAAAGAATTTCAAAATCCTATGTGCGGGATACATACAGGGAGGAGTATCTGAAATTTACAGAGATTCATACGGTGGAGGAACGCCTGAGAGGGAAAAATTTCATCTCGTTTACTTATGAGAATCAGTCCGGGAACTGGATTTCGGTCAAAATTGTTTCTCAGCACACGGATCAGTCCGGAAAGATGAATTCAGTTCTGTATTTGATTTCCGATGTGACCGAGGAGATGAAAAAAGAAAAGGAATACCAGAGACAGCTCAAGATTACCGGTGATGCAAAGACGAATTTCCTCAGACGGATGAGTCACGATATCCGGACGCCGATCAATGGAATTCGCGGAATCATAGAGATTGCAGAGCATAATCCGGACGATCAGAAGTTGCAGAGGGAGTGCTTTTCAAAAGTAAAGACGGCAAGCGGATATCTGATGGAGCTTGTCAATGATATTCTGGATATGAGCAAACTGGAATCCGGAGAAGTGAAACTGGATCATCGATCGTTCTGTCTGCCGGAGCTTTTAGAAAAACTCAATGAGATTATTCAAATGCAGTGCAGAGAATGTGGAATCACCTACCATGTAGATAAACATCAGATCGTACATAGGAGATTGATTGGAAGCCCCCTTCATTTGCAGAGGCTGTTGATGAACTTTGCGAGCAATGCGGTGAAGTATAATCGGGAAAATGGACAGATCTTTGTCAGTACCCGGGAAGTGTCGAGCACAGAAGACCGTGCAGAGTTTGAGTTTATCTGTCGGGATACTGGAATTGGAATGAGTGAGGAGTTTCAGAAGCATATTTTTGAGCCGTTTACACAGGAAAAAGTATCGTCAAGAACAACTTATACAGGTACCGGTCTTGGAATGTCGATTGCGAAAGAACTGGTGGAACTCCAGAATGGCACGATTGAGATGGAGAGCAAGCTGGGGGAGGGAACCACATTTACTGTTCATCTTTCGTTTGAGATCGATCGCTCAGAACAGGGAGAGGAGAAGAAAAACGAGGACACTTCCTTCCTTTATGAGATTGGCGGTCGCCACATTCTTCTGGTGGAGGATAATGAACTCAATATGCAGGTGGCGGAGTATCTTTTGGAGGAGAAGGGTGCTCTGGTTACAAAAGCCTGGAATGGAAAGGAGGCACTTGAACTCTTTTTGGGATCAGAGGAGGGATATTTTGATGTGATTCTGATGGATATCATGATGCCGGTTATGGGAGGCTGGGAGACGACAAGACAGATTCGAAGTCTGGATCGGGAGGATGCAAAGAGGATTCCGATCATAGCGATGTCTGCCAACGCATTTCAGGAGGATATTGAGCACAGTGTTAAGTCAGGGATGAACGCTCATATCACAAAACCGTTAAATATGGATGAAGTCATCAAGACGATTGTAAAGTCAGAGACTGTGCGGTGATTTTGGTCAGAATTTTGAGGGGAAAAATAGGAAAGGGGATGTCACCTGCCTATGAAGGTGGGAGATATCCCCTTCTAAGTTATGTTTTTATAGTTATTTTAAGAAATGACTATATATAACTAAAATGATATGAGAACTATAAAAAATTGGGTTTTGTAAAATCTCCGTAATTGTAATATAATCTCATTGTAAGGACACAGAGAGACAAGAAAACCTGAAAAATCAATAAAAAATCAGGATAAAAGCTTGATGGATAAGAAAATGTGTCAAAAATGTTTCATTAAACAAAGTGAATTTTGGGGTAAGACAAAAGCAAGATAAGGAGAGAGAATGTTATGAAGAAAAAATGGAGTCATATCTTAATGGCAGGTGTTATGGCAGTTGCAATGGTAGCAACAACTGCTTGTAGCAAGTCTGACAAGGCAGATGCACCGGCTACGGATACCACGACCGCAGGCGCAAGCGCAGAGGGAAGTGCAGTTGCAGACGCAGGCGACATCGGTTTCCCGAAGAATGAGACAATCACTCTTGTTGTTCCGGGTAAAGCAGGTGGTGGTTCTGACTTAGGAATCCGTTATTACAGCGAGGGACTTAACCGTCTGTACGGTTTAAAGACAACCGTAACCAACTACGACAGCAACACCGTTGGTCATCAGACCGTAGCTTCCGCAAAGCCGGATGGAACGACTCTGACCGTAGCAACCTCCGCACTGAACATCCAGTACATCACCGGAAACTCTGAGGCAAACCCGATCAAGGACTTCACCCTGATTGCCTGCCTTCAGGATAACGGTTTCTCCACCCTGGCAGTACCGGCAAATGCTCCGTATGATGATTTCGCAGGTTTCGTTGAGTACGCAAAGGCTCATCCGGGTGAGTTAAACGCAGGTATGCCGGCAGCAGGAGCAAACACCTTCCTCTTCGGTATGCTGACTGAGAAGACTGGAATTGAGTTAAACTCCGTAGAGTGTGCATCTGAGTCCGATCGTCTGACCAACTTAGCAGGTGGTTTCATCGATATCGGTGTTGTCAATGTCGGTAACGCACAGGAGTATGAGAAAGCTGGAAAGCTCAAAGTTATCGGTACCGTAGCTTCTGACGGTGTGACGATCTCTGAGTATCCGGAAGAACTGCCGGACAACTACAAGACTCTTCAGGAGCAGGGTTTTGAGGATTGCACGCTGTCTGTTTACCACTATCTGTTAGGACCGGCTGGCATGGACGAGACGATGGTTAAGAACATGAACGAGGCAATGAAGGCAGTTGTAGAAGATCAGACTGTAAACGATGGCATCGCAGGAATCGGTAACATCCCGGGATGGCATGATCTTGAGGAGTCTAAGAAGATTCGTGACGACGAGTACGCTCAGTTCGTTGAGATCGCAAAAGATCTGGATATGTTTGTTCAGGAGTAAAGATCTATCTGGAAGTTTTAAAATTTTAAGAAGGGTAACTGTACAGAACAGTTACGACATAAGGATGTACGACGAATGTCCTGGGAAGCCCAAAACCTCCCGGGACATTTTAAAAGAGAGGAGATTATCGGATTATGAAGATGCGGAGAGATACCGTGACCGGAATTGTGGGACTGATCGGCTGTGCATTTTTCTTCTTTATGACACAGTCTGTAAAACAGCCGGCAAAACTGCTTGAACCGGGACCGAGACTGTTGCCGTATGTGGCACTTGTTCTGATTGCGATGAGTTCCATTGCGCTGATTATCAAGGGTGTGAAGGAGAGCGCGATTGAGGAAAAACCGTATTTCCCAAAGGGTGGCGTGTTAAAGATCAGCAGAAGTTTTGCTTACCTTGTAATCTACGCGATTGCGATGACCTGGTTAGGATTTCTGATCACAACCCCGTTTGCAACGGTTGTATTTATCTATGATCTGAAGGGCAACAGTGAAGTAAAACTGCTTCCGTCCATTCTCATTGCCATTCTGGTGACCGCCGGTCTGTATGCAATGTTTGTGTTCGGATTCCAGGTAAAACTCCCGGCAGGAATTCTTTTCTCCTAAGAGTTTGCTTTTGACTCGTTTGCTTTATTTGATTTGTTTTATTTGTTTTACTTTTTCATTTGATTGATTTACTTTATTTAGATTGATTTATTTTATTTATCTGATATCTGAGAAATTTATTGAGGAGGAACAATCATGGCAGAATACATAAATGCGTTGATGATCTGTCTTCAGCCACTTCATCTGGTGCTGATCATCGCGATGGTTGCACTTGGAATCGTCTTCGGTGCGATTCCGGGACTGTCCGCAACCCTCGGTATTGCGTTACTGCTTCCGGTGACATTCGGACTTTCCACGGAAACTTCATTTGTACTGCTTCTTGCAATCTGGATCGGAGGTGTTTCCGGAACCTTCATCTCTGCGGTTCTGATCGGTATTCCGGGATCATCTTCCGCAATTGCAACCTGTTTTGACGGCTTCCCGATGACGAAGAATGGTCAGGCAGGAAAGGCACTTGGAATCGGTATGACCGCTTCCTTTATCGGAACCGTTGGTTCTGTTGCACTCGCTACGGTACTTTCCCCGGTGATCGCAGAGTTCGCGCTTCATCTTGGACCGTGGGAGTACTTCTCCCTGTGCTTCTGTGCAATCACTCTGGTTGCATCTCTGTCAAAGGGAAATATCTTTAAGGGAATCATGGCTGCCGGAATCGGACTGCTGATGGGATGCATCGGTATGGACCCGATCAACGGAGCTACCCGTTTTACATTTGGAAACACCTACCTCTCCGGTGGAATCAGCACGGTTGCACAGATGCTTGGTATGTTTGCAATGTGCCAGATTATCCGTGACTCTGCCCGCGGTGAGGCAAAGATGCCGGACGCAAATGTCGGAAACATGAAGGGTCTCGGTGTTAGCTTTAAGGATATCATTGAGAACATCAAGACGATCGCCTTTGCTTTCGCTTCCGGACTCTGGATCGGTTTCCTTCCGGGAATGGGATCTGGTATCTCCAACATGGTTGCTTACGGATATGCAAAGAGCATCAGCAAAGATCCGGACAGCTTCGGAAAAGGGAATCCGGCAGGTGTGTGGGCTTCTGAGACAGCAAACAATGCTTCCCTCGGTGGTGCACTGATCCCGATGATGGCACTCGGAATTCCGGGAGATGGAATCACCGCAATGCTGATTGCAGGTCTGACGATTCACGGTCTTCAGGCAGGTCCTCTGTTCATGACCGAACAGCCGGATCTGGCAATGCTGATCTTCGCCTGCGTTATGGTAGCTGCAATCATCACCTACCTGATTCAGATCCTGACAAAGCGTTGGTTCCCGTACATCCTGAAAGTTCCGTATCACTACCTTTACACGGTAATTCTTGTAATCTGCTACATCGGCGGTTACGGAATCTCCAATACGATGTTCAACATCTATGTGATGCTGGCACTCTGCTTCCTTGCAATCTTCATGAGCGTATCCGGTCTTCCGACCTCCCCACTTGTACTTGCGTTCATCCTTTCAAGCAAGCTGGAGCGTTACTTCCGTCAGGGAATCAGCTATGCACATGGAAGCTATGCACCATTCTTCACCAGACCGATTTCCGCAGTTTTGCTGATTGTTTCTGTATTCTGCGTAGTTTGGCCGTTCCTGTCTGATCATCTGAAGAATAAGAAAAAGATGGCAGTGGCAGGTGCTCAGAACGAGGTAAACGATGACTGAAAACATTGATCGGAAGGATTTTCCTCTGATTGATGCCTGTTATGCGACTCTTCCGTCCATGCTCAGAAAGTTTGACCGTTATGCCAGAAAAGCCTATTTTCAGGGAAGTGGCAGAGAGGAATTTGAGACATGGAAGATTCAGACCAGAGAGCTTCTTTATAAGCTCTTCGGTCTGGATAAGATGGAGAAATCTTCCTTAGATCCGGTTATGGAAGAACAAAAAACATTGCCGGATGGAATACGGAGAGAACATGTACGGATTCAGGTTGAGCCGGATGTGTGGATGTCCATGTATCTGCTGATTCCTGCAGATGCGGACGCCAGCACCCGGCTCTTTTTATGCCCTCCTGGTCATAATGGGGGCGGAAAATACAGCGTTTCGGGTGTCTCAGAGTACAATTTGGTGAATCAAAAGATTGAACAGTATCACTACGATTACGGGATGCAGTTGGCAAAACTCGGATTTGTCGCAGTCTGTCCGGACTGCCGGGGATTTGGTGAGCGAAGAGAGGAGCTGGCAGATACGAGAAATCCGGAGCTTGCCCTGCGCGGAGATTGTTACTGGCTTGCGCATATGGGAGAACCGCTCGGAATTCCGGTTGCCGGAATGTTGACCTGGGATCTGATGCGGGCGATCGATTATTTGAGCGCGCGCGGAGACTGGGATACGGATCACATTGGTTGTCTTGGATTTTCCGGCGGTGGGATGCAGACGCTCTGGCTTTCGGCTCTCGATGATCGGATCGATCTTGCTGTGATCAGCGGATATCTCTATGGATACCGGGATTCGCTTCTGTCCCTGAATCGCAACTGTTCGTGCAACTATGTTCCACATCTCTGGGAGTATTTCGATATGGGGGATATCGCATCTCTGATTGCGCCTCGTCCGCTCTGGATTCAGTCTTGCAGAGATGATCGCCTGAATGGACCGCGCGGACTTGAAAACGTGCGGGAACAGGTGGAGATTGTGCGAAGCGCTTATCGGTGGTATGGGGCAGAGGAGCGTTTGATTCATGAAATCTGTGAGGGTGGACACCAGTGGCATGGGGAAAATCTGGAGTCTTATCTTAACAGGATGATTCAAATGATTTGAATGACGTTCATAACCAGAAATAAATAAGAAAGAGAAGGAGACATTCCATGGAAAAATTACAGCTGAGAGAGGAAATTCTGAGCCGTATGGAATTGCCGGTCATTGCGGACAGAAGTTATTCGGTGCAGGAGTTCGGCGTAGTTCCGAACTCAGAAAAAATTCAGACTGTATTTCTGCAAAAAGCCATTGATACAGTCAGTGAGTGTGGCGGTGGACGGATTGTAATTCCGTCGGGGTCTTACCGGACAGGGGCTTTGCATTTGAAAAGTGGAGTGGAACTTCATTTAGAGAGTGCAGACACTGTACTGAAATTTGTGAATGAGGAGGTTTCTCTTCACTATCCGCTGGTGTTTTCGCATTGGGAGGCAACACCATGCTACAATTTTAGTTCCTTGATCTATGCATGTGACGCTCACGATATTGCCGTTACGGGATGCGGAATTCTCGACGGAGGGGCAGATCGGGAGCACTGGTGGAACTGGCATCACCAGGTCGAGGATGCATGGTCGAGCAATCGCAGAGATATGCAGTTGGAGGATCGAAAGGCTCTGCGTGTGATGAACGAGAACGGCACTCCGATTGAGGAGCGAGTATTTGGCGACGGTCATTTCCTGCGCCCGAACTTTGTACAGCCGATCCGCTGTAAGCGCGTTCTGCTTCAGGGATTTACGTTAAAGAACAGCCCGATGTGGCAACTCAATCCGGTCATGTGTGAGAGTTTGACTGTTGATGGAGTCACAATGTCGAGCCACGGGGCAAACAACGATGGCTGTGATCCGGAGAGTTGCAGTGGCGTACATATCAAGAACTGTCGGTTTGACACCGGAGACGATTGCATCAGCTTAAAATCCGGTAGAGATCGGGACGGACGAATTGCGAATAAGGCGTGCGAGTACGTTCTGATCGAGAACAATGAGTTTGCGGATGGTCACGGCGGAGTTGCTCTCGGAAGTGAGATGAGTGGAGGAATCCGCCATGTGCTTGCGATGAACAATCGTTTCAGCAGTCCGAATCTGACGTATGCGCTTCGTCTTAAAACGAATGCGAAACGCGGGGGAATGGTTGAGGAGATCATTCTTGCGGACAGTGTGATGGATCATGTGCACGGGGCAGCGGTTCACGGAACGATGCTCTATGAGGATGGAAGAAATGGCGAGTATCTGCCGGTCTTTCGGAATATCCGAATCGAGAATATCACGGCGCACGGTGGAGATTACGGAATTTTCCTCGAGGCCTTTGATGAGGTGCCGATCACTGGGCTTGTGCTCAAGAACATTGTGATTGACGGGGCGAAGAA
The DNA here is from genome assembly GCF_050873365.1 of Brotaphodocola sp. Taxonomy (GTDB): domain Bacteria; phylum Bacillota; class Clostridia; order Lachnospirales; family Lachnospiraceae; genus Brotaphodocola. The sequence continues at coordinate 66,991 of NZ_JBNMIQ010000002.1, read as the reverse complement.
GAAGATTCGCTGTATGAACTGGAGCGATCCGGTTGTTGAGAATGTTGTGATCAACGGAAGTCATTTTCCGCGTCCGATCAGTGTCAGAATCACGGATGTTCCGCGGGCAGGCGAGCTGTGTCATGCGGAGGCGGAACTCTGCGATGGAGTTGGCGAGTGCAAGTTCACATGGAAGTATTGTGGAGCAGATGGAATCTGGAAGGCACTTGAGGGCAGTCAGGAGGCAGAGATTCCGGCGGATGCCTGTGAGGTTCAGGTGTCGGTGGCGGACAGCCAGAATAATATAGAAGAAAGTATTGTCTACCGAGTGCTTCCGGGGGCCGGTGAGGCGAGAGATTTCGCGGATACAGGTGCAAGTTTAGAAATGGGTGCAGATGTAGAGGCAGAAGAGGGGGCGTCTGATCATGCAAGTGCGAAATCAGATGCTGATGTGAGCAGACGGCTGTGGTGCAGAGGCATGCTTGAGAAGATTCAGCCACTCTCTGCGCGACCGGTCACAAGAGAAAAGCTTGCAAAGATGATGATTCCGTTAATGGAAGCGGAGGATGAGAAGGAGCTGGAGCTTGCAGAGCACTCATCGGAATCATCGAAATCGACAGAATCAACGGAATCAACGAAATCATCGGAATCATCGAAATCAACGGAATCAACGGAAGAAGTTGCGAAAGCTGAGGCTTCCTCCTGCCTTGAGACGGCACTTCGCCAGGGATTTTTAAAGATGGAGAAAGACGGAAGTCTCAAGCCGAATGGTACGGTCAGCCGACAGGAGATGGCGACTGTCGCGATGCAGGCATGTGGAGTCAATTACCGGAATGCATCAAGCACGATGCCGGTTTGCGAGGATGTCGCAAGCGTTGACAATAATTACGGAACAAACGTTGCGAGAGCTCTGTATTTTGGATTTATGGAGCTTGACAAAGCTGGATGTTTCCGCCCGCTTGAGCCGGTCACGGAGCGGGAGACCGCAGTGATTTTGAATCGTGTGGCTGATTTTGCCGGAATATAAATGCCGAGTACCGAGTAAATTCAGAGGTGCGGAGTGCAGGTAATAAGTGTAAGTGAGTAAGAGTGAGTGTGTAAGTGCGTAAGTGGAAGTAGAAGTGAGTAAGTGTGTGAGTGCGTAAATGGAAGTAGAAGTGCAGAAGGGAGAAGGCAACGACATGGAGGAAATGTGGCTGGAGTATTTCAGGCAGTATCTGGGGCGGGAATTTCCGAAATTTTTGAGCGAGAAAGTGTGGAATTACAAGGATGATCTGTGTGTGATTGGAGCACATGATCTTGCAGAGGCGACGGGAAATCCGGAGTGGGATGCATTTCTTGTAAATCAGGCACACTGGCTGATGGCGGAAGATGGAACGGTTGCCAACTGGAAAGAAGGCGAGAACAACATCGACAAGATCAGTTTTGGAAAATCGCTCAGAATTTTGCGGGATCTCACAGGCGATCCGGACTCGAAGTATGCGGTTGCAGTGGAGCGCGCCTATGAGTTTCTGAAGCATTATCCGAGAACAGAGACGGGCAATTTCTGGCATAAGGACATTTATCCAAATCAGGTCTGGCTCGATGGACTCTACATGGCGATGCCGTTTTATGCAAAGACGATTGCGGAGAACGGGGATGATCGCTGGGATGACATCATTGACCAGTTTGAGAGTGCGCACCGTCTGCTCTGGGATGAAGAGAAGAAGCTCTATGTACACGGCTGTGATGTGAGCAAAAAGGCGGACTGGGCAGATCCGGAAACTGGAAGAAGCCCGGGAGTCTGGCTTCGCGCGGAGGGATGGTATCTGATGGCACTCTGCGATGTCTATGAGCTTGCGAAGGGGCGTACTGGGCGCGCAGAAGAGCTGAGAGAACTTCTTGAGCGTGCAGTTGAGGGAATTCTTCTCTATCAGGATCAGAAGACAGGAATGTTCTATCAGAGTGTTGACCACGCGGAACTTGAGGGAAACTATTTGGAGACTTCTGGAAGTGCGATGGTTGCCTATGCGCTGATGAAAGGAGCAAGACTTGGAATTCTCCGTGCAGATCTTGGGGCGGAAGGAGAGCGGATTCTGGAAGGGATTCGGACTTCCTATTTAAAGAGAGAGGATGATGGTCTGCATCTTTATGGAATCTGTGCGAGTGCCGGACTTGGAGCGGGACCTGATCCGCATAATCGCAAAGACCGGACTGGAAAGCCGGAGTACTATGTGAGTGAAGTGCAGATGCGGGATAACCAGCATGGAAGTGCGGTGTGTATGATGGCGGTCAGTGAGCTTCTGCGGCGGAAACGGTTATAGTCCAGGTTTTTATAGAAGTTTGTTTAAAGGGATTTTGTACAGTAGTAATATTATGATATAGTTTTATAATTTTAGACAAAATAGCTCTGGCTTTTGATGCTTGGTACGGCTCCGACAGCTGGATAAGTCATGCAAACGCGCTCTCGCTCCGGGTTCGACGTAGCGGTGCATAAGGTCGCAAAAGACGCGACCTAAACACCGACGTCTCACACGGGTTTGCATCGACTTTCCCACTGCCGGAGCCTTTGCTACATTATCTTCAAGCATTACACATCCATTTTGCTTTATATGTGTAATTTATTTTTAGTCTCTATCATTTTTCCAACTATTAAAAATCGATCTGGGAGATAACCATATTATGCTTCGTAGAAAAAAATATGAATTCATGCTATAATGGATGCGGAAAATGTTACTGTTCACGGGTAGGCATTTTCTGAACTGAAAATGCCAAAATACAGTAGTGGTAGCAGATTTTGCCGATTTGGAATGCGAAGCATCGGCAAAATCGGTTAGTGTTTGCGCAAAGCGTGAACAATAACTGAAAATACGAATCGAACAGGTATTGAATGCGTTCGGAAGGAATGAGAAAAATGGAAAAGAAAAAGAAAGTACTCACATTTGGAGAGATTATGCTCCGTTTAAAGACTCCGGAACATCTGCGGATTGTGCAGGCGGATGGGTTTGAGGCGAGCTACGGCGGTGCGGAGGCGAATGTGTCGGCGTCGCTTGCGATGTTTGAAGATCCGGTACATTTTGTGACGAAACTGCCGGACAATCCGGTGGGAATGGCGGCTCTCGGGGAACTGCGCCGTTTTGGAGTCGATACCTCCCGTGTTGTGAGGGGCGGAAAACGACTTGGTATCTATTATTTTGAGAAGGGCAGTGATATTCGTCCGACAAATGTGGTCTATGATCGAGAGTACAGTGCGTTTTCTATGGCAGAGGCGAGAGAATTTGACTGGGAGAACCTGCTTGCGGATGTGGATGTATTCTATTTCTCGGGTGTGACTCCGGCAGTCAGTGAGTCTGTGCACCAGGCGGTTAAGAATGCTCTGAAAGTCTGCACCGAGCGAGGAATTGAGGTTGTCTGTGACTTGAATTACCGCTCAAAGATGTGGAGCAGTGAGCGAGCTCAGCAGGTGATGGGAGAGCTGATGAAAGATGTGACGATCTGTATCGCCAATGATGAGGATTTTGAGTCCTCACTTGGAATCCATGCCTTTGACGGTGATATGGCGCATGGAATCGACCAGATTGACACTTATAAGCGTGGAATGAAGGAGATCATGGAGCGTTATCCGAACTGTCATGCAGTTGCAAGTGTTCTGCGAAATATGCATACCGTGGAGGATGGAGACTGGATGGGAATCTATCTGACCGGCGATACCTTCTATGAGACACCGGTTCACACGGTGCACAGTCTTGAGGCGGTCGGAGCCGGGGATGCGTTTGCCGGAGCTCTGCTTCATGGTCTTGTGAGAGGATTTGCGCCTCAGAAGATGATTGACTTTGCGATTGCAGGAAGCGTCATGAAGTTGATGATTCAGCACGACTTCAATGTCGTGAATGAGGCAGAGATTCTGCGGATTATGAAGTCTAATGACACAAACTTGCAGAGATAAAACTACTATTTTCAGAATATTCTAATCTAAGTGAAAATTACGACAGGAGAAGGGGTAAAAATCCGCTTTGGTTAATTTTCCTAAAATTTCATTAAAAAAAGGAATCGATTCCGGTCGATTTCTTTTTTTTTTGTAAAGAAAGCATAAATTTTGGAGAGAGAGGAGAAAAAAAGGTTCCAAAAAAGGGGAAAAATAATGAAATATATTTCAGCCATTTTTAAGTTAATAACACGAATGTTATGAATTCATAACAATTCCATATTTGAAATTATAAAATTGAATGATTATAATAAGCAGAGCCGATGGAAATTAAGAGCTCGGAAGAAAAGAAGAGACACCAGAGGAATGACAGAATTTCTTCCGAACGAGACTTGATGACAGTCGGCTCTCAGATTTGATAAATGTTTGAAATACATAAGGAGGAAAGGGGGAAGCGGATATGGATGGACTTGTTGATTCCCTGATGGAAGAACTGAACTGTCAGGTAGCATTTACCATTCCGATTTTTGGCGGAATCGATGTCCTTGAGTCGGTGGCAGTGACGTGGATCATTATGGGAATCATGATGGTTGCAACGCTGATTCTCGTTCACGGATTGAAGGTCAGAAAGATCGGAACGAAGCAGGCGGTGCTTGAAAGTGGATTCACTTTCATCTGGAATTTTTTCGAGGAGCTTCTTGGAGAAGAGGGAACGGATTATATTCCGTATTTGATCACCGTGGTTCTCTACATAGGAATTGCCAATATGATCGGACTTCTGGGATTCAAATCCCCGACAAAAGATTTGAATGTGACGATCTCGCTTGCCGTGATGAGTATCATTCTTGTGGAGGTCGCAGGAATCCGGAAAAAGGGAGTGAAGGGATGGATTAAGAGTTTTGCAGAGCCGATCCCGATCATCGCTCCGATCAATGTACTTGAGCTGTTTATCCGGCCGTTGTCGCTTTGCATGCGACTGTTTGGAAATGTGCTCGGTGCCGTGGTAGTCATGGCGCTGATCAAATACCTGGTACCACTTGTGGCACCACTGCCGTTCAGCTTTTATTTTGATATATTTGATGGAGTGATTCAGGCTTATGTCTTTGTATTCCTCACATCATTATATATAAAAGAGGCCATCGAGTAAGCGAAAGCGTTAATTACGATGACGTCAAAAAAGAAACACAACATAAGAATATGTACTCGTTTGAGAGCACATAAGAACAAAGGAGAGTAGAATCATGACAGGATTAATCGCAATCGGTGCAGCAGTTGCAGTTATCACAGGAATTGGAGCAGGACTTGGAATTGGAATGGCAACTTCCAAGGCAGTAGATGCCATTGCAAGACAGCCTGAGGCAGATGGAAAGATCACAAAGGCACTTCTTCTTGGATGTGCTCTGGCAGAGGCAACCGCTATTTACGGCTTCGTAATCGGTCTTCTGATCATTCTGTTCTTAAAGTAATAAAAGAGTAATAAAAGCGAGAAAACGATTTTTAGAGCAAGAAATTAGAACAAGAAAGGCGAACGCAATGTTAAACATTAATTTCTGGAACATTGCCTTTACAGTCATCAACCTGTTAGTCCTTTACTTCTTCATGAGACATTTCCTTGTAAAGCCGATGCGGGCGATCCTGGAAGAGCGAAAGCAGATGGTTGAGAGAGATCTCGATGATGCTACAAGATCAAAGCAGGAAGCTGAGCAGATGAAGCGTGAGTACGAGGCTTCGATTCAGAATGCCGACGCGGAAGCAGACAAGATTGTGGAAACGGCAAAGGCGAGAGGAACCGAGGAGTACAACCGGATTCTTGCGCAGGCGAAGACCGATGCCACAAAGAAGATGGAAGAGGCGGACAGAACGATTGCGCTGGAGCGGGAAAAAGCCTTATCCGATCTGCGGGCTTCCGTTGCGGATCTGGCAATGGTAGCGACGGCAAAATTACTTGCAGAGCAGAGTGGTCCGCAGAACGATCGAAACTGTTACGATGCATTTTTGAGTCAATCAGGTGAGAATCATGACTGAAGAGGCAAGATTATACGGAACCGTGCTCTATGAGCTTGAAGTTCCGCAGGAAATGGTAAAAAAGACCGGCGAGATTTTGGAGAAAAATCCGGAGCTTGTGCGGGTGCTTCAAAGTCCGGTTTATCGGAGAGAAAAGAAACATGCCATTATAGAGGAGATTTGGAGAACGCCGGAATTTTCCAGTGTGATGATCAAATTTCTGAAAAAAGCCTGTGATGCCAGTGCAATCGGGGAGTTCCCGGATATTGTGAAAGTCTGTGAGGAGTGTGCAAGAGTTGCAGACGGGGTGATCACAGCAGAACTTTGGTATGTGACCGCACCGGATGAGGCACAGATCGAGGGAATCCGGAAGTTTTTGAAAGATACTTATGGAAAACGGGAAGTCAAACTGAGTCTGACTTCTCACCCGGAGCTGATGGGCGGATTCGTCCTGAAGACCGGAGATGTCGAATACGATTACAGTCTTCTCGGCAAGTTAAAGAAACTGAGTCAGGCTGTGGCAGGATAGGAGTTTTGGTGATATGAGTACAATCAGTTCTCAGGAAATCATCTCCATCATCAAAGGTGAGATTGAAGATTACGACGAGCATGCAGGGCTGGTTTCGGAGACCGGCTCCGTCATCTGGGTCGGAGACGGCATTGCGATCGTCTACGGCATTGATCACGCCATGTATGGAGAGATTGTCATATTTGAAAACGGAGTCCGCGGAATGGTTCAGGATATCCGCAAAAATGAGATCGGCTGTATCCTCTTTGGAAAAGATACGGAGATCGTTGAAGGAACAAAGGTAACGCGGACAAAGAAACGTGCCGGTGTCCCGATCGGAAAAGAATTTCTCGGTCGTGTTGTGAATGCGCTCGGCGAGCCGATTGACGGTATGGGACCGGCAAAGGAGGAAGCTTATCTTCCGGTTGAGGAGGAAGCCCCGGGAATCGTGGACAGAAAGTCTGTCGGAGTTCCGATGGAGACAGGAATCCTCGCGATCGATTCGATGTTCCCGATCGGACGCGGACAGCGTGAGTTGATCATCGGAGATCGTCAGACAGGAAAAACCTCGATTGCGATGGACACGATTCTGAACCAGAAGGGAAAAGATGTGATCTGTATCTATGTCGCAATCGGACAGAAGGCTTCGACGGTTGCAAAACTCGTCAATACGCTGAAGAAAAATGACGCGATGGATTACACGATTGTCATGGCTTCGACGGCGAGCGATCCGGCACCGATGCAGTACATTGCCCCGTATGCAGGAACTGCGATGGCGGAGTTCTTCATGCGTCAGGGCAAGGATGTCCTGATCGTCTACGATGATCTGTCCAAGCATGCAGTTGCTTACCGTGCACTGTCTCTGCTTCTTGAGCGTTCTCCGGGACGTGAGGCATATCCGGGCGATGTCTTTTACCTGCATTCCCGTCTGCTCGAGCGTTCAAGCCGTTTGAACGATGCGCTCGGCGGAGGATCCATCACCGCACTGCCAATCATTGAGACGCAGGCAGGCGATGTTTCCGCATACATCCCGACAAACGTGATCTCGATCACAGATGGTCAGATCTTCCTTGAGAGCTCTCTGTTCTTCTCCGGTCAGCGTCCGGCAGTCAATGTTGGACTTTCGGTTTCCCGTGTCGGCGGAGCGGCTCAGACGAAGGCAATGAAGAAGGCGAGCGGAAGCATCCGTATCGATCTGGCACAGTACCGCGAGATGGAAGTATTTACCCAGTTCAGTTCCGATCTGGATGATGCGACGAAGGAACAGCTTGCATATGGAAAGCGACTGATGGAACTGCTCAAACAGCCTCTTGGAAGACCGCTTGCGATGCATGAACAGGTCATCACGCTCTGCACGGCGACGCATCGGGTGATGCTGAGTGTGGATGTCGCAGATATTAAAGAATTCCAGATGCAGATGCTTACCTGGTTTGACGAGAAACACCCGGAGATCGGAAAAGAGCTCGAGGAGACGAAGGTTCTCAGCGATGAGCTTTCCGGACGGATTGTGGAACTTGCAAAGCAGTTTAAGGAGGCAGTATGGCAAACGCGAGAGAAATCCAAGAACGAATAAAGAGTGTTCAGGATACGAGGAAAATCACAAATGCCATGTATCTGATTTCTTCCACAAAGCTGACCAAGAGCAAGAAACTGCTTGCGGACACGGAGCCGTATTTCTACACGCTCCAGAGTCTGATTCACAGAATTCTGCGCCACCTTCCGGAACTTCACCATCCGTACTTTGATCCGCGTTCGGAAAAGACGAATGGGGATCGAATCTGCGGACTGATTGTGATCACCGGAGATAAGGGAATGGCGGGCGCTTACAACCACAATGTTTTAAAGATGGCAGAACAGTGGATGAACGAACATCCGAATCACCGCCTCTATGTGGTTGGAGAACTCGGACGGCAGTATTTTGCCTCCCGCCAGATTCCGGTGGAAGAACAGTTTCACTACACCGTGCAGAACCCGACGATGAACCGTGCGAGACTCATTTCCTCCGCGATCATCGAGGATTATATGGAACATCGCCTTGATGAGGTTGAGATTCTCTACACGCAGATGATCAACAGCATGAAGATGGAAGCACAGATGGAACAGCTTCTTCCGCTGACGCGCGAGGAGTTCGATTCTGCGACAATCCCGGCGGACACCTACCACGAGGAGATTCAGATGATTCCGAGTCCCTCGGCAGTTTTGGATCATGTCGTTCCGAACTATGTGACAGGATTCATTTTCGGTGCACTTGTGGAGTCGTTTTGCAGTGAGCAGAATGCGCGAATGATGGCGATGCAGTCCGCAAGCGACAATGCGAACAAATTGCTCGCAGATTTGTCGATTGCCTACAATCGTGTGCGTCAGGCGGCGATCACGCAGGAGATCACGGAGGTTGTCGGCGGTGCGAAGGCACAGCGGAAGAAGAGACGTTAAGTTACTGTACACGGGTAGGCATTTTCTGAACTGAAAATGCCGTATGATACAGTGATGGTAGCAGATTTTGCCGATTTAGGATGCGAAGCATCGGCAAAATCCGTTGCTGTTTGCGCAATGCGTGAACAGTAACGACGCTAAGGCAAAAGAAGAGTTTCTGTTTGCACAATGTGTATGTAAGGTGTGAATGGCAACAAAGGAGACAGATATGAACAAGGGAAAGATCATTCAGGTCATGGGACCTGTTGTGGATGTGGAGTTTGAGGACGGCAAACTTCCACACATTCAGGATGCCCTGGTTGTGAATAATAATGGCAGACGATGCGTGATGGAAGTCGCTCAGCTGATCGGCGGAGATGTTGCCCGCTGTATCATGCTGGCATCCAGCGAGGGTCTGTGCAAGGATATGGAAGTTGAGGCGACCGGATCTGGCATTTCTGTTCCGGTCGGTGAGAAGACGCTTGGTCGTCTTTTCAATGTGCTCGGTGAGCCGATCGACGGAGGCGAGAGCCTTGAGGATGAGACGAAATGGGTCATTCACCGTGATCCGCCGAGCTTTGAGGATCAGAGCCCGGTTGTCGAGATGCTTGAGACCGGAATCAAAGTCATTGACCTGCTTGCTCCGTATGCAAAGGGCGGAAAAATCGGACTGTTCGGCGGTGCCGGAGTTGGAAAGACCGTTCTGATTCAGGAGCTAATCACGAACATTGCGACTCAGCACGGCGGATATTCGATTTTCACCGGAGTTGGAGAGCGTTCGAGAGAGGGAAATGACCTCTGGACCGAGATGGGTCAGTCCGGTGTTCTTGAGAAGACCGCCCTGGTATTCGGTCAGATGAACGAACCGCCGGGCGCTCGTATGCGTGTCGCTGAGACGGGACTGACGATGGCGGAGTACTTCCGTGATGTTCAGCATCAGAATGTGCTTCTCTTTATCGATAACATCTTCCGTTTCGTGCAGGCAGGTTCGGAGGTTTCCTCCCTGCTTGGAAGAATGCCGTCGGCAGTTGGTTATCAGCCGACTCTGGCAACCGATGTCGGTCAGCTTCAGGAGAGAATCGCTTCGACAAAGAACGGTTCTGTCACCTCGGTTCAGGCAGTCTATGTGCCGGCAGATGATCTGACAGACCCGGCACCGGCGACGACGTTTGCTCATCTGGATGCAACAACGGTTCTTTCAAGAAAGATCGTGGAGCAGGGTATTTATCCGGCAGTCGATCCGCTTGAGTCCACCTCGAGAATCCTTGAGGAGGATGTCGTCGGAAAAGAGCATTACGAGGTCGCAAATAAGGTACAGCAGATGCTTCAGAAGTATAAGGAGTTGCAGGATATCATCGCAATCCTTGGTATGGAGGAGCTCTCTGAGGAAGATAAGCTGACAGTCAGTCGTGCAAGAAAGATTCAGAGATTCCTCTCCCAGCCGTTCCATGTCGCAGAGAACTTCACCGGCGTTCCGGGAAAATATGTTCCGGTCAAGGAAACTGTTCGTGGTTTCAAGGCAATCATCGATGGTGAGATGGATGCTTATCCGGAAGGCGCGTTCTTCAATGTCGGAACGATTGATGAGGTTGTCGAGAAGGCAAAGGCGATGGAGCAGAATAAGGATTGAGTGGGGTAAAGGAGCAGAAAAATGGCAACATTTTGGTTGAAAATCATTGCCAGCGACCATGTGTTTTACAATGGAAGTTGTGAGACATTGGTTGTTCCGGCTCACGACGGAGAACTCGGAATTCTGCCTCACCGGGAGGCGATGATTCTTGCGACGCAGGAAGGCGAGATGCGTTTTCGCGTTCCGGGCGAGGAGACGGATCGCAGAGTCATTGTCGGAATCGGAATTGTTCAGGTCGCAAACAACCGAGTGATGGCAGTTGTGGACTCGGCAGAGCGTCCTGAGGATATCGATGAGGCGAGAGCAAAACTGGCACTCGAGCGAGCAAAAGAACAGCTTCGCCAGAAACAGAGCATCCGAGAGTATTACATGACGCAGGCGGCGATGGCGCGTGCACTCTCAAGACTTCACGGCTCCGCCTATCACGAAAAGGGATTATAGAGAATGTAAAAGAGCTTCTTATCTGTCTGGTAAAATCAGAGATCAGGAGCTCTTTTTGTAAAGTACTTTATAGTAAGTAAGAAGATGATAAATGCGTTTTTTGTATGACAGACAGTTTGTACCGGGGCTCCGGGCGAGAAAGATCGTCGCAAACCCGTTTTAGACGTCGGTGTTTAGGTCGCGTATTTTGCGACCTTATGCACCGCTACGTCTAAACTCGGAGCGCGAGCGTGTTTGCGCGACTTTACTCGCCGTCGGAGCCCCATAGTTAAACAGTTAAATAGCTAAATAGCCCCATAGCCAAATAACCTAATACTTTAAATTTAGATTAGTACCTGCGGAGGAGAGTCTGCTCACATCCACTCCAAATTATTGACGAGGAAATCACAGAATTCCTGCACGACCGGTTTGCTCTTTCCCTGCTCGGAGCGCATCAGCACGATCTGTCTGCGACATTTTAAGTCGGAGATTGGCAGAAGGCGCACCGGGGAATCTTCCGTTTGCGACTCCCACTGTGTAGGGAGCGGACCCCATGAATACTGTGGCCAGAATCCGATTCCCATACCTGCGGCAATCAGGTTGCGGACAGTCTCGGTCGTATCGCTCTCGAAGATGATGTGCGGGGAAAAGCCGAGTTCCAGAAAATAGCTGTTTGTGATCTGGCGGATCGGGCGGGAGCCTGCCAGACAGATATACCCCGCATGGCGCGTGTCGGCAAGGCGGATTGACTGTTCTTTGCCATAGGGGGAATCAGACGGAACTGCGAGATAGAGATCTTCCTCGAGCATGACGGTTGCGTGGTTGCGATCGGCGGAGGCAAAGTCTGACCGTCTTGCAGTCACACACAGATCATAGTCCGACTCTGCGTGCGGGTCGGTCGTCTGATAGGATTGATAGAGCTGAAAATTGACATCCGGGCGAAGCGCGCGGAATGCAATGATCCGGTTGGTGATCAGTGCAGAGGCGGAGAGCAGGCGCAGACGGATCGTGTGCGTCGCCTGTTCTTTTCCGCACTGAAGCTCTTCGATGGTGCGGTCGAGATCATTGATCAGAGGAAGCAGACGCTGTTGAAAGAATCTTCCAGAGTCGTTGAGCTCAATACTGCGGTTCTTTCGCTCAAAGAGTGGAACTCCGAGCTCACTCTCAAGACGGTGAATCGCCTGAGAGAGGGCAGGCTGTGCGATCTGAAGATGTTCGGCAGCTTTTGTGATGTGCTGATATTCCGCTGCTGCGAGAAAGTATTTTAATTGTAGTAATTCCATGCGTTCTCCCTCCAAATCTTCCATGAAAAAAGTTTGCAAATCATTCTGAAAATCCAAAAATCTAAATTCAAAAAATGATAATTATTCCCAATAATACAGACAACAAGAATTTGAAAATAAAAATCTTTATAGGAAACCTCATTATATCACGCAGGAAGAAAAGTCGCAACTGTCCGAATCTTGTCGGGAAATGTGGAGTAAAATTCCGGTTGTATTTTCCAGAAAACTTTTCCAGAAAACTTGCTTTTAAAAGATAGAGATGGTACACTGTAACCGATTTCCGCTGTGTGTTTTAGAAAAAGAGAGGACAGGCGGATACAGATTTGAAAAGCAGATGAAGGTGGGACATGATGCATGAAAAAGCCGGAAAGAGAAGACGAAGAGAAATTTAATCTTTGGAAGTCAGCGGTGAATACGGCAGAGACGTTAATCTTTCTCTTAATTTTTTTAGCAACTCTTTTGGGACTCTATCTTCTGAATGACTATACCAATTATCACAAAAAAGAAACGATTATAAGTCGAAAATACGAAGAAAATCAGATCGATCATGGAAAACAGGATCGGGTTCGTAAGGCGATTGGAGGAGAAGATCAGGTAGAAGAACAGAATGCAGAAGCGACAGAAAAGAAGACGATGACAACGCAGGCGGTGCCCGGAGAAAACCAGGAGATCGAGATGGATGGCGTGGATGACAAGAGAAAATCCGCAGTGCTTGCTCAGATTGTTGATGCAGAGACAGGAAAAACGATTCCGGTAGAGGGCGCAGTGTTTGAATTGTACAAGGACGATGGGACTCGCCAAATTTTGAATGCCTATTATCCGGATAAGGTTTCCTATCGTGAATTTGTGACAACAGACAAAGGAAATTTTTACCTTCCGGAAAAAATTTTTCAGGGGGATTATAAATTTCACGAAAAGACAACGCCGGAGGGATATGAGCGTTCAGAGGATAAGAAATTTCGTGTCGGGACTCCTTCTGATTGGACAGAGCCGTATCTTGTAGATATTCCCCTTTCACCGTCAAAGGACCGTATCTGTGTGCAGATTTGTGATCGTGAGAGCGGAAAGTCTGTGAGTGGAGGTCATTTTGTAGTTCTTGCGGAGGAAGACATTCAGACGCTTGACGGGACAATTCGTTACCGGAAGGGTGAGCGTGTCGGGGAGATCATCTGCGATGCAACCGGATACGGAGAGAGTGAAGAGCTTTATTTGGGAACGTACAGTCTTCACGAGAAAGAGATTCCGAGATACTATGCCGGAATCGAGAAGAAGCCAGAGATTGTAACGGAAAAGAAAGATGAGCAGAAGCCGGAAGTTCACGAGATTGAGATGGAGAAGACAAAAATCAACCTGAAACTTGTGGATGAGCGTTATCCTCAGATGACGATTGAAGGCGCAAAATTTCAGATTGTAATCGATTCAAATGGCTCGACATCGGATTCCAATTCTGTAAATTCTGCAAAAATGGTGAAGGTAGTAAAGACAGATGAAACCGGAAGTGCAGTGCTCACAGATCTTGAAAAGAATACGACATACCGCATTCGGCAGATGAAGGCTCCTGGCGATTACTATCTAGATCCGATGGAGTATGAGCTGACGGTTGATGAGTGGGGCAGAATTGACGGCGATGCGCAGGTGACTCTTTCCCTGACAAACCGGATGCTTCGTGTGACAGTGCGAGCGGTAGATGCCATACTTAAAAGAGGAAGTTCTGGCGTTCGTTTTTCACTCTATGATGCAGATAAGCATTTGATTGATGCCTGGAGTGAGGATGGAAATGGGCGAATGTTCACGGAACTTTCGGCTGGAACGTATTATCTTGAGAGAGAAGGGCGATTTTCAAAACAGTATGAGTTGACTGTGAGAGACGAGGTTGGAGTTCAGGAGTGGAAAATATCCACAATTACCTGGAAAGGTGTGCTCGCTCTTGTTGGAGCTGTGCTGGCAGTCACGGGACTTGTGCTTGTTGGAAAATTTGGCAGAAAAAATCGACATTTTCGTTCCTGATTGAGAAGATAAAAGATTTTTCTGATTTGGAATGCGAAGCATCGACAAAATCTGTTGCTGTTTGCGCAATGCGTGAATAGTAACGAATTTGCTTCTTGACAAATTTGCGTGAAAATACTATCATAAGTACCATATGAAAAGGCAGTGAAGAAGAGGAGTAGGGCGTATGCATCCGCCAGAGAGGATGATCCATCGGCTGAAAGATGATCCAGGAGAGCGCGCAGGAAGGTAGCTTCGGAGCCGGAAATCTGAGAGAGATTTTTCAAGATTTCTCAAAGTCATTGAGACGATCGATGATGGATCGCCAAGAGGACGATGAGAAAAGAAAAGCATCTGTAAGATTTCCCGTCTAGTCCGCGTTAAGGAGAGAAGAGTGACAAATCAAGGTGGTACCGCGGAATTTCGAAAGAGATGGATTTCGCCCTTTGTGCAGAGAGAATTTCTTTTTGCATGAGGGGCGTTTTTTATTTTATGAAATATTATTTTTTATAAAATTTTTGTTTGGAAGATCCGCCCTTGAACCGGATACAAGAAAGATCACATAAGAGTTTTCGTGATTCGATGATTCACAGAAAAACTCACAGAGAAAGGAAAAATCATGAAAGAACTGGAAAAGACTTACAATCCTTCTGCGATTGAAGAGAAACTGTACCAGAAATGGCTGGACAACAAGTACTTCCACGCAGATGCAGAGCGCGGAAAGAGAGAGGGCAAGAAGCCGTTTACGATCGTTATGCCTCCGCCAAACATCACCGGACAGCTCCACATGGGCCATGCACTTGACAACACGATGCAGGATATCCTGATCCGTTACAAGAGAATGCAGGGCTATGAGGCTCTGTGGCAGCCGGGAACCGACCACGCAGCAATCGCAACCGAGGTTAAGGTTATCGACAAGTTAAAGAGCGAGGGCGTTGACAAGCACGATCTCGGACGTGACAAGTTCCTCGAGGCATGCTGGGACTGGAAGAAGGTATACGGCACCCGCATCATCAACCAGCTCCACAAGCTCGGCTCTTCCGCTGACTGGGATCGCGAGCGTTTCACAATGGATGAGGGCTGTTCCAAGGCTGTTCAGGAAGTTTTCATCAAACTTCACGAAAAAGGATATATTTACAAAGGTTCGAGAATCATCAACTGGTGTCCGGTATGCCAGACTTCAATCTCTGACGCAGAGGTTGAGCATGAGGAGCAGAACGGCTTCTTCTGGCACATCAACTACCCGATCGTTGGCGAGGAAGGCAGATTTGTTGAGATCGCAACGACCCGTCCGGAGACTCTGCTTGGCGATACCGCAGTTGCAGTAAACCCGGATGATGACCGTTACAAGGATCTTGTCGGCAAGATGCTCAAACTTCCGCTGACTGACCGTGAGATTCCGGTTGTCGCTGATGCCTATGTAGACAAGGAGTTTGGTACCGGATGCGTAAAGATTACCCCGGCACATGACCCGAACGACTTCGAGGTTGGTCGTCGCCACAACCTGCCGGAGATCTGCATCATGCACGACGATGCAACGATCAACTGCCCGGGAAGCAAGTACGACGGCATGGATCGCTATGAGGCGAGAAAGGCAATGGTTGAGGATTTGAAGGAGCTTGGTCTTCTTGTGAAGGTTGTTCCGCATTCTCACAACGTTGGTATCCATGATCGTTGTAAGACGACCGTAGAGCCGATGGTAAAACAGCAGTGGTTTGTTCGCATGGAGGAGATGGCAAAGCCGGCAATCGAGGCATTAAAGAGCGGAGAGCTCAAGTTCGTTCCGGAGAGCTTCGGAAAGACCTACATGCATTGGCTTGAGGGAATCCGCGACTGGTGTATCTCCAGACAGCTGTGGTGGGGTCACCGGATTCCGGCTTACTACTGCGATGACTGCGGTGAGATCGTTGTCGCAAAAGAGATGCCAGAGAAGTGTCCGAAGTGCGGATGCACGCATTTCAAGCAGGATGAGGATACGCTTGATACCTGGTTCTCCTCTGCACTGTGGCCGTTCTCCACGCTCGGCTGGCCGGACAAGACGAAGGAGCTTGACTACTTCTATCCGACCGATGTGCTCGTAACCGGTTACGACATCATCTTCTTCTGGGTAATCCGTATGGTATTCTCCGGAATTGAGCAGACCGGCAAGTGCCCGTTCAACACCGTTCTGATCCACGGTCTTGTCCGCGATTCTCAGGGACGCAAGATGAGTAAGTCCCTCGGAAACGGAATTGATCCGCTTGAGGTTATCGACAAGTACGGCGCAGATGCTCTGCGTATGACGCTGATCACCGGAAATGCACCGGGCAACGACATGCGTTTCTACTGGGAGCGTGTAGAGAACAGCCGTAACTTTGCAAACAAGGTATGGAATGCATCCCGTTTCATCATGATGAACATCGAGAAGGCAAGTGCAGAGCGCATGGCAGAGTATGACCGCGCATACGCAAAGGATGCAGACGCATCTCTGGCAGAGAATGCACCGCTGACTTTGGCTGACAAGTGGATTCTCTCCCGCGTCAACACGCTGGCGAAGGATGTGACTGAGAATCTTGATAAGTTCGAGCTTGGAATCGCACTTCAGAAGGTTTACGATTTCATCTGGGAGGAGTTCTGCGACTGGTACATCGAGATGGTAAAACCGCGTCTGTGGAACGATGAGGACACGACGAAGGCATCTGCACTGTGGACGCTTAAGAAGGTTCTGATTCAGTCCTTGAAACTTCTGCATCCGTACATGCCGTTCATCACCGAGGAGATCTTCTGCAACCTTCAGGAGGAAGAGTCCTCAATCATGATCTCCGCTTGGCCGGAGTACAGCGAGAAGCTCAACTTCGCATCTGAGGAGCAGGCAGTTGAGACGATCAAGGAGGCAGTTCGTGCAATCCGTAATGTGCGCACGTCCATGAACGTGCCGCCGAGCAAGAAGGCAAAGGTATTCGTTGTATCTGATCGTCAGGATGTTCTTGACATCTTTGAGCACAGCAAATCTTTCTTTGCAACTCTGGCATACGCAAGTGAGGTTGCACTTCAGGCAGACAAGACCGGAATCGGTGAGGACGCAGTATCCGCAGTGATCTCCTCCGCTTCGATCTACATGCCGTTTGCAGAGCTTGTCGATGTAGAGAAAGAGATTGAGCGTCTTGAGAAGGAGAAGACCCGTCTTGAGGGCGAGCTCAAGCGTGTAAATGGAATGCTCAGCAATGAGAAGTTCATCAGCAAGGCTCCGGAAGCAAAGATCGCTGAGGAGAAGGCAAAGTTAGAGAAGTACACCCAGATGATGAAACAGGTTGAGGAGCATCTGGCGCAGTTAAAGAAGTAAAAATAAGATAGACAAAAAAGATAGGCAAGAGAGAAAGCGTTACGGTTTGCGCAATGCGTGAACAATAACGAGAAAGCATCAGGCAGAAAACAGCAGGCATGTCCGGGGGCACAGGAAGAAAGTGTGCATAACCCCGGACATGATTGCATACATTGTAACAGTTCAGAGCCTGGAAAGGAAAGAATAAGAAAGAGATGGAAGAGCAGGCAAGAGCTTATCTGGATCAGATTCCGTTCTGGACCAGAAAGAAAAACACGCTGAATCAGGTCAGAGATTTTCTCACGGAACTTGGAAATCCGGACGATTCGCTCCGCATCATTCACGTTGCGGGGACAAATGGAAAAGGTTCGGTCTGTGCGGATCTGACGGCAGTTCTTCTGCGCGCCGGATACCATGTCGGAACATTTATCTCCCCGCATCTGACCGATGTGAAGGAACGGTTTCTTCTCGACGGAAGTCCGGCACCGGAGGAGACGTTTGAGAAGAGTTTTGAGAACGTGCGCGCCGTCACAGAGAAGATGTGCGCGAAAGGATATGCTCATCCGACCTTCTTTGAATTTGTCTTTCTGATGGCGATGGATCTGTATGGGCGGGAGAAGCCGGATTGGGTGGTGTTGGAAACCGGACTGGGTGGACTTCTCGACACGACGAATGTCATTCGGAGTCCGAAAGCCTGCGTCATCACCTCGATCAGTCTCGATCACACCGCCTATCTTGGTACAAGCATTCCTGAGATTGCGATGCAGAAGGCGGGGATCATCAAGCCGGGCGTTCCGGTGATTTTTGATGACACTCAGCCGGAGGCATCCGCAGTGATTGCAGGACAGGCAGAGCGAATGGGTTCTGCATTCTATCCGGTGAATCCGATCAAGCCGATTCATGTGCAGGATAAGGATATTCAGGAAAAGGATGTTCAGGAAAATGATGCGGTCGATCGGAATCTTGTCTCAGAGGTGAAGTTTTCAGCCCCGTATCAGGCACAGAATGCGAGGATTGCGCTCAAGGTGATTGGAGTGCTGACAGAGCGAGGTGAGCTTAGGACCGTAACAGAGCAGAGGAAGCGGGAAGCGCTTAGCCATGTGTGCTGGCCGGGAAGAATGCAGAAAGTCCGCGAGGATGTGTGGCTTGACGGCGCACACAATCCCGGAGGAATCTCGGCGTTTATCGAGGCAGTCAAGGCACAGGAGAGCGACAAGGCGGTTCACCTGCTGTTTGCAGCGGTCTCGGACAAGGACTACCGGGAAATGATCAAGATGCTCTGTGACAGTCTCCATCCGGCTGTCGTGACAGTTGTCCATATTGACAGTGCGCGCGCGACGGATGAAAATCTGCTTGCCGGTCTCTTTGAGCAGGCGGGATGCAAGATGGTGAAACAGTACGGTTCCGCCCGTGAGGCGCTTGAGGCGGCACTCGCAAAGAAGAAAGAGACGGATCGATTGTATGTCGTCGGCTCCCTGTATCTGATCGGGGAGATTCAGCGCATCTTAAAGACGATGCCGGAAGCTGTCTGCGAGAAAACTGTCTGAGAGAAAGCTATCGGAGAGAAGACTGTCTAAGAAAAAGCTGTCTGAAAGCTGTCGGAGAGAAAATGCTCTGAAAAACGGTGACTTTGGACTGGAAGAAAGGATTGGTGAAGAACAATCATGCTGGATTTTGAACAGGAAATTGCCCGCTTTAAGCCGAGCCTTGAGGTGAGTGAGGTGGAAGCGTCGATTGTGCGGGAAGATTTGACAGATATGAATGACCTGATGATGGAATTTTTAAAAGAGAAAAAACAGTAAGGCGGATATAGAATGGATACACAAAAAAGAAACCGCCGGATCGCCGATGCCTACTATAATCTGGGACTGGAGAAAGCAGGGCAGAGGGATCTGACCGGAGCAGCGATGGCGCTCAAGAAGAGCCTGCGCTTTGATAAGTACCAGACGGATGCACGAAATCTTTTGGGTTTGATTTACAACGAGACCGGAGAGGTGGGATCGGCGCTCACACAGTGGGTCATCAGTCTGAATCTTCAGGAGAAAAACAATCTTGCGGAGGAGTATTTGCGCCGTGTCCATGAGGATAAAGGCTATTTGGAGCTGGCAGATCAGTCGGCAAAGAAGTTTAATCAGGCGCTTGGACATGCCGTAAACAACAACGAGGACCTTGCGGTGCTGATGCTTTCCCGCATGCTTGAGGATTTTCCACAGTATGTGAAGGCACAGGAACTGCTTGCTCTGCTCTATATTCAGCGTGAGGATTATACGAAGGCGGGGCGCTGTCTGTATCAGGCACTCAAGATCGACCGCTACAATCCGCAGGCACAGCGCTATATGGATGTGGCGAAGAAGCACACCGGAAAGGCGGAGGTGGAGAAGAGAAAGCTCAAAAATGCATTCTCCCATCGCCAGATGCAGGATGACGACATCATCATTCCGCCAAGTTACAAGGAGACGACGGGACTTCAGTCGGTCTTGAACATTCTGGTGGGACTTGTCCTCGGCGCGATGGTGATCTTCTTCCTCGTCATGCCGGCAAAGACTGAGGCACTCAATGCGAGCCACAACCAGGAGGCGCAGAAGATCCTCGAACAGCTGAACCAGAAAAATCTGGAGGTCGATGATTTGAACAGCCAGCTCGATACGGCAAATGCGGAGAAGCAGAAGGCGGAGGATTCCCTTCAGACGATTGTCAGCAGTAATGACGGCATTTTGAGCCAGTATCAGAGATTGGTGCAGATTCTTCAGGCATATCGGGACAACGATATGAAGACGGCTGCTCAGCTCTATTCGGATACCGATTTTTCCGTGATGAATGACGATGCATCCGTAAGAAATACGATCTCGTGGATTCAGACCGATATGGGAGAAAAGGCGTGGAAGATCCTTGAAGAGTTGGGTGATGAAGCGGTCTCTCAGGACCCGGCATCCCAGCAGGCGCTTGTGTATTACCAGAAGAGCCTGATGATCAAGGGCGATAATCCGTCTGCTCTGTACAAGCTCGGAAGTGTCTACCAGGCGCAGGGCGATATGAACTCGGCAAATACTTATTACGGGGATGTGATTCTGAATTTCCCGAATTCCGAGTATGCGAGAGAGGCGCAGAGACAGAGAGGATACTAAGACAACAATATATTTAAACAATAGGAATTGAAAAGCACGACAGAGAAATTGCGTAGGCGATGGATCTGGAGTGCTTTTTTTGTTTTGGTAAAATTGGATGGCGAGATAGAGAAGTACAGGTGGATGGGCGCTGAGATGGGGGCGCTGAGATGGGAAAGTGCAGGCAAACCCGTGTGAGACGTCGGTGCTTAGACTGCGTATTTTGCAGTCTTATGCACCGCTACGTCGAACCGGAGCGAGAGCGCGTTTGCATGACTTTACCCATCGTCGGCGCCAGTTAAGAATACTGAGTGCTTGATTTGAATTAACGAAATAGATAAGTTTCGATTAAAAGTTTTCTTCATTTATTGTTATAGAAGTTACTTAAATATAAAAAATATAGGGATAAAAAGGAGGACATAACTATGACAGAAACTTTCACCTATGAAGCGCGGGATCAGATTCTGGTGATTCATCTTCCGAAGGAACTGGATCATCACAACTGCCGGAATTTGAGATATGAGACGGATCTTCTGTTCTCGGAAAATTATATCCGCAAAGTGGTGTTTGACTTTTCCAGAACAGAATTCATGGACTCTTCCGGAATCGGGGTTCTCTTAAATCGCTATAAGCAGATGGCGAGAAGCGGGGGAAGTGTGACGCTCTACGGGGTCAGGGAGCAGATCGGTCGTGTGCTTGCGATCGGAGGGGTTACCCGGCTGATTGCACATTTTGACACGAAGGAAGCGGCAATCGCGGGGTGAGATGGAGGAGATGTGCATGCGCATGCAACGGTTTCATATGGAAATGGAGAGTTTATCGGAGAATGAGGAATTTGCCCGGGTGGTGACGGCGGTCTTTATGAGCCGTCTCGACCCGACACTCGAGGAGATCGAGGATGTGAAAACTGCGGTCTCGGAGGCGGTGACGAACGCGGAGATTCACGGATATGCGGGGAAGCAGGGAATCATTGAGATGGACTTGGAGATTGAGGGGCAGGAGCTGACAATTCAGGTGAAGGAT
Source organism: Brotaphodocola sp. (assembly GCF_050873365.1). Taxonomy (GTDB): domain Bacteria; phylum Bacillota; class Clostridia; order Lachnospirales; family Lachnospiraceae; genus Brotaphodocola. Next base: position 45,437 of record NZ_JBNMIQ010000002.1, on the reverse strand, counting down.
TGTGGGCGGGGCATCGAAAACGTGGAGAAGGCGATGGAACCTCTGTTTACGACCGATCGCTCGGGCGAACGCTCCGGCATGGGATTTTCTTTTATGGAAGCCTTTATGGATGAGTTGGAGGTGAAGTCGGAGGTCGGAAAAGGAACGTTAGTGATCATGAAAAAGAGGATCGGACGGTGAGGGCATGGAAGATGTGCGGGAACTTTTACGGCGTGCCAGAGCGGGAGAGGCAGAGTGTCGGGAAGCCGTTGTGCTTGCAAATACCGGTCTTGTCTGGAGCATGGTCAGACGCTTTACGGGCAGAGGATATGAGGCGGAGGATCTGTTTCAGATCGGGTGCATAGGGCTTTTAAAAGCGGTTGACCGGTTTGATCTGTCCTTTGATGTCTGCTTTTCGACGTATGCGGTTCCGATGATTGCGGGGGAGATCAGGCGGTTTCTCAGAGATGACGGAATGCTCAAAGTTAGTCGGTCGATGAAGGAGCTTGCGATGCGTGTTCGATCTGCGAGGGAGGCATTGACTGGGGAGCTTGGGCGGGAGCCCGGGATGGATGAGATTGCCGGCCGTGTCGGGGTGTCGCGAGAGGAGGCAGTGGCATCGCTTGAGGCAGTGACACAGGTGGATTCGATTTATCGAAACATCGGAAATAACGAGGGACAGGAACTTGTTCTGATGGATCGACTCACGGATGAAAATCAGGAAGAAGAAAAATTGATGAACCGAATGGTTCTGGAGCGTCTTCTTGAAAAACTTGACGGGATGGAAAGAGAAATCATTGTGCGCCGATATTTTGAGGATCAGACGCAGACGCAAATCGCGCAGGAATTATCACTTACGCAGGTGCAGGTATCCCGCATGGAGAAGCGAATCTTACAGCGCATGCGGGAGTGGATGAGGGAATCTTCTTAGAAATCAATCTTCCTAGCCAATCCCCAAAAACGTTCCGATCAGGGAAATCAGACCGAGAATCCAGCTTGCGAGGACTCCGTAGAGGATCACAGGGCCGGCGATCGTGAAGATCTTGACGCCGATGCCGAATACATGACCTTCTGCCCGATATTCGATTGCGGGCGCGGAGACAGAGTTTGCAAATCCAGTGATCGGGACGAGAGCGCCTGCACCGCCCCATTTGACAATCTTGGGGTAGATTCCAAGACCCGTAGAGAGGGCACTCAAGAAGATTAAGGTCAGCTGTGTGAGTGTCTGTGCCTTTTCTTTTTCGAGACCGGCACGGCTGACGAGAAAAAGGATCAGGATCTGTGCACCAGCGCAGATGAGACCTCCTGTCACAAATGCCTTTCCCATGTCTGCGAGAAGTCCATTGACCGGGGTTACTTGTTTGACGTAATCGCCGTATGCTTTCTTGTTCAGTTCCATAGAGAATCAGTCCTCCATTTCGTATATCATTTATATAGTTCGTATATTATTTATATAGCTATCTTAGAAAATTCTTATCCATCCATTCCATAAAAAAAGTAGAGCAGAGATCCGGTCAGTTTTCCGAGAGCAATCGACAGAATCAGGTATTGGAGTCCGACAGAGAGACGGATGCGTCTGCTGATAACCGGAAGTGTCTTGAGCGTTTCTGCGAGTGACATGGCGAGACAGCCGACGAAGATGCCGACCGAAGCTCCAAAGATCGCGAGGAGAAGTGGGGCGATCGGGGCGAAAATCGAGGTGAGCGGGAATTCATAGAGATCCCAGAGATTTCCGAAGATTCCACCGGAGACAATCACGGTCTCGTAGAGCATGATATGAGATCGTGTTTTGGTTTTTCCGATCAAACGGGGAAACACGCCGATGATGGCGAGAAATGCGAAGACACCACCTGCAATGATGCTTCCGGCACTCAGCCCAATTAAAGATAAGAGAAGCGTATGCAAAAGTGGATTATTGAATATCAATGTCCTGCTCCTTTCGAGAGTCGTTTTGAATCAGTGTCTTGCAGATATTTTCCTCATAGAGTCGCATTTCCACCTCAAGCGGTGTCGGGTCTGTGTTCAGCTTGAAACGGAGCACATGGTTAAAAAAGGCGAGGATTCCGACAGCAAGTCCGATCGAGTAGGAGGCTTCCAAAACGGTAAATCCGGCTTTCTCCTGACCGGTCACAAGACGGTAGACCTCGGAGAAAACGTCGGTCACGTTGACGTCATTGTTGAACGTCATGATTGCAAATGCAGACCCGCAGAATGCGATCAGGCAGACGGCGAGTGTTTTCGCCCATGCAAAAATCAGTTTTGGCGGGTGCGGAGGCTGGTAGTCGATGATAAATTCGACTTTTCCGACGTTTGTGACTTGAATCGAGGAATCCGCAGATTCTAAAAGCGAGATCACATCCAGAGCTTGACAGACATAGCGCCGGGGCTTTTGGCTGTGAAGAGTGCGGATTTTCATTGATTTGCACCGGTTCTGGATATGTGGATTTTTGCAGTAGACATCAGCCACATCCCGCAAAAAAACGTCTTTTTCATGCACTTCCGTGATCTCTCTGAGGTTTAAATAGACCACAGAGGTTGCAGAATTCCCAGAACTCATAAAGTTACCCCCAGGGTGATGGAGGCATTTGCTGTGAACGTTAGTCCCTGTTCCGGCATTTCCATGGAAGTTTGTTGGACGAGGGTACTTCCCTCATAGGTCGGGCGCCTGGTGTCTGTCCAGAGAATGAACAGCAGGACGCTGATCGTGAACAGGCAAATCAGTGTCATAAGTGTGCGCGCGTGGTTTCTTAAAAAACTGAGAATCGTCATCGTATATCACATCCTTTTCAGAAATCAGTATATGCAGGGATTCGTTTCAATATGTGCAGACGAGGTGTCAAATCTTGGGAAAATTGAGCGCAAAAACAGACGGGAGACGACAAAAGAGGTGATAACAGGGTGAGAGATTAGAAGCATGGAAAAATGTCACTGAAATCAGCCATATAAAAAGCAAAACAGATAGAAATCAAGTCATAATAAAGAACAGGAAGACAGAAAAATAGAATAGAAGTTACATGGGGCGGGAATTCTAATGGAAAAAAGAACTTTAAGAAAGGACTTTGAAGAACTTTATTGAGGAGAAAGGAGCTTAAAATAAGATGCAAAAAGGAAGAGCGAGCATGGTTCCGGGGCGACCGGTTTATCTGATCTCATCGGCCTCAGTTGTCGGAAAAAAGGAGGGAGAAGGACCACTTGGAAAAAAGTTTGACGTTGTGGAACAGGATGCGATGTTTGGCGCGCCGAACTGGGAGCAGGCGGAGAGCGCGATGCAAAAACAGGCAGCGGATCTTGCACTTGAGAAGCGGGATATTCACAGAAAAGATGTCCGTTATTTGTTTGCGGGAGATCTGCTCGGACAGCTGATTGCGACTTCATTTGGAACTGTGGATCTCGATATTCCGCTGTTTGGACTTTACGGGGCGTGCTCGACGATCGGGGAGGCGATTGGTCTTGGAAGCATGTGTGTCGGGGCAGGGGATGCCGACTGTGTGCTTGCACTCGCTTCCAGTCATTATGCGACCGCAGAGAAACAGTTTCGATTTCCGCTCGGATATGGAAGCCAGAGACCACAGAGTGCCTCGTGGACTGTGACCGGATGTGGAGCGGTTGTGCTCTCATCGAAGCGCCCGCCGTCCGGACCGGCAGTCAAGATTGCGGGAATCACGACGGGAAAACTTGTGGATATGGGAATCCACGATTCGATGAATATGGGAGCTGCGATGGCGCCCGCCACATGGAATACAATCATGACAAATTTTCAGGATTTCGGGGTCGATGAATCCCACTATGACAGGATTATCACAGGGGATCTCGGACGAATCGGTCAGAAGATTCTGCTTGATTTTATGAGAGAAGAGGGGCACGAGCTTTCGGGAATTCACATGGACTGCGGAATTGAGATTTACGATTATGAATCTCAGGATATCCATGCGGGAGGAAGTGGGTGTGGGTGTTCGGCGGTGACGCTGTGTGCGCATATCCTGCCTAAACTTTTGAGTGGGGAGTGGAAGCGAGTTCTCTTTCTCCCGACGGGGGCACTGCTCTCGACGGTTAGTTATAATGAGGGACAGAACATTCCTGGGATTGCGCACGGAGTGATTCTTGAGAGAGCTTGAGAGAGTTTGAGTCAGATGAAGTCAGATGAAAAAGCGTTCGAAAAAACAAGCAGAAAAGAATCAGGAGAAAAACGTAGATGGACAAAAGAATGAAACGAATTGTAAATAGATCGATCGTGTGAGTCAATGATTTAGAAAAAATGAGAGAGAACGAGAATAAGAGAAATACAAAGAAATATGAAAGGAATAAAAGAAAAGGAGACTGTGAAAAAACATGGCAGGGATCAATATGATAAACATGACAGGGATGGAAGTTGCAGTTGAGATCGCAAAATCGTTTCTCGTCGGAGGGGCTATCTGTGCACTCGTTCAGATCCTGCTTGACCGGACGAAGATGATGCCGGGAAGGGTGATGGTTCTGCTTGTGGTTTCGGGAGCAATTCTCGGATTTTTCGGGTTGTATCAGCCATTTTCCGAGTGGGCGGGAGCAGGTGCAGGAGTACCGCTTCTCGGTTTTGGAAATACGCTCTGGAAGGGAGTAAAGGAAGGAATTGCAGAGGATGGGATGATTGGGATCTTTAGCGGAGGCTTGGAGGCCAGTGCAGCGGGAATCTCCGCCGCACTGATCTTTGGTTACCTCTCCGCCCTGATCTTTAAACCTAAGATGAAAGAGTAATGCGATAAACGAATAAACGAATCGCAAATTTTTGTGTTTTGTAAAAGATAAGTTTTCGGTGTTATTCGAACTTAGTCACGTCCGGGACCGTTTGAGACTCCGGCTCTTGGCAGTGCCGAAGCTCCGCCTCCCGGACCGTAGCCCGGACCGAGGTTGCTGATTCCGGCAGGCGGAAGCGTCTCCGGAGTCTGACTCGAAGGTCCACCGCTCTCGGCACCCTCGGTTGCCGGTGCAATCGTGGAAGCAGTGTGTCCGCCACATTTTCTCGTCGGCATTGCATAAGCAGAATCATCGGTTGAGCTGTCTGCATCTGCGGGGAGGGCAAGGCGGATTTTTGTTGATTTCGGACATCCGGAGTTTGGAAGCAATCCGGTGATGCTACATACCGTTGCGCGCACATGGACGTCGCACAGATCCGTCGGGACACTGCCCTTTGCAAAGTACTCGGTGTAAGTTGCATCTCCGCGCGGGTCCTCATCGCAGACTCCGGGGATTGCGAGTTTTCCGGATTTCCGGCAGATCACAGCGGTCTCCACGCTGTCCGGAACACTGAATCCCGGATCTTCTTTTCCCTCGTGAACACGGGTCATGATCTTTCGCCAGATATCCTTGTGGAAGGAGGTTCCGCCGTTTCGTGAAGTCAGTTTCTGGTTGTCGTCACAGCCCGCCCAGATACCGGCAGTGTAGTACGGGGTGTAACCGACGAACCAGATATCGTTGTTCTTGGAGGTCGTTCCACTCTTTCCGGCACTCGACATGTTTGCGATCTTTGCGCGGGTGCTCGTTGAGCTGATCGAGCTTCCGAATTTTCGGTTTGCCTCCATCGAGTCGGACATCGCGTCCGTCAGAAGGAAGGCAGTGGAATCCTTGAGCACGCGGTGTGTCTCCGGCTCGTTGTTGATCAGGATCTTGCCGTCGTGGTCAAGAATCTTCGTGAAGAAGATCGGTTTTGTGTAGACACCGCCATTTGCGATCGAGGCGTAGGCGGCAGTCAGCTCAAGGTTGCTGACACCCTTTGTCAGTCCGCCGAGAGCAGTTGCGGCGTTGTAATCGGTCGCAGTCAGCGAGGTGATTCCAAAGTTGTTGGCGTACTCGACACCGATCTGCGGGGTCACCGTCTCCATCAGACAGCGCACGGCAACGATGTTCATCGAGTAGATGATACCGTCACGGATGCTTGAGTAACCGGTGTATCCCTGGCTGTACCAGTTGGAGAACGTCTTGTTTCCGACGGTGTACGGGGCGTCGTAGTAGACGGTTCCGAGCGTTGCCCCGCGCGCATCGATCGCGGGTGCAAAGGCAGAGATGACCTTGAATGTCGATCCCGGCTGGCGAAGCGTGTTCGTCGCACGGTTCAGCGTCAGGCTTGCAGTCTTGGAACCGCGACCACCGCTGATTGCCTTGACCTGTCCGGTCTTCTGATCCATGAGCACAAATGAAACCTGAGGCTCTAAGATCTTTGTCAGGCGCTCGCCGATGATCGTGTCACCCTCCTTGAGCAGATAAGCCTTGTAAGCCTCGATATCTGCGTCAACCGCCTCCTCTGTGTCGTAGAGACCATCAAAGTTGTCGTCGCGGACATCGGTGTGCCAACTGCGGATCGATTTCTCCGAGAAATGCTCGGTCGTGCCATCCGCGTGTGTCACGGAAAGACGGTACTCGATCGAGTAGCGCTTGACGGCGTAGTTGTCCGGATTGTTAACCTCCTCATCGACGATTGTCTGGAGATCCGGGTCCTGAGTCGTATAAATTTGAAGACCACCGCTGTAAATCAGGTTGTGCGCCTGCGTGTCGGTATAGCTGAGTTTTTCCATCAGCGTCTCCTTGACCTGCTGGATCAGCTCATCGGTGAAATAGCTGTACGGGTTGGAATTCTCGCGGTTGGCGGTATCAATGTTCTGAATCCTGTCATAGACATCGTCGGCGAGAGCTTCCTCCTGTCGCTCCTTCGAGATATAACCCTGTTCGAACATATATTGAAGGATGACCTTGCGTTTCTCCGCATTTGCCTCCTGCCCGGTGATCGGGTTTAAGCGAGACGGATTCTGCGTGATGCCTGCGATAACGGCGCACTCGGAGAGCGTCAGATCGGAGACATCTTTATTAAAATACCGTCTTGCGGCAACCTTGACTCCGAGCGTGTTGTTTCCGAGGTTGATTGTGTTTAAATAGTTGGTCAGGATCAGTTTGCGGTCCATCGAGCGTGTGAGCTGAAGCGCGAGATACTGCTCCTGAATCTTTCGCTCGAGGCGGGCGCCAAAGCTCGTCTCCATTCCGCCGTTGAAGACGTTGTTCTTGATCAACTGCTGGGTCAGTGTGCTTCCTCCGCCGAGGTTCTGACCGGTCAGGACACCGACTGCCGCACGGGAAATCGAGCGAAGATCAATGCCGTTGTGTTGCCAGAATCGAGAGTCCTCAATTGCGACAAACGCATCGATCAGGTCCTGTGGGAGTTCGTCATAGCTGGCTTCCTCACGGTTGGAACCGGTCTGCACGAGGGTATCGGTCAGGTTTCCGGCACTGTCATAGACCGTCGTGGCATAGCCGACCGGGACGATGCTGTCCACATTGAGCTCCGGGGCACTGTCAATGATTCCCATGAAAATGCCGATGCCGATGCTGGAAGTGACCAGAACAGCAAAAAGGCAGAGAATCAGAAAGGTCTTAAAGAAGGTGAGAAAGACACGGGTGGTGTATTTCTTTTTCTTGGAATAGATCAGATCGATCTTCTTTTCTGTTGCTTCTTTTCCATAATTCATGTATTTGCCAAAAAATCCTCCTGCAAAATAAAAATGTGTATCAGCTTCTCACATTATAACAAAAACTGACCGACAAGTAAACCGTGGAGCATTTTTTCAAAAATATGCCCGGATCAGTCGTTTTCGTTTATGCGTTGTGTAAAGGAAAACGGATTTTGCCGATGCTTTGCATATTTTCTTTTCTTATGATATGATTCTTATGATGGGATGGAAAACGGGACGATGGTATGTCAACTTGAAAACAGAAATCACTAAAAATCAGGAATTGCTTAAAAATTATTTAAAATAAAGAAAAAATCGAAAAGAGCAGACAGAAACATAAAATAGGAAAAAGAAAACGGGACGAGAAAAAGGGTTATAGAAAAACAGACAGAAAACCAGAAAATTCAGAAAGAAAAAGAAAAGGAAACCGAATCAATGATGGAACAGACGAAAAACATGCCACAGCAGTATAAAATCCTCTACCGCGGGGGAGAGGGAGAGATTGTTGAGAAGAAATCCCGCTTTATCGCGACGACGAGACCGGTAAAGAGCGAGGAGGAGGCGATCGCCTTCATCGAGGAGATGAAGAAAAAGTACTGGGATGCGAGACACAACTGCTCCGCCTATGTGATCGGGGAGCGCGGTCAGGTACAGAGATGCAGTGATGACGGGGAGCCGAGCCAGACCGCGGGTCGTCCGATGCTCGATGTTCTTCTCGGAGAGGAAGTCCGCAACATCTGCGTTGTGGTCACGCGGTATTTCGGCGGAACCCTGCTTGGAACGGGCGGTCTTGTGCGCGCGTACTCGAGTGCGGTTCAGGAGGGACTGAAGAACAGCGCGATTGTGGAAAAATGCCTCGGAGACCGGATTCTGATCCACACGGACTACAACGGAGTCGGCAAACTTCAATATGTCGCAGGGCAGATGGGGCTGACAATCCTCGACACCCAGTACACCGATCAGGTCGATATGACGTTCATGGTACCGGTCGATCAGACGGGTTCGTTTCTCAGCCAGGTGACCGAGAAGACTGCGGGCAGAGCACAGATTGAGCGCGAGGGAACCCTCTATTATGGAATGCTTGACGGAGAGATGATTCTGTTTGAGGATTAGAGAGGGGAGTTGTATTTTTTTGCGTGCAAGGTTTTCTCACCTTATAAAATATGAAAATCGCGAAAAAAAGCCTTGCAATCTGTGAAATGCAATGCTATATTAGAGTACTGTAATGGAAACCGAGAACAGGAGCTAAGGGCAGAACAATTCGTCCTTAGCTCTTTTAAAGATTAAAGAAGGAAGAGCACAGAGATGAAGATTAAGAGAGAAGACGTAAGAAACATCGCGATTATCGCCCATGTTGACCACGGTAAAACCACCCTGGTTGATGAGCTGTTAAAGCAGAGCGGTGTATTCCGCGCAAATCAGGAAGTCGAGGAGCGTGTCATGGACTCCAACGATATCGAGCGTGAGCGTGGTATCACCATTCTGTCCAAGAACACCGCAGTTTTCTACAAGGATAAGAAGATCAACATCATCGACACTCCTGGACATGCAGACTTCGGTGGTGAGGTTGAGCGTGTACTGAAGATGGTAGACGGCGTTGTTCTGGTTGTAGATGCGTATGAGGGCCCGATGCCACAGACGAAGTTCGTTTTGCAGAAAGCGCTGGATCTCGATCTCTCTGTCATCGTCTGCATCAATAAGATCGACCGTCCGGAGGCAAGACCGAACGACGTTATCGATGAGGTTCTGGAGCTGTTCATGGATCTGGACGCTTCTGACGAACAGCTTGACTGTCCGTTTGTATATGCTTCCGCAAAGGCAGGATTTGCAAAGAAGGAGCTTGACGATCCGGATGTGGACATGAGCCCGCTGTTTGAGACAATCATCAACTACATTCCGGCTCCGCAGGGAGATCCGGATGCACCGACTCAGATGCTGATCTCCACGATCGACTACAACGAGTATGTAGGACGTATCGGTATCGGTAAGATCGACAACGGTGTTGTAAAGGTGAACCAGGAGGTTGCGATCGTAAACCACCACGATCCGGACAAGATGCGCCGTGTCAAGATCGGTAAGCTGTACCAGTTTGACGGCTTAAAGAGAGTTGAGGTTCAGGAAGCTACGATCGGAGACATCGTTGCTGTTTCCGGTATCACAGATCTTCATATCGGAGATACCCTGTGTTCCGTAGAGAACCCGGAGGCTATTCCGTTCCAGAAGATTTCCGAGCCGACGATCGCAATGAACTTCATGGTAAACGATAGCCCGTTGGCAGGACAGGAGGGTAAGTTCATCACTTCCCGTCACATCCGTGAGCGTCTGTTCCGCGAGCTGAACACCGATGTCAGCCTGCGCGTTGAGGAGACCGATTCCCCGGATTGCTTCAAGGTATCCGGACGTGGTGAGCTTCACCTGTCCGTTCTGATCGAGAACATGCGCCGTGAGGGATTTGAGTTCGCTGTCAGCAAGGCAGAGGTTCTCTACAAGTACAACGAGAGAAACCAGAAGCAGGAGCCGATGGAGCTTGCTTACATCGACGTTCCGGAGGAGTTCACCGGTGCGGTTATCCAGAAGCTGACTTCCAGAAAGGGTGAGCTTCAGGGAATGAGCCCGACAAACGGCGGATACACCCGTCTCGAGTTCTCAATCCCGGCAAGAGGTCTGATCGGATACCGCGGTGAGTTCATGACTGATACAAAGGGAAATGGTATCATCAACACGATGTTCGACGGATATGGTCCGTACAAGGGTGATTTGAGCTACCGTAGAACCGGTTCTCTGATCGCATACGAGAGTGGTGAGGCAATCACCTACGGTCTGTTCAATGCACAGGAGCGTGGAACCCTGTTCATCGGACCTGGTGAGAAGGTATATTCCGGTATGGTTATCGGACAGAGCCCGAAGACTGAGGATATCGAGGTTAATGTCTGCAAGACGAAGAAGCTGACTAACACCCGTTCTTCAAGCTCCGATGAAGCTCTGCGTCTGGTTCCGAAGAAGATCATGAGCCTTGAGCAGTGCCTCGAGTTCATCGATACCGACGAGCTTCTTGAGGTTACCCCGGAGAACCTGCGTATCCGCAAGCGTATCCTTGATCCGCTTCTGCGTAAGCGCGCTTCCTTCAAGAAGGGTTGATGGAACAATTAGAAGATAAAATAAATAGGATCAGACAGTGAAAATCCGATCCTATCGTATAGAATGATATAAGAACGATATAATAAAAATGGGAATTGCATCCGAAAAGGTGCAGTTCCCATTTTTTTATGTATAAAATTTGTGCATAAAATTTGTGAACAAAAGTTTTCAGGAATCGGCTTTATTGATCCGAATTTGCGGTGCTCAAAATCTGTTCTGCGGTCGCGCGGTCGGTGATCAGCTCGTTGATGTAGCGGTTTTTCATGCAGGCAATGATTATGTCGACCTTGTGGCGACCGGTTGCGATCGCGAGCTTGTGTGGAGTCGTGAGGATGTCCTGAAGCGAAGTTGCGACGATCTTGCGGTTTAGGCTGATGTTTGCGATGCGCCCGTCCCTGTCAAGCACATATCCGTAAATGCTTCCGATGCAGTTTGGCTCCTCGTTCCAGTCCTCCTCTGCGATGTAAGATTTCAGAACCGGGTTGTTAAATGGCAGGCTTGAGCGACTGCCGATTCCGGTCAGGACGGCATCCATCTTTCTCGATACATTCAGCGTGTGTTCAATCAATGGTTCTCGGAGCATCGCATTTCTCGCCTGCTCGTCGTTGATATAAATCGGAATATTCATATAAAAATACTCCCCGTTGAACTTCATCGCAAGTGTGTGTGTGATGTTTCTCGAGCCGTCGGAGGAATTGATATGGCGGAAACAACCGCAGAGCTGGACGACGTTGATCGGATTCTGCGTCTTTGGATCGAGGGCAGTCGCGACGCTTCGGATTGTCTTTCCCCAGGTCACGCCGATCGTTGCACTTGGAGAAAGGATCTGTTCGAGGTACATCGCTCCGGTCTTTCCGATCTCGGAGAGTGCCTCCGCGCGCGAGAGATCGCGGGTGTCGAGGACGATCGCCTTGGAAAGCTGAAATGTCTCCGTCAGTGCCTGCTCAAGTGCTGAGTGGCGCTTGTTTGGCTTGTGGATCGTGATTTCCACAATTCCTTCGTCTCTCGCATTCTGGATCATCTTGGCGATCTTAAAACGGTTGCAGTCGTACTGGCGCGCGATCTCCTGTTGTGTCATTCCCTGATTGTAATAGAGGTCCGCGATCTCTGACATCAGAGCCGCGGAAGTTTCGTCAAAAGTGATTTTTGTATTCATATGAGCAATCTCCCCCAAAAAAGAATGATGGTATTTTCTACAATTTCAAGTGAAAATCTGAAACTCAAGTAAAAAGCAAAACTTCTGATTCTTATTATATCAAATGAGCGCGAAAAAAGAAATGAATTTAGGAAGAAAAAATAATGGGTAATCACAAATGTTATAAATATAAACATATGTTACAAAAATAAATGGGAATAATTGTGGAAAAATGATATAGAAAATCATTAACAAGTGTTGTATGATAATGGCATGAAAAACAAATGCGATTCAAAACAACAAATGTTAAAAACAGATCACGGTTTGCGAGAGCCCGGGGATTTCCGAGGGCGAACAAAAAACAGCAAAAAATAAAATGATATTAATCATATTCATTTAAGAAAAAACAATCAGGAGGAAGAATCATGAAAAAGTTCAAAACCGTATTTATGAGAGGTGGTACTTCAAAGGGATGTCTGTTCAAGAAAGAAGATCTTCCGGAGAATCGCGCAGAGTGGGATGACATTTTCATGCAGGTCATGGGATGCCCGGACCCGAAGCAGATCGACGGTATGGGCGGAACCGTTTCCTCCAACAACAAGATCGTTGTGATCTGGAAGTCCGAGGAGCCGGATGTTGACATCGAGTATCTCGTTGGTCAGGTCATCGTCGGAAAGCGTCAGGTTGACTACAAGTCCAACTGCGGAAACATGACCGCAGCGGTTCCGGCGTTTGCAGTGGAAGAGGGAATGGTTACGATCACCGAGCCGGTGACAACCGTGAGAATGCTCAACAAGAACACCGACAAGTACATCAACGTCGATGTTCCGATCGATCCGGAGACTCACACCTTTGCAGACGACGGAGACTGCGAGATCGCAGGCGTAGATGGAACTTGTGCAGAGCTGAAGGTTGATTTCTTAAATCCGGCAGGCGCAAAGACCGGAAAGCTTCTTCCGACCGGAAATGTGAAGGACGTTCTGGACATTCCGGGATTTGGAAAACTCGATGCAACGATCATCGATGTGTCGAACCCGATCGTTCTCGTTCGCGCAGAGGACATCGGCATGAAGGGAACCGAGCTTCCGGAAGAGGTCAATGCAAACAAGGAAGTCTGCGATCTTCTTGAGAAGATCCGTGGAACTGCCTGCGTGATGATGGGATTTGCAAAGGATCTCAAAGAGGCAACCGATCACCAGCCTGGTGTTCCGAAAGTCGGATTTGTCACAAAGCCGGTTACCTACACCGATCTGGAGGGCAAAACCGTGGAGGCAGAGAAGATGGATGTCTGTGCGAGAGTCATTTCCGTATTCAAGTGTCATAAGGCCTGCCCGCTGACCGCTGCAAGCTCAATCGCCGTAGCCGGAAAGCTCGAGGGAAGCCTTGTCGCAGAGGTGGTAAGAGATTCAAAGGCTCAGAACATCCGAATCGGTCATCCGAGCGGAGTTATGACAATGGTGCCGACTGTGGAGCTTCAGGGCGAGAATCCGGCAGATGCAAAGGTTCCGGGCGTCGCAGTACAGAGAACGGCAAGACGAATCATGGATGGTTATGTATACATTCGATAAGGAATGCTTCGGCGCTTCGATGATTCGATAAACGTGGGACATAAGATAAGAAGTATGAAAATTTCCGCACGCGACTGGGAGTAACTGAAAAAAGAAAGATACAGGATACAAACCGTTGTGTGCGGGACAAGAAACAGACAGGAGGAGAGTGCATGGAAGAAAACAGACTGAAGGGAATCATTGACCTTCACATTCACACGGCACCGGATGTGCGCCAGCGAAAGATGAATGATCTTGAGATCATGGAAGCTGCTGTTGCGCGAGGCGTTCGGGCTGTTGTGATCAAGTCACATGTGGCGCCGACCGTCGGAAGAGCGGAGATTGTCAACCGGGTCAAGGAAGAAAAGTATGGGGACACTTCGGACTTTCAGATGTTTGGTGGCGTCGCACTGAACCGCTTTGTCGGTGGAATCAATCCGTGGGCAGTCGAGACCGCTTTAAAGCTTGGGGGAAAGTTGGTCTGGCTTCCGACGAACACCGCGGAGAACCATTGCAAGAAGCAGGACAAGACGAACTGGGTATCGGTTGTCAGAGACGGAAAAATCGTGCCGGAGCTCAAGGATGTCTTTGAGCTGATCAAGGATTACGATGCAGTCCTTGAGACGGGTCACATCTCACCGGAAGAGTGCAGAATCGTGGCAGAGGCCGCAAGAAACGCAGGGGTTAAAAAGATTGTCATCACACATCCGGAGTTCTGGGTGGTCGGAATGAGCGTGGAGGAGCAGGCAAGGATCGTAAAGGATTACGATGTCCTTCTCGAGCATGTCTATGCACAGCCGATCGGCGGGGGCGTTTACAAGAAAAACCTGGAAACGAATGTGGAGGCAATGAAGGCGATAGGATGCGAGCATTTCATTGTGGCAACCGACAGTGGTCAGACGCAGAATCCGTACTGGTATGAGTCGATCAAGGAGTACATCGATTATCTGTACGATGTGGGTGGATTCACGAAGGCGGAAGTTGACCGGATGACGAAAGAAAATCCGGCAAAGATGCTTGGAATCTAAAAAGTCTGCGGGGAGAAGGAGAAAACGGGCTTATGAAAAACTTTAAGATTTATGGGATGGAGTGGTACATATTTGTATTTTTCGCAGTGGTTGTGCTTGCTGCAATCGGTTTTGGGATTGTGCCAAACCAGCTGATCGGCGCGATTGCAGTTATGTTCACACTCGGAATCATCCTCGGTGAGATCGGAGAGAGACTTCCGATCTGGAACAAGTACTTCGGTGGCGGAGCGATTCTGACGTTCTTAGTCTGTGGTCTTGTGACTTACTTCGGCAAGATGCCGGAGGGCGTTGTGGCAATCTCAAAGGGCTGGATGAGTGATTACAGCTTCTTGAATGTCTTTATCTCAATTCTTGTTGTCGGTTCCCTTTTGGGACTTGACCGAAAACTGCTCATCAAGTCAGCAACCCTGTATCTGCCGGATATTCTGGCATCCCTCGCAGGTGCGTGCCTGTTGGGAATTCTCGGAGGAATGATCTTTGGAAAAGGTCCGGTTGAGATTGTGATCTCCTACGTGCTTCCGATCATGGGAGGCGGTGCCGGAGCAGGTGCAATCCCGCTTGCTTCTGTCTATGAGGATGTAACCGGACAGGATGCGGCAAGCTACCTTTCGTTTGCACTTGCAATCCTTGCAGTCGGAAACATCGTATCCGTTCTGTTTGCAATCATTCTTGACAACGTTGGACGTCTGTTCCCAGCTCTGACCGGTCACGGAGAGCTGATCCGTACAAAAGGCAAGAGTGCGATCAAGGATAAGGAAGCACAGAAGGTGACGCTGACGATGGATGACATCGCGGCAGCACTCTTCCTGACTGGTGGTTTCTTTGTTCTTGCTCAGCTGACCGCAAAGAAGATTTTGCCGTCCATCTTTGGAGTGGCAATCCCGAACTTTGCATACCTGATCATCTTTGCAGCGCTGGCAAATATCTTTAACCTGATTCCGGAAAACTTAAAGGCAGCCTGCCACAGATGTCAGCAGTTCTGTGGTTCCAAGCTGATCTGGGTTCAGATGGTCGGTGTCGGCATCACGCTGATCGACTTTAATGAGATCATTTCGGCACTCAGCCCGGCAAACTTAACGATCGCCGTTCTGATCGTTCTCGGCTGTGTTCTCGGTTCCGCAATCTTTGGATGGATGATCGGTTTCTTCCCGATCGAGTCTGCAATCACCGCTGGTCTTTGCATGGCAAACATGGGAGGTGCGGGAGATCTTGCAGTTCTCGGCGCAGCAAAGCGCATGGATCTGATGAGCTACGCTCAGATCTCATCCCGAATTGGTGGTGCAATGGTACTGCTAATCGGAAGTTTTGTATTCCAGTTTTTAAAATAACTCAGAGTGGATGTCTCCCTCCTCTATAGGTGGGGGATTGGGTATCGCAAACTTTCTCAGGAGGGAAGACAATCCCCTTCTGAGTTATACGCTCCGCGAAGATGCGCAGTGATTCTGATTGGAAGATGTCAGCAGAGCTGACCAGAATCACGCGCCAAGTCTCCGCGAGCGTCGACTTGAATTTTTGAAACATAAAAAAACAATGTATTGAGTATTCACATTTCATTGAAGGAGGATATTATGGTAAAGTTACATGAAGGCGGAGTTTATCTCGTAAATGGAGAGACCTTGGTCCCGGAGGCAGAGTCTGCAAGAGTCGAACAGCTCACCGGAAAGGCAGTTGCAAAGGAAGAGGCAAAGAAGGGTACAATCGCCTACGGCATCATGAAGGCGCACAACCAGAACGACAACATGGACAAGCTCCAGATCAAGTTTGATGCGATGGTTTCCCACGACATCACCTTCGTCGGCATTATCCAGACGGCTCGTGCTTCAGGCATGGAGAAGTTCCCGCTTCCGTATGTACTGACCTGCTGTCACAACTCTCTGTGTGCAGTTGGTGGTACGATCAACGACGATGACCATTACTTCGGTCTGTCCGCTGCAAAGAAGTACGGCGGTCTCTTCGTTCCTCAGCACATCGCAGTCTGCCACCAGTTCATGCGTGAGCGTTTCGCAGGCGGTGGAAAGA
Organism: Brotaphodocola sp.; assembly: GCF_050873365.1. Classification (GTDB taxonomy): domain Bacteria; phylum Bacillota; class Clostridia; order Lachnospirales; family Lachnospiraceae; genus Brotaphodocola. Next base: position 29,119 of record NZ_JBNMIQ010000002.1, on the reverse strand, counting down.
TGATCCTCGGTTCTGACTCCCACACCCGTTACGGTGCACTCGGTACGATGGCAATCGGTGAGGGCGGTGGCGAGCTGTCCAAACAGCTGTTAAAGCAGACCTACGATGTCGCTTACCCGGGCGTGATCGCAATCTACTTGACTGGAAAGCCACAGCCGTTCGTAGGACCGCACGATATTGCACTTGCAATCTGCGGAGCTGTATACAAGAACGGATATGTAAAGAACAAGGTAATGGAGTTTGTAGGACCGGGCGTTTCCTCGATGACAACCGATTACAGAAACGGCATTGACGTTATGACCACTGAGACCACCTGCCTGTCCTCAATCTGGAGAACCGATGAGGATACAAAGGCATTCCTGACCAAGCATGGCCGTGGCGAGGAGTTCAAGGAGCTGAATCCGGATACCGTTGCATACTACGATGGTTGCGTGGAGATCGATTTGAGCACGATCAAGCCGATGATCGCACTTCCGTTCCATCCGTCAAACGCATACGAGATCGATTACCTGTATGAGAACCTTGAGGACATCCTGCGCGAGACCGAGAAGGCAGCAGATCAGGTTGCAGAGGGAAGAGCACACTTCACCCTGCTCGACAAGATCACGAAGGATGGCAAGCTCCAGGTACAGCAGGGAATCATCGCAGGTTGTGCTGGTGGTAACTACACGAACGTTGTTGAGGCAGCTCACGCACTGAAGGGCAAGAACATCGGAGACGGCGAGTTCTACCTGTCCGTATATCCTTCCTCTCAGCCGGTTTACACCGACCTCGACCGCAAGGGTCTGCTTGCAGATCTGATGGATGCCGGTGCCGTGATCCGTTCCGCATTCTGTGGACCGTGCTTCGGCGCAGGCGATACCCCGGCAAACAATGCACTTTCGATCCGTCACACGACGAGAAACTTCCCGAACCGTGAAGGTTCTAAACCGGGCAACGGTCAGATGTCCGCAGTTGCTCTGATGGATGCCCGTTCGATCGCAGCAACCGCAGCAAACGGTGGTAAGCTGACCTCCGCAGAGACGATGGATTGCTGGGGCGATATCCCGGAGTACAACTACGACGACCGTGCTTACAAGGCAAGAGTTTACAACGGTTACAACAAGGCAGATCTCGACTCCGAGCTTTGCTTCGGTCCGAACATCAAGGACTGGCCGGAGATGGAAGCACTCTCCGAGAACATTCTGCTGAAAGTTTCCTCCAAGATTCTTGACGAGGTAACAACGACCGATGAGCTGATCCCGTCCGGTGAGACCTCTTCCTTCCGTTCCAACCCGCTTGGACTGGCTGAGTTTACCCTTTCCAGACGTGATCCGGAGTATGTAGGCCGTGCAAAGGCTGTACAGGCAATGGAGCAGGAGAGACTGGCTGGAACTGTAAATGCAGAGATCGCAGAGGTTATGAAGGTAGTCAACACGATTCCGGGTCAGGAAGGTGTCAAGGCAGAGGATGTGGAGATCGGTTCCACGATCTACTCCAACAAGCCGGGCGATGGTTCTGCAAGAGAGCAGGCTGCTTCCTGTCAGAGAGTACTGGGCGCACTTGCAAACATCACGCAGGAGTACGCAACGAAGCGTTATCGTTCTAACTGCATGAACTGGGGCATGATCCCGTTCCACTTAAAGGGTGAGCCGACAATGTTCGAGGTAGACGACTACATCTACGTTCCGAACGCACGCACTGCAATGGATGGCGATCTGAGCGATATTCCGGCTTATGTCATCAAGAATGGCAAGGCAGAAGAGATCCATCTGTATGTACAGCCGATGACCGAGAATGAGCGCAAGATTGTGAAGGCAGGAAGCCTGATCAACTTCAACAGAAACGGTCAGAAGTAAAAATTTTATAAAAAGTTGTAACACCAAACAACAACCAGATAAGCAAGTATAAAGCAAACAACAACCATACAACAACCATAAAGACCCCAAATCAACTATGTAGAAAGGCGGAGGCATCTTAGATGTCTCCGTCTTTCTGTTGCCGGAGAATTCTGGCGAAGTGCGAGAGAAAATGTGATAAAATGGAGGAAAACGAGAAGAAGTGCCGGAGTTTGTCGGGATAAGGCGAACGCTTCTTTTCATAAGCAGGAATTTCTGGTCATATAGATATTACCAGCGAAAAGCAAAAAATGTTTATGAAAAAAGGAGAGAGAAGTACCATGGCAGACAAAATGATTGAGAACAACAAAGTGAGTGTGATCGGAGAGATCGTATCTGGATTTACCTTCAGCCACGAGGTGTTTGGCGAGGGCTTCTATGTGATTGAGGTTGCAGTGAGCCGTTTGAGCGAGCAGGCAGACATCATCCCGTTAATGATTTCGGAGCGCCTGATCAATGTGAAAGAGGATTATCAGGGATGTACGGTGGAGGCGATCGGACAGTTCCGCTCGTACAACCGTCATGAGGGCGTGAAGAACCGTCTGGTGCTCTCTGTCTTTGTCCGTGAGATTCATTTCATGGAGAAATTCACGGATTATACAAAAACGAATCAGATCTTCCTTGACGGGTACATATGCAAGAATCCGATTTACCGCAAGACGCCTCTCGGAAGAGAGATCGCGGATCTTCTGCTGGCGGTGAATCGTCCGTATGGAAAGTCGGATTATATTCCGTGTATTGCGTGGGGACGGAATGCGAGATTTGCTTCCACGTTTGAGGTGGGAACGAGAGTTCGGGTCTGGGGACGTGTGCAGAGCCGTGAGTACACGAAGAAACTCAGCGAGACCCAGTGTGAGAAGCGGGTTGCCTACGAGGTATCGATCAGCAAGCTCGAGTGTGCACAGGAGTGAGTTCTCATGCATGGGTACCGTACAAGAGTGGGGATTTTTTGAACCGGAAATTCTGTATGATACCGTTGATTCGTAGGAAAACGATAATTTTATAACTTGCAAAACAAATCAGAATGTGATACGATAACCGCGCGATAAAACCATTGAGGTGCATGAAGATGAGTACAGGAAAAGTAGAGATGATCTGTGGCGGTACTTGCTCCGGCAAGACAGCGCTGGCACTCGGAAGAGCGCTTCAGGCTGCCGCAAGAAAAAAGAATGTGATTATCATTGAGTTTTTAAAAGGCAGTCAGAAGTTTGACAACACCGAGGTTCTGGAGCGTCTGGAGCCGGAGATTAAGATTTTCCGCTTTGAGAAATCGGACTGCTATTTTGAACATCTGAGTGAGGAGGAGAAGCGGGAGGAACGCGTCAACATCCGAAACGGTCTGAACTATGCGAAGAAAGTTCTGACGACGGGGGAATGTGACCTTCTTGTTCTCGATGAGGTGCTTGGAACGCTCGATCAGGGAATTATTGAGCGGGAAGAGCTCAAGGCGATTTTGGATTGCCGGGATGAGGCCGGTGTGATTCTGACCGGACAGGTGCTTCCGGAGCATCCGGAGGAGCTTGCCGATCGGGTCGAGCATGTGGATGTGAGCGTGTTCAGCGATGGAGTGAGCGAGTGATATTGGTGGAATCTTTATTGGTTTAGATTCATCGCTTTGAAGATCCGGGATTGACAATTGATTCATATAATGGTAGTATAACAACATACAAGAAAACAAAAAAGTAGAGGTTGCGCGAAGCATGAGTACAGTACCAGATGCGTCAGGCCGCAGGGGAAGGCGCTGGAAAGGGTGGGCGCCGAAGGCAGGGGACGAGCCGAACGTCGTTTGTCTGGTCATCTGGTGAAGAATCTTATGACTGTCATCCGAGGGGATGGAGCGCTACTTAAAGAGAAGAGCAGAGGCTGGGAACTTTAAGGGCGATGATCCGTCGCCACAGAGTTCACAGCCTTTATTGTTTTGCATATCTATATTCATCATACATCATATTTTATATTTATTTTACTATTTTTATTTGATGTAAAATTCAGGAGGAGAAGTTATGGCTATTTTTGAAGGAGCAGGAGTTGCACTCGTTACCCCGTTTACAGAGTCTGGAGAGGTAAATTACCCGAAGTTAAAAGAGATCGTTGAGGAGCAGATCGCAGGTGGAACTGACGCGATCATCGCATGTGGAACGACCGGTGAGTCCGCAACGATGAGCCATGAGGAGCATCTTGATGTCATCCGCTATGTGTGCGAGGTTGTCAACCATCGTATCCCGGTTATTGCAGGAACCGGTTCGAACTCCACGAAGGAGGCAATCCATCTGTCTCAGGGCGCAGAGAAGGCAGGAGCAGACGGTCTTCTTCTTGTAACTCCGTACTACAACAAGGCAACCCAGAATGGTCTGATTGCTCACTACACCGCAATCGCAAATTCTGTAAGCCTGCCGATCCTGCTGTACCATGTTCCGAGCCGTACCGGCGTGACGATGAAGCCGGAGACGATCGTGAAGCTGTGCAAGGACGTTCCGAACATCGTGGGCGTGAAGGAGGCAAGTGCAAACTTCTCCGCAATCGCAGAGATCATGCAGTTGGCAGACGGCTGTGTAGACCTGTATTCCGGAAATGACGACCAGATCGTTCCGCTTCTGTCTCTCGGCGGTAAGGGCGTAATCTCCGTTCTCTCCAACGTTGCTCCGCGTCAGACTCACGACATCTGCGCATCCTTCTTTGAGGGCGATGTGAAGAAGAGCTGTGAGATGCAGTTAAAGGCAATCCCGGTAATCAATGCGCTGTTCTGCGAGGTAAACCCGATTCCGGTTAAGGCAGCGATGAACATGATGGGCAAGGAAGTTGGACCGCTTCGTCTTCCGCTGACCGAGATGGAACCGCAGAACAAGGAGCGCTTAAAGAAGGCAATGGAAGAGTACGGAATTCTGTAATTCGATCAGAAACAGGTTCCCGTTTGTGCGGTGCATAGGCGGGAACAAAACGTTCGCAGGCATGGAAGAATGACAGATAACTTTCGTATAACGATATTGCAGATAAAGAGGAATTGACAGATATGGTAAGAATGATTATGCACGGATGTGGTGGTGCAATGGGGCGCACCATCGCTGGACTTGTAGAAAAGACAGAGGGCATTGAGCTTGTCGCAGGAATCGATCTTCACGCTTCCGGTCAGGAGACGTTCCCGGTATTTGCATCCTTGAGTGAGTGCGATGTTCCGGCAGATGTTGTTGTGGATTTCAGCTCCGCAAAGGCAGTTGACACACTGATGGATGTCTGTGCCGAGAAGAAACTTCCGCTGGTGCTCTGCACAACGGGACTTTCTGAGGAGCAGATTGCGCATGTGAGTGAGACCGCGAAGCAGACCGCAGTTCTTCGCTCTGCAAACATGTCTCTCGGAATCAATACGCTGATGAAGCTGTTAAAGGACGCCGCAAAGGTGCTTGCAGGAGCGGGATTTGATGTGGAGATCGTCGAGAAGCATCATAATCAGAAGCTGGACGCTCCGAGCGGAACAGCTCTTGCGCTTGCAGATTCGATCAATGACGCGATGAACGATGTTTATCATTACAAGTATGATCGCTCGAAAGAGCGCGCAAAGCGTGATCCGAAGGAGATCGGAATCTCTGCCGTTCGCGGTGGATCGATCGTCGGAGAGCACGATGTGATCTTTGCAGGAACGGATGAGGTTGTGACCTTCTCCCATACCGCATACTCCAAGGCAATTTTTGCAAAGGGAGCAATCGAGGCAGCAATCTTCCTTGCTACCCAGAAGCCGGGACTGTACACGATGGCAGATGTGATCGAGGCATCCTCTAATTAATTAAGTCTAACGAAGTGTTTAAATGGCTCAGAGTGGAGATTTCAAGATTTCCTTCTGAGCCATTTGTTTTGTGAAGATTTTTGCGGAAATTTTAAGCTGGTTTTTTGATTTGCATTGGAGTTGATAGGAAAATTCTGGAAAAAAAGGCAGTCGAATCCTGAGAAAATCTGAGATAATCCGAAGCATTCTTTCACATACTAAGAAAGCATGAAAAAAGTATAAGTTACTCCGTTGCTGTTTGCGCAACGCGTGAATGGTAACTGGTGAAAGGAGAAAGGAGAACGGATTATGAAAAAATTCAGGATTTTTGGTTGTCTTTTTGTCGTTGTTCTGGCGGTGGGAATGCTCTCAGGCTGTACGAGAAACAGAAACAACACGCAGAATACGCAGATGAGCACGCAGGCGCAGACCGGTGCGTCTAATGGAAATGGAATGACGGGGGAGAGTGGAAATGCGCAGTCCTCCACGGCGGGAGTCGGTGAAATGGAGTCTGACACCTCGGCGGAGCGCGATTCCTCCGCAGTCCCGGGAATGGAATCCGGCAGTGAGTCGGGTGCTGTGGAGGAGAGCACAATGCTTCCGTCTGATTCCGGAATGAGCGAAAACACAGGCGAGGAGAGCACCGGCGTCATCGGTGGACTTGCGGATGATTTGGAGCGCGCCGTGACAAATTCTGCCGATGAGGTGACCGGACGATAGACGATCCTTGCGGATGCAAAGCGCCGGTGGCACTTTATTTGTTATGCATCGACCGAGGCGATATAGAGAAGCGCAGTGATTTTGGTCGAGAGTGACCAGAGAAGATCAGGGCTACCAGAAGTGTAGCCCTTTCTCGTGCAGTAACGATTGACAGTTTTCGTCAAACCGATTATGATAAAAATGAATCAGACAACCGATACAAGACGCAATAACCGCTCATTACAGTTCGTTGCACAAACTGTAATGGATTTTGCCGATGCTTCGCATTACAAATCGGCAAAATCTGTACCTGCTACTGTACTATACGGAATTTTCAGTTCAGAAAATTCCTACCCGTGTACAAGACGCAATAACCGCTCATTAATTAATCTAATAAAAGATGCTCTTGCAATTCCTTATACGCTGTATTATAATTTCTACTGAACTAACAGCTATTTATTTGTTTTGCTTATAAGTCAACAGAGAAACTGATACCATGGAGAGAGAGGAACGAGAAAAGCCGATGAAGGACGAGAGACAGATGCTGCATTCCGATGAAGTACATGAGGAGTGTGGTGTTTTTGGAATGTATGATTTTGACGGCAATGATGTGGCATCCGAAATTTACTATGGATTATTTGCACTGCAACACCGCGGACAGGAGAGCTGTGGAATCGCAGTCAGTGATACGGAAGGACCGAAGGGAAAGGTAAATGCCTACAAGGGAATGGGTCTTTGCAATGAGGTGTTTACGCATGAGGTATTAGAGGGACTTCACGGAAACATTGGTGTGGGTCATGTGCGTTATTCCACTGCGGGCAGTAGCACGCGGGAGAATGCTCAGCCACTTGTTCTGAACTATGTAAAGGGTACCCTGGCACTTGCACACAACGGAAATCTGGTCAATGCCCCGCAGTTGCGCCGGGAACTGGAGTACACGGGAGCAATCTTCCAGACGACGATCGACTCTGAGGTCATTGCATACCATATCGCACGCGAGCGTGTGAAGACCCCGACCGTAGAGGCAGCGGTTGCAAATGCGATGAAGAAGATCGTTGGTGCGTATTCTCTGGTTATCATGAGCCCGAGAAAGCTGATCGGAGCGCGTGATCCGTATGGATTCAAACCGCTGTGCATCGGCAAGAAGGAAAATGCCTACATACTGGTATCAGAAAGCTGTGCCCTCTCCACGATCGATGCAGAGTTTGTGCGCGATGTGGAGCCGGGAGAGATCGTGACGATCACAAAAGACGGAATTGTTTCCGACAAGAGCATGTGTCTGCCAAAGGAAAAGCAGGCGAGATGTGTGTTTGAGTATATTTACTTTGCAAGACCGGACAGCGTCTTCGACGGAGTGAGTGTTTACGGTTCCCGTATCTATGCAGGTCGCTGTCTGGCGAAGGATTCTCCGGTGGATGCAGACCTTGTAGTTGGTGTTCCGGAGTCCGGAAATGCCGCTGCCCTCGGATACTCAATGGAGTCTGGAATCCCATACGGAACGGCATTCGTGAAGAACTCCTATGTCGGACGTACCTTCATCAAGCCGAAGCAGAGCAGTCGTGTGTCTGCCGTAAAGGTCAAGCTGAACGTCTTAAAGGAAGCCGTTGAGGGAAAGAGAGTCATCATGATCGACGACTCGATCGTCCGCGGAACGACGAGCCATCTGATTGTAAAGATGCTTCGCGATGCCGGCGCAAAGGAAGTTCATGTGAAGGTCAGCGCACCGCCGTTCCTCTATCCGTGCTACTTCGGAACCGATATCCCGTCCTCCGATCAGCTGATTGCGAGCGGACGAACGATTGAAGAGATTCGCCAGATCATCGGAGCAGATTCGTTAGCTTACTTAAACATTGAGCGCCTTAAGGAGCTTTCCGAGGGACTTCCGATCTGTACGGCTTGCTTCAGTGGCAAGTATCCGGTAGATCCGCCGACTGAGGATATCCGCGGAGAGTACACCAAGTAAGAATGCCAGGCAAGAGTACGAAGTAAACATACGATCAATAAAAGTACGATCAATAAAAGTGCTATCAACAAAAGTACTAAGATGCAAAGTAAGAGCAGATAAAGTTGTCTGAGACGAGTGTAAAAATCGCAGAAGAAAGAGCAGATAAGAGCGCTAAGACATTCAAGAGATTTTAGACACGAATTATTATGAAAATACAGGAGGTTCTTTTGATGAACGACCGATATCAGAGCCCGTTATCAGAGCGCTATGCAAGCAGAGAGATGCAGTACATCTTCTCTCCGGACAAGAAATTTAAGACATGGAGAAAGCTGTGGATTGCGCTGGCAGAGACCGAGAAAGAGCTTGGTCTTCCGATTACCCAGGAGCAGATCGATGAGCTGAAAGAGCATGCAGAGGAGATCAACTACGAGGTGGCAAAGGAGCGCGAGAAACTCGTGCGCCACGATGTAATGTCCCATGTATATGCCTATGGACAGCAGTGCCCGAAGGCAAAGGGAATCATCCATCTGGGTGCAACTTCCTGCTACGTAGGCGACAACACCGACCTGATCATCATGACCGAGGGACTTCGCCTTGTCCGCAAAAAACTGATCAACGTGATGGCAGAGCTTGCAAAGTTTGCAGATCATTACAAGAACCAGCCGACGCTTGCATTTACCCACTTCCAGCCGGCACAGCCGACGACAGTCGGAAAGCGTGCAACCCTGTGGCTCCATGATCTGTATCTCGATCTCGAGGATCTCGAGTATGTCCTCGGTTCGATGAAACTGCTCGGTTCAAAGGGAACGACAGGAACGCAGGCGAGCTTCTTAGAGCTGTTTGAGGGCGACCATGAGAAGTGCCGGAAGGCAGATCAGATGATCGCAGAGAAGATGGGATTTGCAGGATGCTACCCGGTATCCGGTCAGACCTACTCCAGAAAGATCGACACCCGCGTGCTGAATATTTTGGCAGGAATCGCTCAGAGTGCACACAAGTTCTCAAACGATATTCGTCTGCTTCAGCACCTCAAGGAGGTTGAGGAGCCGTTTGAGAAGAATCAGATCGGTTCTTCCGCAATGGCATATAAGCGCAATCCGATGAGAAGTGAGAGAATCGCTTCCCTGTCCAACTATGTGATGAGCGATGTGATGAACCCGATGCTCGTTTCCTCTACCCAGTGGTTTGAGCGTACCCTCGATGACTCTGCAAACAAGCGTCTGAGCATCCCGGAGGGCTTCCTCGCAATCGACGGAATCCTTGATCTGTACTTAAATGTTGTGGACGGACTTGTCGTATATCCGAAGGTTATCGAGAAGCACATGATGGCAGAGCTTCCGTTCATGGCAACTGAGAACATCATGATGGATGCCGTAAAGGCAGGTGGAGACCGTCAGGAGCTTCACGAGCGCATCCGTCAGCTGTCTATGGAGGCTGGAAAGAACGTGAAGGAGAAGGGACTTGACAACAACCTGCTTGAGCTGATCGCTCAGGACCCGACATTTGGAATGAGCCTTGAGTCTCTGAAGGCATGCATGGAGCCGTCCCGCTATGTAGGTCGTGCACCACAGCAGGTAGATGAGTTCCTTGCTGAGGTCATTCAGCCGATCCTCGATGAGAACAAGGAAGTACTCGGCATGACCGCAGAGATCAACGTTTAAATCCGAGTTTGAACTCAAGTTTAAATTTAAGTTTAACTAAGTTTTTAAATGGGAATTCAGATCTGAGTTTGGATCGAAACAGTGATTTGAGTTTAAGTCTACGAAGTCGAATTGGAGATGTGACGGGAGAAGTCTATCCAAAATTAATTAATAGCTATAAGATATACTAATAACTAAAGGCAGGCAGATTAGAAAATCTGCCCGCCTTTTTGTGCTTTTTATATTGATTTTGCTCTGATTATCCGATATACTGTTAATGCTTGAAAAAATCAGGGCAAAACTAAAACTTTGTTTTATGGATAAAGACGAAGGAGATTGATTATGTCAAAGGTAGATGTCGTTATAGGTTGTTTTTATGGTGATGAGGGCAAGGGCAAGGTAATCGATTATCTTGCAGAGCATGCAGATATTGCAGTTCGTGCCACCGGCGGAGACAACGCTGGTCACACGATTGAGGCAGGCGGAGTGAAGTATGCAATGCGTCTGACCCCGTCCGGAATTCTTTCCGGTCACACGATTGCTGTGCTTGGAAACGGAATGGTTCTGAATCCGCAGGTTCTGCTCGAGGAGATCGCAAACCTGAAAGCTCATGGCTTCGATGTGGATCATCATCTGAAAATCAGCGAGAAAGTACAGATCATTTTCCCGTATCACAGAATGCTGGATCGTGCACTTGAGAAGGCAAGAGGCGGTAGCAAGATCGGAACAACCGGAAAGGGAATCGGACCGGCTTACTGCGATAAGTACGAGCGCAGTGGAATCCGTATGGAGGATCTTTACGAGGCAAACTTCAAGGAGAAACTTCAGCATGCCGTAGAGGCTAAGAAGGCACTCTTAAAGTTCTATGATCCGGAAGATACCACGATCGACGAGGCACTTGACTTTGAGAAGATCTATGCAGAATATAGCAATTATGCAGAGCAGTTAAAGCCGTATATGTGTGATACGGTAACCTATCTGCACAAGGCACTTGAGGAGGACAAGAACGTGATCGTGGAGGGTGCTCAGGCAACTCTTCTTGACATCGACTTTGGTTCCTACCCATATGTAACTTCCTCCAACCCGACTGTTGGCGGTATGGTAACCGGAAGCGGACTGAGCGCAGGCGATATCGGCAATGTATACGGTGTTATCAAGGCTTACTCCAGCCGTGTCGGCGAGGGCCCGTATGTCACCGAGCTTCTCGATGAGACCGGAGACAAGATCCGTGAGCTGGGTCATGAGTACGGTACCGTTACCCATCGTCCGAGACGTTGCGGATGGCTGGATCTCGTAACCTTAAAGTATGCAAAGCGTCTGAATGGTCTGACCGCTCTTTGCGTAAACCATCTTGATACAATCGGAAAGTTTGACAAGATCAAGGTTTGCGTTGCTTACGACTGCAATGGAACCGTTACCGAGGACTTTACCACGAACCTGACTGTGCTTAACAGCGCAAAGCCGGTTTACAAGGAGTTCGATGGCAACTTCGGAGATATTTCCGGATGCAAGTCCTATGACGAACTGCCGGAGAACGCAAAGGCATACATCCGCTTTATTGAGGAGTACATCGGTATTCCGGTAAAATTCATCGGAACCGGTGCAGGTAGAGATGCAATGATCGTTCGCGAATAAGACGGACGAGATAAGACGAGATAAGTCTTCTCGGGTGTCGACGGAAACTTAAAAGATTGTCGATGAAAACGAGAGCGAATGAGCGAGCCGATAAAGCGCAGATGCATATCATGAAGCGCGAATAAAAAGCAAATAGAAACAAAAAAGGCAGGTCGGAAACCATTTGTTCCGAAACATTTCTTTGAGTGGAGATGTTCGGAGATGGTGTTCCGACCTGTCTGTCGTTTGAGTTTGTCTCTCATCGAATCCCAAGGTGGTGCAGGATCTGGTTTAAATAGGACGAGAATGCATGGGGATCGGAGAGCTGAACGTCCGAGAGAGTCGCATAGGAGAGTTTATCCTTTGGCTCTTTTTTAAATGCCGGTTCCCAGAGAACTTCAAACTGAGGCACGAAGCAGTCTTTCTGACAGGTGTAACAGGTGCGTGCCGTTGCCTTTGCGCGGGCGGAGGAGCCTGCGAGCGAGAGAAGGTTCTTGTGAATCGCCGTGTCCTGCTCTGGAAGGTAGTAATAGTCCCGGTAATTGGCGTAGAAATGCTTCAGCGTTCCCTCGTAGAGATCGATCGTCAGGATCAGTTCGTTGCCTTCAAGGTCGCAGGCGACGGGCTCGATGCTGTACTCGACAGGCACAGGGATGGCGCAGTCTCCCTTGCACACAAGGCGGAGCAGATGACGGCGAGTCCCGTAAAAATCGGTCTCTGCGAGAATCTGCTGGGATGAGAGCGTCAGAGTCTGGGCGAAGAAATCCGGATAATTCAGGATTGGAAGGATCGCCGGCATTCCCTTCAAGTCATCCTCATTGTGAAGGATCAGATCATCATAGAGGCTCTGTTCATGCGTCATCAGATACTCCTCGTAGACGGTGATGAGTTCCCCGCCGGAATACCGGTCTTTTCGCGATACGCCGAGGAATTCTTCAATGGATTTCTGCTTCATGCTCTCAAGACCGAGAAGTTTGCGGTAGGGCTTGATTTTCCGGTAAATGTCTACGCTTGTGACGGCTGAAAAATCATAGGGAAGATCAAAGTGATGACAGCGCTTTAACAGATACGGAATGTCAAATCCGTCCCCGTTAAAATGAACGAGAATCCGATAGTTCTTCAGAAACGCAAAGAAACTGTGGAGAAGCTCTACTTCTGCCTCCTGCGTATCAGCAAACCACTGGATCAAATTCCAGGTTCCGTCCTGATAGTAGGTGCATCCGATCAGGTAGAGGTGGGAGCGGTCTCCGGAAAATCCGGTAGTCTCAATGTCAAAGAAGAGCAGATCCTCAAGTGCTCCGATGCGCTCAAGGGGATAGGTATCTGGAAGGTCTAAGCGTTTCTCGATGGTGATCATGGAAAGTCCTCTTTCTAGTAAATGTAAACGGTAATAAAATACAAACGGTAAAAAAGTTGTGGTGAAAAGTTAATGCAAGAATGGGTTTGAACAAACGTTTAAGTCAACGCTTGTGAAAACCTGGCATGTGATTTCAAGTCGACGCTCGCGGAGACTTGGCGCGTGATTTTGGTCAGCTCTGCTGACATCTTCCCATCAAAATCACTGCGCATCCACGCGGAGCGTATAACTCAGAAGGGGATTGTCTCCCCTCCTGAGAAAGTTTGTGATACCCCCACCTATAGAGGAGGGGGACATCCACTCTGAGTTATAAAAATATTATAAAAAGGAAGTTTTTGAAAGTCAACGAGGAAAGAAGAAGGAAAGAAAATCCGTTACCGTGTAACCGTTTGTGCGACGCATATTATTGTGGCATGGGAACTTATGTTTGCATTTGGGTGGGGGATATGATATACTGCCATTCAGGAACGAGATCAGAAATTTAGCATTTATAATTCAAAATTCAGAAATTGGAAATTGGAGGAGTCGAAGAGTGTTTTCATATATCAGAGGACCATTTGTTGAGATCTGGGAGGCTCAGGCTGTTGTGGAAGCCGGTGGAATCGGTTGGAATATTCATGTGCCGGTCTCGGTTTTGGATCAGCTTCCGGGCATCGGGGAGGAGGTACGGCTCTACACATCTTTTCAGGTCAGAGAGGACGCAATGACGTTGTATGGATTCCTCACGAGACAGGATTTGAAGATGTTTGAACAGCTTCTCGGTGTCAATGGAATTGGACCGAAGGCGGGGCTTGGGATTTTGTCTACGCTTGCGCCGGATGATCTTCGGATGGCGATCATCTCAGAGGATGTCAAGGCGATTGCGAAAGCACCGGGAATTGGTCCGAAGACCGCAAAGCGCGTGATTCTCGATCTCAAGGACAAGATCTCGATGGAGGAGATCCTTTCCGGCGGTGCGGATGCGACATTATCCGAGAATTCCGATGGAAAATCAAGTGCGGGCGCAAATGCTGGCGCAGGGATGAGAAGTGTGACGAAGGATGCGGTTGAGGCGTTGACTGCGCTTGGATACTCGCTGACGGAGGCTTCGCGGGCGGTGCGCAAAGTCGAGATCACAGATGGAATGAGTGTGGAGGCTGTCTTGAAGGCATCCTTGAAATATCTGGCAGGATAAATCTGGCAGAATAAGGAAAAGGGATAAGAAAGATCAATGGAAAGACGAATTATCACAACGGAAGTGACAGCGGAGGATAAGAAGATAGAGCCGAATCTGAGACCGCAGACGCTGGCGGAGTACATCGGTCAGGAGAAGATCCGTCACAATCTCAAAATTTACATTGATGCGGCAAAGGCGAGAGGAGAATCTCTCGACCATGTGCTGTTTTACGGTCCTCCGGGACTTGGAAAGACGACGCTTTCCGGAATCATTGCGAATGAGATGGGAGTCAACATGAAGGTGACCTCCGGTCCGGCAATCGAGAAGCCGGGGGAGATGGCTGCAATTCTCAACAACCTTCAGGAGGGGGATGTCCTCTTTGTCGATGAGATTCATCGCCTGAATCGTCAGGTTGAGGAGGTGCTCTATCCGGCGATGGAGGATTTTGCGATCGATATTATGCTTGGAAAAGAGGCATCGGCGAGATCGATCCGTCTCGATCTTCCGCATTTTACGCTTGTCGGGGCGACGACGCGGGCAGGACTTTTGACGGCTCCGTTAAGGGACCGTTTTGGTGTTGTGCAGAAGTTGGAGTTTTATACACCGGAAGAACTCAGCGTGATTGTAGAACGGTCTGCGCGTGTTCTCGGTGTGGAGATTGACCCGAAGGGGGCACAGGAGATTGCACGACGGTCTCGCGGAACGCCACGTCTCGCAAACCGTCTGCTCAAGCGCGTGCGCGATTTTGCCCAGGTGAAGTACGACGGCGTGATTACGAAGGAGGTTGCAGACTTTGCACTCGACATCCTCGATGTGGACAAGATGGGACTCGACAACAATGACCGAAACATTCTGCTGTTGATGATTGAGAAGTTTGGTGGTGGTCCGGTCGGACTTGAGACGCTGGCAGCGGCAATGGGGGAGGATGCCGGAACGTTAGAAGATGTCTATGAACCGTATCTTCTGATGAATGGATTTATCAACCGGACCCCGCGCGGACGCGTGGCGACAGAGCTGGCATATCGCCATTTAGATATTCCAATTGAGAGCGGAAAGTAAGTTACAGTACATGTGTAGGCATTTTCTGAACCGAAAATTCCGTATGAGATAGAAATGGAATAGCTCTTGTTCCCTGCTTCCAGATATGGTAAACTAGGGTGTGAGAAAGAGAAAAACTGTCTGTGAAACCGGAAGAACCCATTTTTTTGAATCCATTCTTTTATTGAAGGAAAGATTTGAAAAGATTAAAAAAATTGGAGAGAACGATGAGATAAAAAGATCCGATTATAGAGAAGAAAGATCAAAGAATCAAAGATCAAGGAATCAAAAATTAAAGATCTGACGGAACAGGAGATCTGCCGGAACAGAGGGAAATCATAAGAGAAGAAAATCAGGAGCGATCACGATGGAGCGAAAAGTACAGAAAGAAAATAAAAATTACGCAGAAGTTTTGATAGATGGTGTTGTCTACACGCTTGGCGGAGTGGAGAACGAGGAGTATTTGAGAAAGGTTGCCTCATATTTGAATGAGAAGATCGGCAAGGTTAAGCAGTTTGATGGCTTTCTCAGAATGAGCGAAGAGTATCAGATGCTGATGATCGAGTTAAACATCGCAGATGATTATTTTAAGGAGCAGGAGCGAGCAAATGAGCTTGCTGAGCAGAAGAATGATCTCGAGAAGGACACATACAGCCTTAAGCATGAGCTGATCACGACGCAGATGAAGCTCGAGAATGTGCGCCGAG
The DNA here is from genome assembly GCF_050873365.1 of Brotaphodocola sp. GTDB lineage: Bacteria > Bacillota > Clostridia > Lachnospirales > Lachnospiraceae > Brotaphodocola. The sequence goes on along the minus strand of NZ_JBNMIQ010000002.1, from coordinate 13,332 downwards.
AGCTTGAGGACGAGCGAAGAAACTTGCAGGAACTCAAGAAGAAACTTGCAGACGATGGGAAAGAAACGCTGACTGTGGATGCAGATGGGGCGGAGGAAGCTCTGACCGAGGCAACGAAGGAGACGGCGACGACTGCTGTGGAAAAGACAGAGGCGACAGCAAAGAAAGATCAGGACAAGAAGCATTAAGAGAAACAGGGAAACGGAAAATTGGATGGGAAGGGGGTGTCTCAGCGGTGGGACATCCTTTCTTTTACTTAGCTTTTATTTTGGATCAGTCAGCCAATATTTAAGATTTTGGAATTGACGAGTGAGTGCTTTTAGTTTGAAGTGAGCAAGTTTAGCTTGAGATGGAGGAAATTTGAAAGTGATAAAACGACCACAAGTAGAAGTTCTGGCACCTGCCGGCTCGATGGAGAGTATGAAGGCGGGAATCAGCGCCGGAGCAGATGCGATCTATATGGGCGGAAGCCGGTATGGAGCGCGCGCCTATGCGGATAACCCGGAGGAAGATCGTTTCCTTGAGGCGATCGACTATGTGCATCTGCATGGAAAAAAGATTTACATGACTGTCAACACCTTGATGAAGGAAGAGGAACTTGAGGATCTGACAGATTATCTGAGACCTTACTATGAGAGAGGACTCGATGCCGTTATCGTGCAGGATATCGGTGCAATCCGAAAGATTCGGGAGGTATTTCCGGATCTTCCGGTGCATGCGAGCACGCAGATGACGATCACGGGTTATCGCAGTGCGGAGATCTTACAGGAGATGGGTGCGGAGCGCGTTGTACCGGCGCGCGAGCTCTCGTTGAAGGAGATTGCAGAGATTCATGAGAAATTGAATCTTGAGATTGAGTGTTTTGTGCACGGAGCGCTGTGTTATTGCTATTCCGGTCAGTGCCTGCTCAGCAGTCTGATTGGCGGGCGAAGCGGAAACCGCGGTCGCTGTGCCCAGCCGTGCCGTCTGCCGTATGAGGTCGATGGAGTCGGTGGGAACAGTAGCGTGGGAGCGGGAAATGGCGCTTTCTCAGGTTCTTCTGCGTTTGGGCGAAGAGGCAGTGCGAGAAGCGTAAGAGAGATGAGTGCGTCCTCCGATCGCAGAAACCGGGAGTTTAAACTGCCTTCCGGAAATTCCGGAAGTTCCGGAAAATCTGAGAATGGAAAATTCGGCAAGAAAGGCGGTTCTTCGTTTGCATTTGGAAAGTCAGGAAACGGAAAAAATGGTGCAAATGGAAAGAGCAGTGCGAGAGGAAATACAAAAGAAAACGGAAAAGGAAGTATAGGCGGAAGCGTAAAGAACAAGAATGAGTTTAAAAACGCGCAGAGAAAGTCCGGCACCAACGAGAAGAGACAGGCGGATGAGTCCTATGTACTCAGCTTAAAGGATCTGTGCACGCTCGATATTCTGCCGGATATTCTCGAAGCCGGTGTCTACTCGCTCAAGATCGAGGGACGAATGAAGAGTCCGAGATACACCGCCGGTGTTGTCCGGATTTATCGCAAGTATGTCGATCTCTACTTAAGCAAGGGAAGAGCAGGATATCGCGTTGATCCGGAGGATCGCAAACAGCTTCTCGATCTGTTTGACCGTGGAGGTCAGACCGATGGCTATTATCGCCATCACAACGGTCGTGAGATGGTTGTTCTCAAGGAAAAACCGGCATTTCGTGAGGCGAATCAGGCACTCTTTGACGAGATCGACCGCGAGTATGTGAATAAGGTGCTTCAGAGACCGATTCGCGGAGTCGTGACAGTTCATGAGGGAGAACCATTGCGTTTGATGCTTGAGACGGAGGATGGAAGTGCGCGCGTGCGCGTCGAGGGCGCGTCGGTTCAGAGTGCTCAGAATCAGCCGTTGACGGAGGAGAAACTCTTAAAGCAGATGAACAAGACGGGCGGTGCGCCGTTCTTTTTTGAGGAGCTTGAGGCTCATCTTGAGGGAGACTGTTTTGTGCCGGTTCAGGCGCTCAATGAACTGCGCCGTCAGGGCATGGAAGAGCTGAAAGAGGAGATTTTAAAACCGTGGTATCGGGTTTGGAAGCCGGTGACGACGTTATCAGAGCAGAGTATAATGGATGACGGTGAAGTAATCAGCGAGAATACACAGGAAGAAGTCGTAAATGTAAAGCAGGAAGACGCAGAACGGGAAGACGCGCAACCGGAGGCAAGAGAGAGAGACGCTGTACAGCAAGAAGCTATAAAGCAGGACGCTCTGCAAGTGACAACCGGATGGAGACGAGAAAAAATAGAGCGCTCTGTTCGAGAAATCCAGCTTGCAAAGCACAGGGAGGATGGCAGTCCGCGAATCCATATCTCTCTCGAAGATCCATCTGCATTTCACGATGTGCTTCAGGAGCCGGATGTCGATGCGATTTATTTGGATGCAGTCGGATTTGAGCCGGAGACCTGGCTTGACTGTGTCATCAGCTGTCACATGATGGGAAAATCCTGTTATCTGCTTCTTCCGCACATTTTCCGGACGGAGGCTGAGGCATATTTTCGGGCGCACGGGGAAGAACTGAGAGAGGCGAGATTTGATGGAATCGTTCTGCGCTCCCTCGATGAGATCAAAATGCTTGAAGAGCTTCATGTGACCGATGTTGTGCGAGTGGCTGATCCGAATCTGTATGCGATGAACTCGGTCGCCGGGCGTGAGATGAAGCATCTCGGAATGGATCGTCAGACATTCCCGCTTGAGCTCAACTCGCGCGAGCTTGAATCCCTGTCAAAAAAGACAAAGGCGGATGGAATCGAGTGGGAACTTCAGGTCTACGGTTATCTTCCGGCGATGGTTTCCGCACAGTGCGTGGTCAGAACAACAAAGGGATGCACGCATAAGCCGGAGATCCTTTATATGACGGATCGAACCGGAAAGCGGATTCCGATGAAGAATCACTGTCGATTCTGCTACAATACGATTTACAATCCAAGTCCGCTGTCTCTGCTTGGCATGGAAAAGATCGTAGAGCGAATTCATCCGGAGGTGATTCGCCTTGCGTTTACGATTGAGAAACCGGCAAAGATTTGTGAGATCATTCGAGCATTTGCCGATCATTTCCGCTATGGTCAGGAGGGCGAAGCACCGTTTGATGAGTTCACCCGTGGTCATATGAAGCGCGGTGTGGAGTAGCGTGGAGGGAAGAATTAGGTTGCTGTTTATCCGTTGCTGTTTGCAGAGCGCATGAACAGCAACGAAATTAGAGGACTAGAATGATATGACAAATGTGATAATTGAAGTGTCAAAATACGTGCTGATTTTTCTGATGGCAGTTTATACTTACCTGAATTTCAGCTATTTCCGTTTTCATGATGTCTGGGAGCAGAACCGGACATGTGCGCGTCAGAATGTGATGATGTTTTTCATCCACCTGATTGCGTATGCGATTCTCTTTCTCAAATCGGAAGATGAGAGAGTCGTCCTGTTCTATTTGGCACAGCTCGTCTTCTTTACCGCTTATATCGGGCTGTACCGGCTGTTTTACCGCAATATGTCCAGGATTCTTGTCAACAACATGTGCATGTTACTCTGTGTCGGCTTTATCATGCTGACGCGCCTCTCGTTTGACAAGGCGATTCGCCAGTTTCTGATTGTCGCGGTCTCGGCTCTGATCACCTGGATCATTCCGTTTATCATGGATCGCGTGTGGCAGTTGGCAAAAATTCCGTGGATTTACGGTTTTATCGGACTTGGACTCCTCGTGGGCGTCTGGATCATTGGAAATAACAGCTTCGGTGCCCAGCTCTCCGTCACGATCGGCGGAATCGCGTTTCAGCCGTCGGAGTTTGTCAAGATCAGCTTTGTGTTCTTTGTCGCGACGATGTTCTATCAGGATACGGACAGGCGAACAATAATCCTGACAACTGCGATGGCGGGGGCGCATGTGCTCGTCCTTGTGCTCTCCAAGGATTTGGGAAGTGCGCTGATTTTCTTTATCACCTATCTGGCAATGCTTTTTGTCGCAACGACGGATGTGCTCTACCTGCTTGGCGGACTTTTGGGGGGCTGTGGAGCTTCTGTGCTTGCCTATCATCTGTTTGCCCATGTGAGGACACGAGTGGAGGCATGGCGCAATCCGTGGGCGGATATCGACAATCGAGGCTATCAGATCACCCAGTCGCTGTTTGCGATCGGAACAGGTGGATGGTTCGGCATGGGACTTTATCAGGGAATGCCGTACAAGATTCCGGTTGTCGAGAAGGACTTTATCTTTTCGGCGATCTCGGAGGAGCTTGGCGGAATCTTTGCGATGTGTGTGATTCTGATCTGCGTCGGCTGTTTTCTCCAGTTTGTGATGATCTCGGCAAAGATGCAGGCGCTCTTTTATAAGCTCATTGCGTTCGGTCTTGCCGTTGTCTATGCGGTTCAGGTATTCTTGACGATCGGCGGAGTGACGAAATTTATCCCGTCGACGGGTGTGACGCTTCCGTTTGTCAGCTATGGAGGAAGCTCGGTGCTCAGCACGTTTATTCTGTTTGGAGTCATTCAGGGACTCTACATCCTGAAAAAAAATGATGAGGAGGATGAGGAAGAGTGAGAAGAAAACAGACACAGCGTTTGGATTCCAACAAGAGCATTCTGGGAATTGCCTATGTGTTTGTAGGACTTTTCCTCTGTCTGCTCGTATATTTCGGATATTTTCTTCAGGTTCGCAGTCAGACGGTGATCAATAACTCGTACAATGCGCGTCTCGACAGCTTCGCAGACCGGATTGTGCGCGGAGAGATTTTGAGCAGTGATGGACAGGTTCTCGCGCAGACGACAGTCGCGGACGATGGGAGCGAGAGACGCTCGTATCCGTTTGACTCTCTGTTTGCGCACGTTGTCGGATACTCGGATCATGGAAAGACGGGATTGGAATCGCTGGCAAATTTCTACCTTTTGAGTTCTCACGTCAATCTCGTGGAGCGCACCGCAAATGAGATTGCAGGCGATAAGAACATCGGAGATAATGTCGTGACAACCCTCGATGTCGGACTGCAAAAGGTCGCATCGGACGCGCTCGGCGATCACCGTGGCGCAGTCGTTGTCATGGAGCCGTCAACCGGAAAAATTCTTGCGATGGTGTCAAAGCCGGGATTTAACCCGAATACGCTCGCGCAGGATTGGGACAGTCTGATCTCGGGCGACAATACGAAGGCTCAGCTCTTAAACCGCGCGACTCAGGGACTCTACCCGCCGGGATCGACGTTTAAGATTGTGACAATGCTCGCCTATATTCGCCAGCATCCAAACACCTGGCAGGATTTTACGTTTGACTGCAACGGCTCGTATCAGGTCGGGGATTACAAGATTTCCTGCTATCACGGCGAATCCCACGGTCATCAGGACATCCGTCAGGCGTTTGCAAACTCGTGCAATGGTGCATTTGCGAGCATGGGGCTCGATTTTGAGCTTGGCGGAGTGAGGACGATGGCGAACAGCCTGCTCTTTAACTCAGAGCTTCCGCTCTCAATCGCGTATAGCAAGAGTTCGTTTGTGCTCGCGGAGGACGCAGGCGACTGGGAACGCCTTCAGACTGCGATCGGTCAGGGTGAGACGCAGATGACTCCGATTCACAATGCGATGCTGACTTCAGCGATTGCAAACGGAGGAATTTTGATGAAACCGTATCTGATTGACCATGTGGAGAGTGCAGTCGGGGAGACAGTGCAGAAATTTCTTCCGGCGTCCTATGGGACATTGATGAATTCGGCGGAAGCGGAGACGCTCTCGGCGCTGATGCGCGGGGTCGTTACGGCGGGAACGGGATCGGCGGTGCGAACCGATGCCTATGCCGTGGCGGGAAAGACGGGCTCTGCGGAGTTTGAGACCGGAAAAGAGACGCATTCGTGGTTTACGGGATTTGCACCAGTTGACAATCCGCAGATCGTGGTTACTGTGTTGGTTGAGGAGAGCGGATCGGGCGGAAAAGTTGCCGCTCCGATTGCGAGAAAGATTTTTGATGAGTGGTTCTCAAGATAAAGTTTGTAAGTAGGAATTTTCTGAACTGAAAATTTCATAAAACACCGTGCATGATACAGTGGTGGAAAGCTGAACGAGAACTTCAACTTGCAACTTCTGCAAATACGAGTTATACTAAAACCAATCGCAATCATTTTGTATTATCATTTTGCATTTTTTGAGTGATTGCAGGCGGTCTAAATGGACACACCAAAGCAACGCAGAACGCGTGGCTGGGCAGGAGGAATTGCAATGATAGAAGCAACGAGCTGTGGAGGTGTGGTGATATTTCGCGGTAAGATTCTGGTTCTCTACAAGAATTACAAGAATAAGTATGAGGGCTGGGTTCTGCCTAAGGGCACTGTGGAAGCGGGAGAAGAGTATAAGGAGACGGCACTTCGGGAAGTAAAGGAAGAAACGGGTGTCAGCGCTTCCATCATCAAGTACATCGGAAAGAGTTCTTACTCGTTCAACACTCCTCAGGATATGGTGGAGAAGGATGTGCACTGGTATCTGATGATGGCAGACAGTTATTACAGCAAGCCACAACGCGAAGAGCATTTTGTGGATTCTGGGTATTACAAGTTTTATGAGGCGTACCATCTGCTCAAGTTTTCTAATGAGAAGCAGATTTTGGAGAAAGCCTACAATGAATATCTGGATCTGAAAAAAGCCAACCTCTGGGGAAGTAAGAAATACTTCTGATACGACTGTGCAAGAGCAGGAACGGCACTCCGGATATCCGGGGTGCTGTTTTTTTGGTGTTTTGCGTAGCTTTAGCATTTTGTGTGCTGAGGGTGGAGTGTTTTTCTTTATTGAGAAAGTTTGCATAAATTAAAAATGGAGATGCGCTGGAGGAGCTCCGACAACGAGTAAAGTCCTGCAAACGCGCTCTCGCTCCGGGTTCGACGTAGCGGTGCGTAAGACTGCAAAATACGCAGTCTAAACACCGACGTCTCACACGGGTTTGCAGTGACTTTCTCGTCTTACGTCGCTTGCAGAAAATAGAAGAATTTAGTATTCAAATAATATTGAAAAATTGGATTCAATATGGTTTAAAAAATTAGTATTATAGGAGAATAGATTATGCAGGAATCATCAAGAAGATTGCCGGATCGATCATCAAATCGGGTATCAGGTAAGGAGATGAATCGATCATGGAATAAGAGTGCGGGGAAATCATCGAATGAACTGCGCACGATGTTGCGGGCGATGGATCACAGGAGCTATCCGGCGTATAAGTCGCTTGCGGGTGCGTATTCGTTTGGAACGTATGAGCTTGTCGTTGACCATGTGCAGGGTGATCCGTTTGCGTCCCCGTCGAGTGTTCATGTGGAGATTGCACTTGAGAAAGCGGGATTTCCGGAGGAGTATCTTGCAAAGCCGTTTATGAGGATTGCACTCGAGGATTTTCTGGTTCGCCAGTTTGCGAGTCAGATTGAGTCTTACAATTTTAAAACGAGGGGATCGGGAAAGAGCGGACTGATTTCGATCAGCCGGTGCGGGCAGGAGGTGCTCGAGCGAAGTGCCTGTGAGATTGGGGAGAGAAAGCTGACGGCTCGTTTTCATGTCGGTTTTCCGGCATTTGGGCGGACGATCGATGCAGGTGGTCTTGAGAAAATTCTGTTTGATTTTCTGCCAAAGTGCGTGGAGCGCAGTTTTTTCTATCGAAATCTGAATAAAAAACAGGTGGAGGAGACAGTCTTTCTAGCAGAGGATCAGCACCAGATGCGAGAGATTTTGAGGAGGGAACATTTGACTGCATTTGTCGCAAATGGTTCGATTCTCCCGAGAAAGAGTGGAATCTCCGATCTTCCGATGAAGGATAGTGTGCCGTTTGAGTCGCCGGAGACGATGCGCCGGACCTTTACTCTGCCTCACCGTGGGGAGATTTCCGGAATGGCAGTGCCGGAGGGAATCACGCTGATTGTCGGAGGTGGTTATCACGGAAAATCGACACTGCTGTCGGCGCTTCAGATGGGTGTTTACAATCATATTGCGGGAGATGGGCGTGAGTTTGTGATCACTGAGGATACGGCAGTCAAACTGCGCGCGGAAGAGGGGAGATTTATCCGAAACCTTGACATCTCGATGTTTATCAATGATCTTCCGAATGGCAAAGACACGAAGACGTTTTCGACTCAGGATGCAAGCGGAAGCACCTCACAGGCGGGGGCTGTGATAGAGGGACTTGAGGCAGGGAGTCGCCTTTTCCTGATTGACGAGGATACCTCGGCGACAAACTTTATGGTGCGCGATGAGTTTATGCAGGAGGTGATCAGTCGGGAGAAAGAGCCGATCACGCCATTTCTCGAGCGTGCCCGTGATCTCTATGAGAAGGTGGGAGTCTCAACGATCCTTGTCGCAGGAAGTTCCGGCGCATTTTTCTATATTGCAGATCAGGTGATCCAGATGGATGCGTATCGCCCTGTGGATATCACGGAGCGAGTAAAGGAACTCTGCAAGGCGCATAGAGCGCCGAGAACGCAGGCACCGGGATTCGTAATTCCGGCATTTGATCAGGCATTCAAGGCAGGGAAAACGTCAGGTGCGACAAAGCCGGCTTCAACGGGGCGTGCGTATGCCGAAAAGTATGGAAGAGGCAGAGGCGGACGGAATGCAGATCGTGCAGAGAGCAGGGAAGAATACGGGGAGCAGAGTGCAGATCAGAGCGCGGAGGATAGCAGATTTGGAGCGAGAGGAGCAAAAGATCGGGGAGGCGAACAGAGATCTGGGCGCGGAAGCAAGATTCGTTCCTCAGGCACGGATTCGTTCTCGATTGATCGCGAGAGCGTGGAGATGCGTTTTGTTGAACAGCTTGCTGATCCAGAGCAGAATACGGCACTCGCAAGCTTGTTAAGATATGCGCTTGAGCAGGTGATTGACGGACGGCGCAGTCTGCGACAGGTTGTGGAGATCCTCTCAGAGACGCTTGAGAAAAAGGGATGGAGTGCATTTTCAGGCTCCTATGTGCCGTGCGGACTGGCAAAGCCGAGAAAACAGGAGATCTTTTCAGCGATGAGTCGTTTCCGTGGATAGTCGTCAGCAGAGTAAAATCTGGGATTTTTAGTTTGCGGAACAAAGGTTTTATGATGAAAAGAGATTGAGAGAACAATTTATGGAGAGCGGAGAAAATTCGCTGGAAGATAGAATAAAAAAGAGAAAACAGAACGGTGGTGTAAAATCATTATGAGAAAAGAACTGGAAAAGAGATTGGAGCGCGCGATGGCTTACCAGACGGCGCTGACACTTTTTGAGTGGGACAATGAAACGTTGGCTCCGGAGGAAGCGGGACCGTACACGGCTCGCGTACAGGGAATTTTGTCGGAAGCCTATCAGGAGGTTATGACAGATCCCCAGATGAGGGAACTTCTTGAGGAGGCAGAGCAGGAAAATGTTCCGGGTGAGGAGAATACGGAGGTCGATCGCGCCGTGATTCGCGAGGCAAAGGAAGAACTTGACCGCCTTGCGTGCATTCCGCCGAGAGAGTACCGCGCTTATCAGGAACTCGTCGCAGATTCCGCACGGATCTGGGCGAAGGCGCGAAAGGAGAATGACTTCGAGAGTTTTGCGCCGACACTCGAGAAGATTGTGTTCTGGCAGAAGAAATTTGCCGGATATCAGGCGAAAGAGGGACAGAAGCTCTATGATGTGATGCTTGACACCTACGAGAAGGGCTTTGATATGGCACATCTCGATCCGTTCTTTGAACTTCTGAGGGAGGAGATTGTTCCGCTTCTTCATCAGGTGATGAGTGCGGATTCCATCTCGATCGATGACTCGTTTTTGAGCGGGGAGTACGACGAGGACAAACAGAGAGAGCTCGGAGAGTTTCTCGCAAAATATGTGGGCTTTGATTTCAAGAAAGGCGTGCTTGCGACGAGTGCGCATCCGTTCACGACAAATCTGCACAACCACGATGTGAGAATCACGACACACTACAAGGATCGCGTTGACAGCTCGCTGTTTTCTGTGATTCATGAGTCCGGTCATGCGGTTTATGAGATGGGAATTGCGGATGAATTGACACAGACGCTTGTCGGGCAGGGCGCTTCGATGGGTATGCATGAGTCCCAGTCGCGTTTCTTTGAAAATCTGATCGGGCGAAGTGAAGCATTCTGGGTTCCGCTCTACGGCAAACTCAAAGAACTCTTCCCGGAGGAACTGCGCGGTGTTGGGCGTGAGATGTTTGTTCGGGCGATCAACAAGGTACAGCCGGGACTGATTCGCACGGAGGCAGATGAACTGACATACAGCCTTCATGTGCTTGTGCGCTATGAACTTGAGAAAAAGCTGATCGAGGAAGATCTCGATGTGCGGGAACTGCCGAAACTCTGGGGTGATCTCTATGAGAAGTATCTTGGAATTCGTCCGGAAAATGATGCCGAGGGTGTGCTCCAGGATATCCACTGGGCGCAGGGCTCGTTTGGATACTTCCCGTCGTATGCGCTTGGAAGTGCGTTTGGCGCGCAGATGTATGCCTACATGCGCACGCAGATGGATGTAGACGGACTGCTTGAGACTGGCAAACTCGAGGTGATTCGCGAGTATTTAAGAGAGCATGTTCATCGTTTCGGCAAGATGAAAACGAGTGCCGAGATCATCCGTGATATGACGGGCGAGGAATTTGATCCGCATTATTATGTGAATTATTTGAAGGATAAGTACCAGAAATTGTACCGGCTGAATTAAGCCTCAATTTGGTGAGAATGCGCAGACAGAGCCCCTTCATTTTTATGAAAAATCGCTTTTGAAGGAAAGAAAAAGAAGGATTATAATAAAGGTGTTAGAATGGAGGGGTTATATGCGTGAATATCAGACAGGAGAATTTGTTGTCAAACCGATCACCGGAGTGTGCAGAGTCGAGGAGATTTTGCATCTGGAAATGAGCGGGGCGGACAGTAGAAAATTATATTATCGGTTGGTTCCACTGGATAATCTTCAGGAGAAGATTTATGTCCCGGTTTCAGCTTCGGAGACAAGCCTGCGTCCGTGCATGACGGCAGAGGAGGCATGGAAGTTTATTGAGCGGATTCCGGGGATTGAGGCGATGTGGATCGACAATGAGAAGACCAGGGAACAGAAGTATAAAGAGGCAGTCAAGCAGAATGATCCGGAAGCCTTGATTTCGATCATTAAGATGATCTACTGGCGCAAAAAACTCAGAATGGAGCAGGGAAAAAAAGCAACGCAGACCGACGAGAAATATTTCCAGATGGCAGAAAAACTGTTGTATCTGGAGCTTGGAACAGCTCTCGGGAAATCAAGAGAGGAAGTCTATGAACTGATTGTGGAGTTCATGGAGAAAAATCGCGACAATTCGGGTAATCTGGAGCAATAGCTGTAACGATATAGGGACAACAGGGACAGGAAGAAAGAACCGACGGAAAAATAAATAAAATAAAAGATCAAATAAGATTTTGCGGAGCAGGGAACGAACTTCAAACGGTTGTGTTGGGTCTGAAGTTTGTTCCCTGTTTTTCTTAAGTTGTAAATTTGTGGGGAAAAGCCCGCGGACTTGCCTATGGGATGCAAGTCACATTTTTTATTTATGTATGGTATCGTTTGAGCAGGTCTTTATCGTTGTTTTCAACAGACGGCGGGAGCTCGTAAAGCTGTAAGCAAAGGCGCAGATTTCTGCGACCCAGAACGCGTACCAGGCGTGCGAGAGCCCAACGGTTCTGATCAGGAAGGAGAGACAGGGAATCAGAAGGACAAACTGGCGGATTCCCGCACTGACCATGTTGACGATTCCGTTTCCGAGTCCGGAAGCAAAATATCCGCAGAGAATTGTGATTGAGGCAAAGACGAAGGAGACGGAAATGATTCTGAGCGCAGGGATGCCGAGTGCCAACATCTGTGCATTTGCGGAAAAGAGGGTCAGCAATTGACCCGGGAAGAGCCAGAAAAGTACGGTTCCACACAGGGCAATTCCGGCGCCGGTTGGGAGTAAAACCCGCCACGTCTCGCGGATGCGGGAGATATTTTTTGCACCGTAGTTGTAGCCGACGATCGGGATTCCGGCCTGTCCGAGACCGTTGATTGGCATCATCAGGAAATTCTGGAGCTTGTAGTAAATTCCGAAGAAAGCGACTGCGGTGGTCGAAATCTCAAGAAGGAGATGGTTGATGGTGAATGTCATCAGACTTCCGATCGCCTGCATGACAATCGTGGGGAGTCCGACGCGGTAGATGTCGCGGACATCCTGCCAGTTAAATTGATAACCGCGGAAGCGAACGTGAATCAGCGGATTTTTAAATCGGTTAAAGAGGAGGGCTGAGATCGCTCCTGCGATCTGTCCGATGACAGTTGCAATGGCTGCGCCCCGGATTCCCATTGCAGGACAGCCAAATAATCCAAAGATCATGATCGGATCAAGAATGATGTTCAGGATTGCACCGATGATCAGAGAGAGCATCGAAAGCACGGTATCTCCGACTGCCTGGAGCAGACGCTGACCATAAGTTTGAAGAAAAATGCCCTCACAGTAGACAAGGTTGATCGAGAGGTACTGTCGGCAAAGTTCTCGAAGTTCGGGATCAGTTGTCATATTTTTGGCGATGGAATCCGAGAAGAAGACGCCGACAAGTGAGAAGAAGAGAGAGGTTGCAAGCATCAGAAGAAGACCGGTTGTCGCAGTCTGACAGGCCTCGTCAATCTTGCGTTGCCCAATTTTTTTGGAGAGCAGGGCATTCAAGCCGACTGCGGTTCCGACACCGATTGCAATCATCAGAAACTGAATCGCATAGACGAGGGAGGTCGCAGTCAGCGCAGTCTCAGAGAGTCTTGCGATAAAGATGCTGTCGACAATGTTGTAGAGAGACTGGACGAGAAGCGAGAGCATCAGAGGGACTGCCATTGTGTATAGCAGGGGGCGGATTGGCATGTCTGCCAGTTTGTTTTTGGTGTTGTTCATGACAAAAACTCCTTTCGTTTGTAGCAAGAATGAAGCCGAATATGCGACCTTGCGGAGCATTTTTGTTTCATAGGACGCGAGTACTTATGAAATAAAAAAGCGTGAAATCGGTGAGGATAAGCAAATCCTTCTGATTTCACGCTCTGTAAAAGCCGGCTTTTCTTGATGATTCTGTTTGAATTTCATTTTTCGTAAGCCTATTATAAACGAGGAGAAGAGAAAAAAGCAAGCAAATTTTTTGTTGACTTTTTGAAAAACAGGAAATATAATGAGCGGGTAAACGAGTAGCAGAAACTGCGTAAATCCAGTTTTTGACTGCTCATTTTTGTTTTTAGGCTCTATGTCAATAGTTGGGGTGGGATTCTTTGAAATCCCGCCCGATTGTTGACGTTGGAGCCATTTTTATATACAGCTCTGATACATCCTGTTTTTGGGCATGCCAAATAAGCCTCCCTCATTTACCGACCAATTTA
>NZ_JBNMIQ010000001.1:0-265905 GCF_050873365.1 Brotaphodocola sp. | reverse complement strand
CCCCCCTCAAGATGAGATATCCCATCGCAAGAGTAAGACCCCTTGAAGACGACGAGGTAGATAGGGCAGAGGTGGAAGCACAGTAATGTGTGGAGCTGACTGTCACTAATAGGTCGAGGGCTTAACCAAGACGGTTTAGGAGAAATACAGAAATACGGATGATTCAATGTGCAGTTTTGAAGGTATATGAAGAGAGGAGAGCTGTGTTCCAGAGATGGAACATGGCTTTTTTTGTTTTGTAACATGTTTGCTCGTTACTCTGTAAAATCAGCATAATAAATACAACAAAAGTCCTGCACCGGTCACCCAGCGCAGGACTTTTATTTATACATATGAAGAGAAAGAAGAAAGGTTTTTTAAGTGTTTTATTCATTCATTAGATTAGAAGTCATCGTAAAATTATCATGAAATCATCATGAATTGTTATCGCTTGGGCGACTGCCGAGCGTTACGGTGACATCATGCTCCTGATAGGTTCCGTCCGTCAGGGACTGAACGGTCAGGGTGACTGTCGATCCGCTCTTGTAGTAGGTCAGCATCTCTTTCAGTTCATCCATCGTGGTGACGGACTGACCATCGAACTTTGTGATGATGTCCTTTTCCTTCAAATCAGAGGAAGCGGCAGCACCATCATCGAGAATCTTGTATACATAGATGCCGACCGGCATTCCGTATGCCTTGGAGGCGTTTGCATCGATGTTCGTTCCCTGAATGCCGAGGAAGCCCTGAGCGCTCTCGTCGAGAACCTCACGAGTCTGCTTTGTCTTCAGGTTGTCGAGGATTTCACCGGCTTTGGAGATCGGAATTGCATATCCGATGCCTTCCACATCTGTGGAGGAAGTCTTTGCGGCATTGATGCCGATGACATTACCATTTAAGTCGATCAAAGCACCACCACTGTTACCTGGATTGATCGCAGCATCGGTCTGGATGTAAGTATGGCTGACACCATTGTTGTCGGAGATCTCACGGTTCAGTGCGCTGACATATCCGACGGTGACAGACTGTCCGTAACCGAGAGCATTTCCGATGGCGATGACCTGCTGACCTGCTTTGAGGTTATCGGAATCGCCAAGAGTGGCAACTTTGATCTTGCTCAAGGTGTCAGAGGAAATATCACTCAGCTTAACTGCGATGACGGCAAGATCAGTCGCAGAATCAGTACCCTTGACGGCAGCACTTGCGGTATTGTCATCAGAGAAGGTGACGGTCAGATCGCTTGCGCCTGATACGACATGGTTGTTTGTCGCAATCAGCAGTTCGCTGTCAGTCTTATCAATGATGATTCCGGAACCACTGCTCTTTGCCTGATAGGTCTCTGGGAGACCAAAGATTCCGTACTGCTGAACCGTCATTGTATCGTTGATTGCTACGACCGACGGCATTGCCTTTTCTACGACATCGGAGACATCCATCACCGTATTGGAAACCGGAATCGAGGTTGCTCCATTTGCTGTGCTACCGTTACTCTGTCCGAGTGTTGTGGAAACAGCAGGGATTTTTGTATAGCGTTCCCCGATGTAGCTGACACCTGTCATCACACCGCCGGAGACAGCTCCGAACAGGACGGCGGCTGCGACGATTCCCGCCGTTTTTCTGGCGAGTTTCTTTGATGCCTTTGATGATTTGTGATTGTGGTTAGAACCGGAAGTTTGCTGAGACTCAGTCTCCTGAGAAGCAAAGTTGGAAGACTTGCTTTCATCGAAGCCGGAGTTTTCAGAACTTGTGTGATCACTCATCGGATCTGGGTTTTCTGTATAATTGCTATATGTCTCATGGTTTTGATCTTCATATTCATCATGTTTGTTTTCGTCATACATATCAGTCACTCCTCTCAGAGAAATTTTTTTGTTACTATTTAAGTGTTACATAATTAAGTATCGTATAATATAAATGGTAACCTTTTTTCTCTTTCTGACTACCAATATAGTGAGGATATTTGATATAATTGTGATATAATTGTGGAGATTTTGTGTCCTCAAAAATTTCCACATAAGAAAACACAGGGCGCAGAAAAATGCGTCAAAAATGAGAAAAATGTTGAGAAAAATGTAAAGAAAGAAAAGAATCGAGAAGACAGAAAACGATACAAAAAGAAAGTGATATAAAAAGAAAGCGGTACGAAAAAAGAAAAAGGATTGGAGAAACAGAAAATGAACATTCAGATTTTTGGAACAGGAAAATGTTTTGATACAAAGAAGGCGATGCGCTATTTTAAGGAGAGAAAGATCCCATTTCAGATGATTGACATGAAGGAAAAGGGACTGAGCAAGGGCGAGTATCAGCGCGTTCGTCAGGCTGTGGGTGGTTTGGATGCGATGCTTGACCCGAAGTGCAAGGATCAGGATACCTTAACACTGATTAAGTATCTTGCCGAGGAGGATCGCGACCAGAAAGTTCTCGAAAATCAGCAGGTTCTGAAGACACCGATTGTGAGAAATGGAGCGCAGGCAACGGTCGGATATATGCCGGATGTCTGGAAGAACTGGAAGTAAGCGAAGCACAAAAAAGAAGCACAAGAAAGACAGGATTGAAAGCTAAGAGACAAGAGATAAGAAGAAAATCTAAGAAGAAAAGTTAAGAAGAGATAAGAAGAGATAAGAAGAAAAGCGGGGAAAACGATGATGAAAATGATCTGTTTTGGGGATTCCAATACATACGGATATGATGCCTGTTCCGCTTTTGGCGGACGTTTGCCGAAGGAGGAGCGATGGGTAGACCAGGTTGCAAAATTGTCGGGATGGGAGCTTGTAAATGAAGGTTTAAACGGAAGAGAGATTCCGAGATTGTGGTTTTTAGAGCGCCTTGATCACATTCTTGAGGCAAATATGCCGGCAGACTTGCTCTTTATCATGCTTGGGACAAATGATATTTTGAATGGTGGGTATGCAGATCCGGCGAGAGTGGTAAAAACGATGGACGCCCTGTTGGATCATTTGCTCACAAAATCACAGTTTTTTACGGCGGATCAGATTGTTTTGGCTTCTCCACCGCGCCTTGTAATGGCTCATATGGGAGCACAGGAAGCGAGGATGGAGAGAACGGTCACGGAGATTCGCCCGGAATATCAGAGACTTGCAAAGCAATATGGAACACATTTTGTCGATGTCGGAGGCTGGCAGATTCCGCTGACGCCGGATGGAGTTCATTTTACCGGAGGCGGTCATGTGATGTTTTCAGGAAAACTCTGGGATGAGCTGAAAAACATAAAGTAGTAATGAAATATGGAAATATATGAAAAGATAAAGAAAGAATGAAAAAGAATGAAAACGAATGCAAAGAGAAAATTGCAGAAGAGATCATGGATCAAGAGATAAGGCTAGATCATAAATAGACCGTAATAGATGAGAACGGACAATGATGGATAAAGGAGGAACGGCAGTATGGCATTGTACGCGATGGGCGATTTTCATCTCGCTTTTTCGACTGGGAAGACGATGGAAGTTTTCGGAAAAGAGTGGAAGGACTATGTGAACCGGATCGAGAAAAACTGCCGGAAATGTCTTCGTCCAGAGGATACAATTGTGATCACCGGGGATCATTCGTGGGGAAGAAATTTGGAGGAGTGCGCGCTGGACCTCAAGTTCATCGAGGATCTTCCCGGAAGAAAGATTCTGCTTCGGGGCAATCATGACATGTTCTGGGATGCAAAAAAGACCGAAAAGTTGAATCAGCTTTTTGCGGGGCGACTCCGATTTCTTCAGAACAATTTTGAGGTCTATGAGGATTACGCACTTGTCGGCACAAAGGGATACTGCTACGAGGGGAAGGACAGCATCGAACATTTTTACAAGATCCGGGATCGGGAAGTCGCAAGACTTAGATATTCGTTTGAGCTGGCAAAAGCAGAGGGTTACACGAAATTTCTGATGTTTCTTCACTATCCGCCGACGAGCATCGGCGAGCAGGAGAGCCCGTTTACGCAGATCGCGGAGGAATATGGGGCGGAGCAGGTGATTTACTCGCACTGTCATGGACAGGAGCGTTACGATGACAGTTTTAAGGGAATGGTCAATGGAATCGAGTATTCACTGGTGTCTTCGGATTATCTGAAGTTTCATCCGCAGAAAATTTTGCCGTAATGATGAGCAGAGATTCTGATTGGGAGATCTCAGCGGAGCTGACCAGAATCATGTGCCAAATCATTGAGAATATCGACTTGAACTCAAAGGGGATGCCAAATACATCCTCTTTTTCTTTGCATTTTCATGCGCAAAACAGGCAAAAGAGAGGCTAAAATGGAAAGAAAAACGAACGAAAATGACGAGACAGAAAGCAAAGTAAAAGAGGTGTCAAAGGACATTTCGATGAAATGAAAAAAAGTGCTTACGAAGACAGAAAATTTTCTGTATAATGGGGACTTGCAGTTTAAACTTGGAAGAGTTTTCAGACATAAGAAGCCGAACAAAAGCGAATGAAACGGCAGGGAAACGTACCGAAAAAACAAAAGGCAACAGAGAAAAGAAAAAGAAACAAAAAAGAGAAAAACGAAAGAAAAAAGGAGAAAAATGAGTATGCCACAGAATAAGAGAGAGAGTTTGATTTTTACTGTGATGATGTGTTGCACGATGGTGCTTTGGATGAGCATTTACAATGTGACGCTTCACATGGGAGCACTGAATCTGGAGACAATCAGGGAGGCATGGGTTGGATTCCCGATCGCCTGCATCGTTGCAATGTGTCTCGACTGGTTTGTTGTATCTGGATTTGCGAAGGGATTTGCCTTCCGTTTTCTGGTAAAACCGCAGGATAGCGGACTGAAGAAGGCAATCTGCGTATCTACCTGCATGGTTGTTCCGATGGTATTTTTCATGTCCCTGTACGGCGCATTGGAGGCATGCACCCATACGGGCACTTGGAATCTTGTTCCGATCATCTGGCTGACGAACATTCCGAAGAACTTCATCATGGCACTTCCGTTTCAGCTGATCGTTGCAGGACCGCTGGTTCGCAAGGTATTCCGCAGTCTCTTCCCGGTAGGAACCGTACTGGCATAAGAAAAAAATAAGAAACAGGAATTATCACGTACAATCACAGACAATCACGTATCATTACGCACAACCGCATCATAAATATTGCAAAAAAAGAAATCCCTTTCCGATATGATTTGATATGATTTTGGATTCTGGAGACAGATAGACGATCCATTATATCGGGAGAGATTTCTTTTTTGGTTTTATACGGAATGTTGGAGCGGTGTTTTGTTTATGTTTCTACTTTTCCTGTGTATCTGTTGGCAGATTCTGGTGAATCAGATTCAGCACGGATCGCAGATCTTCGGCATTGATTTGACCCGGAGCGGAAGCCTTTCCAACTGCGCCGAACGTCAGAGCGGATCCAAAGACTTCCCCACAGAGACGGCTGATGAGTCCGGTGCCACCCATCGACATCGTGATGATCGGTTTTTCTGAGAGCTGAGAGGTTGTTTCTGTTGCATAGAGCAGACGGAGGACATCTCGTCTGGAAGTCGGCATGACAGCGATTTTCAGGATGTCAGCGCCGAGAAAATCCATTTTTTTGAAAATGTTCATGAGAGTTCGTTCAACCGGAGTCTCATGAAAATGATGATTGGATGCAATAACCGGAATCTGGTGAGCATGTGCGTCTGCAATGATTTTCTGGACGACGTCGTCCCCACTGAAAATCTCCACATCGATCAGGTCAACAAGACCAGAAGCGACTGCGCGATGATTTAAGAGAATGTAATCATCCATCGAGATTTCGCGTTCTCCGCCCTCTTTTTGGGTGCGGAACGTGAAGAGCAGAGGGGTGTCCGGAAGAATTTCGCGGAGTGCGTGAAGGGCAAGTTCCATCTGACTTTGATCGAGAATGTCGGAAAAATAGTCGACACGCCATTCTACAACGTCAGGGGAGACGCTTTTGATATTTGTGGCAGACGCAGTGATCTCTTCTAAAGTAGTGCCCACAATCGGGACACAGATTTTTGGAAGACCTTCTCCGATTGTGACATTGCGGACGGTAACAGATTTCTTCATAGTTTGATAAATCCTTTCTGCATTTTTTGGAGCATTGGTATGGAGTATGTTGAAAATCCCGTGAAATCCCTTTGAATGATTCTGTGAATGATTTTGACATACCGAAAAGATTGGAATTGCTGTTCTCATCATATCATGGAGACGGATCAGGTGGCAAGCATTACCCGCAGAACTGGGGATTTTATATGAGTATCACGGGCGCATTTGTGGGATTGAGAAAAATAGGTTGACATAAAGGATGAATTCTCGTTATGATTATAAGATAAGGCAAAAAAACAAAAGAATAGGGAAAGAAGGAATGTAGTGTATGCCAGTAGGAATTTTGATTAATGCGCTGTCGATTGTGGCAGGAGGTCTGATCGGTCTGTTTGTGGAAGATCGATTGGATCTGGATTTTAAGGAAAATCTGAACATGATTTTCGGTGTGTGCGCGATGGGAATGGGAATCAGCTCTGTGATGCTGATGAGAAACATGCCGGCAGTCATCTTTTCCGTGGTAATCGGAACGGCAATCGGACTGATGATTCATCTGGGCGACCGGATTCAGAAGGGCGCAGGCATGATGCAGAATGTTGCATCGAAGATTGTGACAAACAAGAACACCTCGATTTCGGAGGAGGAGTTCATGACGACTCTGGTGACCGTGATTGTGCTGTTCTGTGCGAGCGGAACGGGAATCTACGGTTCGATCGTATCTGGAATGACCGGAGATCACAGCATTCTGATCGCAAAGTCGGTGCTCGATCTGTTCACAGCAATGATTTTTGCATGTATGCTCGGCGGAGTGGTGTCTCTGATTGCAATTCCTCAGCTTATCATTTTCCTCGCACTCTTCTTCTGTGCAGGTCTGATCTATCCGATGACAACTCCGGAGATGATTGATGATTTCAAGGCAGCGGGTGGATTTATCATGCTGGCAACGGCATTCCGTATGATGAAGGTAAAAATGTTCCCGACTGCGGATATGATTCCGGCGATGGTGCTTGTCTTTCCGGTCAGCTGGATCTGGAGTACCTGGATTCTTCCGCTTGTAAGCTAAGACAAATAAAATAAAAAGCTAATAAAAGCGGATAAATGCCGAGAAAATTCAAAAAATCTAAGGGGTTAAAATCCAGGGTGTCAAAAAAGTATCGGTTGACAGAATCATGTTTTTTTCTGTATAATTACATTATATTTAAAAGCGAAGTACACAAGTACTTTATGTGACCAGAAGGGTCATCGGATACAGGTTAGAAAACCTGTATTTGGTGATCCATTTTTTGTATGATAGGGAATTGCGTCCTAAAAGACAAAAAAACTGCTAGAGAAAGGACAGAATGTATGGATCAGAAAAAACAAAACAGAAAGAAAACTCAGAGAGAGAGCAGTCAGGAGAAGACGAGAAAACTCACGCTTTCCGCGATGTTTTTTGCGCTTGGAATTGTGCTTCCGTTCTGGATTGGACAGATTCCGGCAATCGGAAAGGTGTTGCTTCCGATGCACATTCCGGTTCTGCTGTGTGGATTGATCGTTGGCTGGAAATATGGACTTGCAGTCGGATTTTTGCTCCCGATCGTGCGAGGAATGCTTTTTGGCATGCCGAAACTGTTTCCGAATGGAATGGCGATGGCAGTGGAACTCGGAACGTATGGACTGGTGATCGGACTGGCTTACGGACATTCCAAATGGAAATGCATGTTTGCCCTGTATCGAAGTCTGCTTACCGCAATGATTGCAGGACGCATTGTGTGGGCGCTTGCTGAGGTGGTACTCTTGGGAGTCACGGGAAGTGCGTTTACCTGGCAGATGTTTGTGGCAGGAGCTTTTCTCAATGCGATCCCGGGAATCATCCTTCAGCTTATCCTGATTCCGACTGTGATGCTGGCGTTAGACCGCGCAAATGTCCTGAAGTTTTCTCAGACAGAGCGGGCATAGTCGGTATAGTCAGTATAGTGAGTCAGAGTAGCCTTGTGGCAAGGCAAGAATAAGAAAATAAAAATAGGAGTGAGCATTCACGAGCTGGCAAATAAAGAATACAAAGACACAGGAAAATTAGAAAATGCAGAAAATACAGGAACAACGAGAAAGAAAAGAACAAGATCAGAAACAAGACCAGAGACGAGACCAGAGACGAGATCAGAGACGAGATCAAAGACAAGATCAGGGTCGATGTGACGATCAGAATAGGACGGCGGAAGTGCCGTCCTACATGTCTCAGGAGACAGAAGAAGTCCTGAGAGAAATCCGCGGATTGCAATCTCAGCATCCGCGGGTTTTTGTCGCTATTGACGGCAGATGTGGAGCGGGGAAGACAACGCTCGCACAGGAAATTCAGAAGAGAACCGGATGTGCGCTCTTCCACATGGATGATTTTTATCTGCGAATGGAGCAGAGGACGAAGGAGCGCTACGAGGAGCCGGGCGGAAATGTCGACCGGGAGCGTTTCTTGGAGGAAGTCTTGAATCCGTTGAAGACGATGCAGGACGGGGAGATCTTGAGCTATCGCCCGTTCCTCTGCGGAAAATGGGTGCTTGGCGATCCGATTTCTGAGACGGTCGGATCTTTGATTGTGGTGGAGGGATCGTATTCCTGTCATCCGGAACTTTTTAATCAGTATGATCTGCATGTGTTTGTGGACATTGATCCCGAGACACAGCAGGAGCGCATTTTAAAGCGAAACGGGGCAGAGAAACTTGAGATGTTTCAATCACGCTGGATTCCTTTAGAAGAAAGGTATTTTTCGTCATTTGGCATTCAGGAAAAATGCGAGATCCAGCTGAACTGCCGATAAGTACTGCGATGCAGATATTTGACACGGATTGATGTGGAGATTCAAAGATTTACCAAAATAGAAGAGCGAGACAGGAGAAGAAAAGAAATGAGATCATTATATCTGGAGTGTTATTCAGGAATTAGTGGGGATATGACGGTGGGAGCACTTCTTGATCTGGGGGCGGATCAGAATGTCCTTGAGAAAGCACTTGCAAGTCTTCCGGTTCACGGGTTTCAGATCGAGGTGAAGCGGGTAAAAAAATCTGCGTTGGATGCCTGTGATTTCCTTGTAAAGCTGGACGCGGAGCATGAAAATCACGATCATGATATGGAGTATCTTTATGGACACAGCCATGGTGCCGACGACCATGATCAGGATGCGCATAACCATGAACACCATCATACACATGATCACGAGCACAGCGATCACGACCACCATGCACACGGCGATGAGCATGACCATGATCATCATATTCATGAGCACGATGGTTACGAGGATCACGAGCATGCCCATGTTCATCCCCACGAGGATCACGATCATGATACGCATGATATTCATGGCGCTCACACTTATAGCCATGGGGAGGATAGCCATGGAGAGGAGATGCATGACCATCATCATGACCATCATCATCACCACCATGAGCACCGCGGGATGAAAGAGATCATGGAGATTTTGGAGCAGGCAGAGCTGACAGATGGAGCGCGCAGACTTGCAAAAAAGATTTTCACGATCCTTGGCGAGGCAGAGGCAAAGGCACACGGAACAACCTTGGATCAGGTGCACTTTCATGAGGTCGGAGCGATCGACTCCATCGTGGATATCGTGTCGGTAGCGGTATGTTTTGACAATCTTGGGATTGAGCAGGTGATTGTCCCATTTCTCTGCGAGG
The DNA here is from genome assembly GCF_050873365.1 of Brotaphodocola sp. Classification (GTDB taxonomy): domain Bacteria; phylum Bacillota; class Clostridia; order Lachnospirales; family Lachnospiraceae; genus Brotaphodocola. The sequence continues at coordinate 256,265 of NZ_JBNMIQ010000001.1, read as the reverse complement.
GAAGTGGAACCGTGCGCTGTCAGCATGGAATTCTTCCGATTCCGGTCCCGGCAGTCGCAAACATTGCAACGGCAAATCGCCTGAGACTGCGCATGACCGGCGCAAAGGGCGAATATGTGACTCCGACCGGCGCAGCGATTGTGGCGGCAGTCCGGACATCGGAAAAACTTCCGGAGACCTTTGTGATTGAGAAAATCGGACTCGGCGCGGGAAAGAGAGAGCAGGAGCTTCCGGGCTTTCTGCGCGCAATGATTCTGAATGACGGGGAAGAATAATTACCAGAAAAAACTCTATTTCTTCTGGTAGTTCTATTTCTTAAAGCTGATTATAATGACAGAGGAATACAGATGAATGACATAGCACGACTCCGACAGATTGAGGACACCAGATGAGACGTAATAGAATGACGTGAGAGTGTGGAATGAGATATGTTTGGAGACGGCGATGGTTACCCCCAAAAATATAGCAACGTTCATCTGTATTCTGAATGACAGGTCATAAATTTCCATGAGCGGTTATAAGAAATTTGCTTTTGAAAAATGGAAATGGGAATCGGAAAGACTGAACAGATCGGAAAGATCGGCAAGAGCAGAACGATCAGAAAGAACGAGGAGGAACGAGAGATGCGCTTTTTTGTGGATACGGCAAATGTGGAAGAGATTCGGAAAGCAGCGGATATGGGTGTGATCTGTGGTGTGACGACAAATCCGTCGCTGATTGCAAAAGAGGGAAGAGACTTCAAACAGGTGATCGAGGAGATCGTTTCTATTGTGGATGGACCAGTCAGCGGTGAAGTCAAGGCGACGACTGTGGATGCAGAGGGAATGATCCGGGAAGGTCGTGAGATCGCTTCCATTCACCCGAATATGGTGGTAAAGATTCCGATGACCGTAGAGGGTCTGAAAGCGGTGAAGGTATTGAATGCAGAGGGAATCAAGACAAACGTGACTCTGGTATTTTCTTCCGCGCAGGCACTTCTGGCATCCAGAGCCGGTGCAACCTATGTTTCTCCATTCCTGGGACGTCTGGATGATATTTCTACGCCGGGAATCAATCTGATTGAAGAGATTACAGAGATTTTTCAGATGCACGACATTCAGACTCAGATTATCGCGGCAAGCATCCGCAATCCGATTCATGTGATTGATTGTGCGAAAGCGGGAGCGGACATTGCGACTGTGCCGTATAAAGTCCTTGAACAGATGACAAAGCATCCGCTGACAGATGCAGGAATTGCAAAGTTTCAGGCAGATTATGAGGCATCTTTAAAGTAAAAATAAACAATAAGAATAAATAAACATAAAATAAGGGAATACGAACGAACCCGTACATAAGAAATAAAAAACGCTGTGACAGAGAACTTTTTGAGAGAACCCCTCAAAATTGCCTCCGCCACAGCGTTTTTTGATTCGCATGGTTTATAGCTGATCGAACTTATTTTAGCCTGTCTATGTTGCGAGATGAACCGTTTGTTGTGTGAAGATTTGTTTTGAGTTACACGTTACACTCCCTCTACACCGTCAGCATTTCCGATACTGCCCGTTGCAGATCTTGCGGAAGTGGAAGTCAGATGATAGACGGCAATCGGATTGCCTGGTCTCCACCAGTTTAAGAGGTAGGCAACGACGAACATCAGAGCGACACCGCCGAGGATTACCCAGGTCACAAGGTTTGCGCCGTAGACGCCAAACTGGGAGATGATGATCGGAGGAACAACCTGAAGGGCAACGAGAATCGGACGGTTGAACAGGTCAGAGATTCCGGAATCCTCGATACCGCGGGATTTTAAATCCGGGTCAACAACGCGCTGGAGAAGAACTCCGGTGGCAGCGACACCAGTCGCATGACCCCACACCATCATGTTGCGCTCGAACCAGTCGTAAGGAGAACTCTTTGCGCCGACGAGCATGAACCAGAGGAAGGTGACAAGGAAACCTGCGACACAGACTACGATCAGCGGAACTGCGTAATGCATAACGAGAGCGAGTTTTACAGAGCCGACACCGGAGATGATCAGGAAGTCGGTGGAGGTTCCGCTGATTCGGCTGACGGTACTTCTGTCGATGTATTTGATGGCGCCGGTGCGCTTTAAGATGCCCTGCATTACGAATCCGAAGAGCAGTGCCATACAGAATGCCGGAATCTCAGCCGGGATCAGAGTTTTTAAAAACTGACAGAGATAATATCCGCAGAGGGACGGAACAAGAACGATTGCGAGATGGAATGCCATCGGGTCCACGCAGATGCTGGAGATCGTGATCTTACCACCCTGTTTCTGCTTTTCCGGTGCAATCAGACCGGTGCGAAGCTCAGAAGGGAGGTTTTTCGGATCGGTGACATAGTGGGTATAGCCTTTTCGAGTGCCCCAGTTGATGATTGCGATGCCACCGAGGATACCGCCGACGATACCGACGGTTGCAGTTGTCATGCCGAGGTCACCGGCTTCCTCCCAGCCGAGACCGGCGAAGGTGGAGCCGACTGCGGCAGCGGTTCCGTGACCGCCGTAGAAACCGGTTGCCATCATAAGACCGAAGCTGGGATTTAAGTTTGTGAAGAAACGGTTTAATACATATAAGGAAAGGAACATGCCGACGCCGTACTGGAGAACAGCGATTCCGGTGATGTTGAAAAACATTCCGCCGATTGCCTTTCCACTTAAATGTTCTTTGGCGGGAGCATCACCGATCGGCATTGCTGCGAAGATCAGGACGATCAGGACGCTTGCGTAAGTTCCGAGACTTCCGGAAAACGGAATCACGCCGAGACCATTTGGTCCAAAGGCGAGTGCCAAGAATCCAGCGATCAGAGACGGGGGAATCAGAAGTTTCTGAAAAAGTTTTACGTTTGCTCTCAGTACCTGACCAACCAGAAGGAGTCCGGCCATCAGGCTTACATCGGTAAATACAGTCCATAAAGTCATGTTCGATACCTCCATGTGAAAAGTGTGAAAAAATAGCGCCGAGGCAATTATAAAATGTATAAATATGCAGAATATGCATAAAACACATTTCCGCAGATTGTGCGGATGCCTCTGACGCCTTTGTCAGTCTTTGTCAAGGATGAACCCCTTAACGAAAGGGTTATTGATCAGTTTCGCTCGAGTTGCCTGTATTATACGACCCGAAAATCGAAAAGTCAAGCGGTTTTACAATATTTTTTCTGTCATAGCCACAACACTTTAATTGTGAAAGTCCAGGGACAAAATTATTGAAAAATGTTTGGGAAAGAAATTGACAAAGTGAAAAAAGTATGTATATAATGCATACATGTTGCATACGAAGCAGATGCGAATCTGGTAGAAAGCAGATGTTAAAAAAAGCAGATGCAAAAAAGAAAAACAGGAATAGAAAAGTCAACGAAAGTCAACACGGGAAAGACCAGGAAAGATTGAGGAGACTTGAGAGGAGGCAATTATGATCGAACAGGATGCTACCGTTACTTATGACTGTCTGATTATTGGAGCCGGTGTAGTGGGAAGTGCGATTGCGAGAGAGCTGTCGCGTTACTGTCTGAACATTGGCGTATTAGAAAAAGAACCGGATGTGTGCTGTGAGACGAGTGCACGAAATTCCGGAGTTCTCCACGCAGGATTCAACAATAAGCCGGGATCATTGATGGCGCGTTTCTGTGTGGAAGGAAACCGAATGTTTGACCAGATTGCGAAAGAGTTGGATATTCCATATAAGAGAACCGGAAAGCTGATTGTGGGTTTCAACGAGGATGATCGAAAGCGTCTGGAACAGATGAAGGCAACCGGAGACAAGAATGGAGTTCCGGGGCTTGAACTCATCGACAAGGAGCGAATTCACGAGATTGCCCCTCTTGTCGGCGGAGAATTTGCGATGTGGTCCCCCTCGACGGCGATCCTCGATCCATTCCAGTACACGGTTGGACTTGCAGAAAACGCAGCAAAAAATGGCGTTTCCTTCTTCTTTTCCCATGAGGTCACAGCGATCGAGGCGGACGAAGACGGGATTTACACCGTGACGACGACGAAGGGAAGTTTTCGGAGTCGCTGGATTGTAAACAGCGCGGGTCTCGGCTCTGCAAAGATCTCCACGATGCTCGGAATTGACGAGTACACGATCTATCCGTGCCGGGGCGAGTACTTTATTCTCGATCAGAAGATCGGACCGATGCTTCCGGTTCCCGCCTATCCCGTTCCGAATCCGAAGGAAGGCGGACTTGGCATTCACTTGACACCATCGATCGATGGAAATGTCTTTATCGGACCGAGTTCCGAGTACATTGATTCCGATGACGACTATTCAGTGACACAGCACACGATGGATCTGTTGATCAAAGACGGATCACGGATTTTCCCTTATTTAAAGAAAGAATCGTTCATCCGAAACTTTGCGGGAATCCGACCGAAGCTGGCACCGAAGGAGGAGGGCGGATATCACGACTTTGTGATTGAGCGCCGAGACGAGATTGCGCCCCATGCGATCAACCTTGTGGGAATCGAGTCGCCGGGTCTGACGAGCGCCGTGCCGATCTCAAAGGAAGTGGTTCGACTGATCGAGGAGGTTGAGACGCTGAAAATCAATCCGAACTTTGATCCGATCCGCAGACGCACAGAGACCTTCCGTGACAAGACACCGGATGAGCAGGCAGAGCTGATTCGTCAGAATCCGGATTACGGCGATGTGATCTGTCGCTGTGAAAATATCACGCGCGCCGAGATCCTCTCCGCGATTCACAATCCGCTCGGTGTGCACACGGTGACGGGTGTGAAATATCGCTGTCGCGCGATGATGGGACGCTGTCAGGGCGGTTATTGCCAGGCGAAAATTTCAGAGCTTCTGATGCAGGAGACGGGGACAAAGAAAGAAGACCTGCGCTACTGTCGGGATGACGGATGGATGTTTACGGGCGATGTCCGAACGAAGACAGAATCAGACGCAGATAAGAATTGTGAGAACGAGGATGCGCTTTGAGCGGACAGGAGGGAAAAAGATGAATCCAGTACATAAAAGTGTAGTGATCATTGGCGGTGGTCCGGCAGGGCTTGCCTCAGCAATCAGACTCTATGAAAAGGGAATCAAGGATATCGTGATTCTTGAGAGAGAACATCACCCGGGCGGAATTCTCCGCCAGTGTATTCATGACGGATTTGGACTGACTCGTTTCAAGGAAACGCTCAGCGGTCCGGAGTATGCGAGTCGCTTTGTCGATCAGGCGAAAAAACTTGGAATTGAGATCATCACGGATACAACGGTCATCGGTCTGACAAAGGATCGCCTTGTGACTTCGGCATCTCCGAATGAACTTTTGCAGTATCAGGCGGATGCGGTTATCCTCGCAATGGGATGTCGGGAGAGAACGAGGGGGGCACTCTCGATCCCGGGAGAGCGTCCGGCGGGTGTGATGACGGCAGGCGTGGCTCAGACTTACGTCAACCTGAAAAATACGATGGTGGGACGCAATGTCATCATCCTCGGTTCCGGCGATATTGGCATGATCATGGCGCGCAGAATGACGCTTGAGGGCGCGAAAGTTCTTGCTGTCTTTGAGATTCAGCCGTATCCGAGCGGACTTCCGAGAAACATCGAACAGTGCTTGAATGATTACGGCATTCCGCTGTATTTGAGCCATACGGTGACAGGAATTCACGGAAAATCCCGACTTGAGTCTGTGACGGTCAGTGAGGTGGATGAAAACTTCAAGCCGATTCCGGGAACGGAGAAAGACTATGACTGCGATACGCTGATCCTCTCAGTTGGTCTGATTCCGGAAAATGAACTCTCCTTAAAAGCCGGGGTGAACCTCGATCCGAGAACAAAGGGACCTCTCGTCGATGAGAACTGTCAGACGATGGTTCCGGGAATCTTTGCGGGAGGAAATGTTCTTCATGTCCATGATCTCGTCGATTTCGTTTCTCTCGAAGCAGAGCGTCTCGCAGATGCCGTCGTCGACTGGGTGAAGACACAGGAGCTTCCGGAGTGTGAGATTGCGGTGGAAGCAGAAGGACCTCTCGGATATGTGCTTCCGGAGGCGATCAGCGGGGAGAAAGACGTGACGTTCTCGATGCGTGTGCGCCGTCCGATGAAGAACTGTCGTCTTACAATCTCTCAGGACGGGGAAGTCCTTGTATCTAAGAAGCTGAAAAAGGCGATTCCGGCGGAGATGGAGCAGGTGGTGCTTCCCCATGCAAAGCTGAAATCCAAGAATCCGGTAAAGGTGGTGATCTGCGGTGAATAGAGTATTTACCTGTATTTTATGTCCAAACGGATGTGAGATTGAAGTCGATTATGAGGGGACAACGCTTCACTCAGTCAGCGGAAATCTCTGCCCGAAGGGAAAAGAGTATGTGACGCAGGAACTGGTATGTCCGAAGCGAAATATCGCAACCTCTGTGCTTGTGGAGGGAGGAGAACTCCCGCTTGTGAGTGTGCGTCTGACTGCCCCGATTCCGCGCGAGGAGATTTTTCATGTGGTTGAGGAGATTCGCAGACAGTGCCTGACCGCACCGGTTTATGCCGGAACCGTGATTCTTCCAAATGTTCTCGGTCTCGGCGCAGATGTGATTGCGACGAAGACGGTGGAGAAGGCGTAAAAACCTGAATATGAGGAATATGAGTAAAGAAATAGGAGCAAAAAGGGTATAGGGTATAGGATATAGAAGTATGAAAATCGAGGGAAATGAGAAAGAAAAATTAGCAATGGTAGAGTTCCACAAGGGAAACCGGGCGGAGGGTCTGCGCCTGCAAGAAGAGTTTGCGAGTGAATTTCGCAAAGAGTATGCAGACAAAGACCACTGCTCGTGCCAGAAGGCTTGCCGGTATCACGGAAACTGCAAGGAATGCGTGGCAATTCACAGGGCGCATCAGGAGCATGTCCCGAACTGCATGCGCCCTCTGATCAATGCAAAACTCAAGCTCTTGTCGGAGCTGACGGAGCACACGATTGCGAATGAGATTTCTGCGCCCAAGGAAATTCTGAGAAAAGAATTTCAGTAAGTCTCAGCAAGCGGACCGGAGTCATGCGTCACGTTTTTGTAAGCATTAAGCATCGATTTGAACGGATTGCGGGTCACTGTTTTCTGCGTCCGAGTTGCCAGAATGCGACCGCGCTGGCACTTGCGACGTTCAAGGAATCGACTTCATGGTACATCGGGATCATCACGGTGTAGTCGCAGTTTGCGATCGTTTCTTTAGCGAGACCATCGCCCTCTGTTCCGAGAACCAGAGCGAGTTTGTCTTCGCGCATCAACTGTGGATCGTCGATCGAGACGGAGTCTTTTTTGAGTGCCATTGCGACACTGCGAAATCCCATCGCCTTTAAGCGATCCATGCCGTCTTTTGACCAGTCTCCGTCGATGAAGGTCCACGGAATCTGAAAGACGGTTCCCATGCTGACGCGAGAGGCACGGCGATAGAGCGGATCACTGCATCCGTGTGTCAGAAGCACGGCATCCATGCCGAGACCGGCAGCGGAGCGGAAGATCGCGCCGACATTTGTCGGATTCATCACATTTTCGAGGACGGCGATGCGGTGAGCGTTCGCGCAGACACTCTCGATCGACGGAAGCGATTTTCGGCGCATGGCACAGAGGATTCCGCGCGTCAGCGCAAAGCCGGTGAGCTTTGTCAGAACATCGAATTCTGCGACATATGCCGGAACATCCGGGCATTTTGCGAGTAGATCTTTCGCCTGCGTCTCAACGTGTTTTTTCTCAAGCAAAAAGGAGATCGGCTCGTAGCCTGCCTGAAGCGCCCGCGTGATGACATTGGGGCTTTCCGCGATAAAAAGCCCGGTCTGCGGTTCGTAGTAGCGCAGAAGCTGGTTTTCATTCAGCCGTGCATATAAGTCAAGTTCCGGTGCAGAAAAATCTTTAATTTCTATGATATTTGCCATAATCAAAAAACTCCATTTCATCATTCCTATCATTTATATCAATCATCTATATCATCATTCCTGGTTTTATTTTACAATGGCGCGGACAGATTTGTCCAGAATATGTTTGCGCAAGGCGTGAACAGTAACAATTGACACTTTTTATCAAATATGATATGCTTGGTAACGAAAAATAAGAGAGCAAAACAGAAAAAGTCTTAAAACTTTCAAATTTTTAAAAATAAAAAAGATAGCGATGAGATGACAAGCGCGGGAGCCTGTGTGACAGGCTGAGAGGAAGATTGATCTTCGACCGTACCTGATTTGGGTAATGCCAACGGAGGGAAGCCTGAGAATGAGGAGTGTATCTCCGGAGCAAGTTTCCCGGAAGATATGCTCTTTTTATTTTTGCAGGTTTCAATTAGAGATCCAAAATACCGAAATCAGGAGGATGAAAAGGATGGAAAAAGAACGAGTAAAGACATTTCGCATGGTATTTTTGGCAATGATGGTGGCAATCGGCGTGGTGATCTCCCCGATTCTGAGAATTGAGGGAATGTGCCCGACCGCGCATCTGATCAATATCACCTGTTCCGTGTTTATGGGGCCGTGGTATTCGCTTCTGTGTGCCTGCATGATCGGTGTGATCCGCATGATGTTCATGGGAATTCCGCCTCTGGCTCTGACCGGAGCGGTGTTCGGAGCGTTTCTCTCCGGTGTGTTTTACCGCGCCTCAAAGGGAAAAATTATCTGCGCGGTCTTTGGTGAGATCTTCGGTACCGGAATCATCGGTTCCCTCGTTTCTTATCCGGTTATGGCATTTCTGATGGGAAGAGAGGGACTCAACGCGTTCTATTACACCCCGATGTTTATCTCCGCGACGATTATGGGCGGAGTTACCGCATATGTATTTTTAAAGGCGCTGAGCCAGACGGGAATGCTTGCAAAAATTCAGGAGAGTCTGGGAGCAAAAATTTATGACAAGAACGGAAGAAAAAAGAGAGATGGACATGCAACTGATGAAACGCATGCAGGAAATGCGAAATTATATTAGAGAGACACAGCCGTTGATTCACTGTATCACAAATCCGATCTCGATTCATGATTGCGCGAATGTGATTTTGGCGACGGGCGCGCGACCGATCATGGCAGAACATCCGAAGGAAGTGGAGGAGATCACAGCGGTCTCCTCCGCTTTGATGCTGAATCTCGGGAATATCACGGATGTGAGGATGGAGTCGATGAGGCTTGCACTTGCGCAGGCAAACCGAGACAAGATTCCGGTAATCCTTGATCTCGTCGGCGTGACTTGCAGTCATCTGCGCCGGAGATTTGCGGAGTCCCTTTTGGAAGATGGGCAGTTTGCGGTGATCAAGGGAAATATCTCGGAGATCTTGGCGGTTGCCTCCCTGCCGTTTCACGGAACCGGCATCGATGCCGGGGCGGAGGATGCGGTTTCTGAGGAGAATCAGAGCCAGCGCGGAGAAGTCGCAAAATCGTTGGCGAAAACGTTGGGCTGTGCGGTTCTTGCAACCGGGAAAAAAGATCTCGTTGCGGTCTCCGATCAGGCATTTCTTGTCTCAAACGGAGATCTGGCATTGTCCGGAATCACAGGGACGGGATGTATGGTGGGAGCGCTGACCGCATCCTATCTGCCGGCAGTCTCAACCGGGTCTCCTAGCTCTTCTATGGGGAGAATAAAATTCACGAATTCTGAGCATTTGGTGGGTGATTCTTATGCAGAGTCAGAATCCGCGTTTTCAGAATTGGCGCTCTCGGCAGTTCTCGGTGTCGTCACGATGGGAATTGCAGGGGAGAAGGCGACAAAAGTTTCTCACGGTCCGGGAAGTTTCCAGACGTCACTTCTCGATGAAATTTTCTGTTTGAGCGATGAAGAGTTTGCGGGAAAAGCCCAGATTTTCCCTCTGTGACGTAAAAAGAAAAATGGACGAGAAAGAACCAGAAAAAAGAGACAAAAAAGAAACAGAGAAAAGAAATAAAGAAAAGAGATAAGAACTAGAAAAAAATAGGAAATTAGAACTAGGAAAAAATAGAAAATCAATAGGAAATCAATAGGAAATCAAAACGAGGGGAGGATGATGCAGAGATGAAACATTTGGATATGAGTCTGTATCTGGTGACGGACAGCACCTATCACACGGAGGAATCGTTGCTTCGGACAGTCGAGGAGGCATGTGAGGGTGGAGTCACGATTGTACAGTTGAGAGAAAAGCATGCGGGAGGACGGGAGTATCTTGAGAAAGCACGAAAAGTTCGCGCGATCACAGAGCGCTATGGCGTTCCGCTGATTATTGATGACCGTGTGGATGTGGCGATGGCATGTGGAGCGGACGGTGTTCACGTCGGATCGTCTGATCTTCCGGTTGCGGAGGCGCGTCGGATTCTCGGACCGGACAAGATCGTCGGAGCGACCGCAAAGACCGTGGAGACGGCGCTCAAGGCATATGAAGATGGGGCAGATTACCTCGGAGTCGGAGCGATTTATCCGACAACGACAAAGGTTGTGACAATCCGCACCGAGGTTTCGACTCTCGATGCGATCTGCCGTGCTGTGCCGATTCCGGCAGTTGCGATCGGCGGTTTGAACCGGGGAAATATGGGAATTCTGGATGGAACCGGAATTGCCGGAATTGCGGTCGTATCTGCGATTATGAAATCCGAGAATCCGAGAGAGACGGCGAGAGATCTGCTTGAGGAAGTGCACCGGATGAGAAGAAATTTTGAAGCGAAATTCAGATAGAATTCGATAGAAGTTGCTAGAATTTAATGGAATTCATTTGAATCAATAGAATTAAAAGCATCCGTTTTAAGTATTGTGAAGTATTGTGGTCTGCATTGAAAAGAGGACGCTCCTGTGTTAAACTATCCATAACACGGGAGCGTTTTAATGCTCCGCAAGAATGTTCTAAAGCACATTCTTTTTCACGTAATTCGCACAGCAGTAGATCGTTGAGGAGGCGACTGCGCCTTAGGGCAAAAATGTGCAGGAATTTTTAAGAGAGCGAGAATACAAGACAATGGTGAAAAAATGGGAGATTACAATTCCACAGTTTACGGGAAATGAACCGCGCAGAGCTTATATCTATCTGCCGGAATCTTATGAATGGGACCCGGAACGGCGATATCCGGTTTTATATATGTTTGATGGTCACAACGTATTTTTTGACTGGGATGCCACCTATGGAAAATGCTGGGGAATGAAAGAGTACATGGATCAAAGTAAGACCCAGATGATCGTAGCGGCGGTGGAATGTAACCGCGGAGCGGACAATGGACGACTCTCCGAGTATTCTCCGTTTGATTTTTCTGATGCAAACTATGGAAAATTTAAGGGACGCGGAAGAGAGACGATGGAATGGTTTGTGCGCGAATTTAAGCCGTACATTGACCGGAATTACCGCACGATTCCGGATCGGGAGCACACCTACATCGCGGGAAGCTCGATGGGTGGCCTGATGAGCCTGTATGCAGTCAGTGCGTTCAATGAGGTATTCTCCAAGGCAGTGTCTCTCTCTCCGTCGATCTGGACGGCACCGGGAAAGATCGCCAAGATGATTCGAGAGACGAATTATGGACCGGAGACGGCGGTCTATCTCGACTACGGCTCCGAGGAGCTTGGATATCGCGAGAAGGCATCCGAACAGTTTGCGAAGGTGACGGGACTTCTGATCAAGAAAGGCGTTTTTGTCTCTTCTCGAATTATTCCCGGAGGCACGCACAGCGAGGCGAGCTGGGAGCGTCAGATCCCATTTTTTATGGAAGCCCTGAATTATCAGCGGTAGCAATGATCTAAGGCTTTGCGATAGTAACGATAGTAAATAGTAATAAAAAGAGTTCGATTCATAAAAAAGCAATGGAAATCTGCCTGAGAAAGGATGACGAACAAGATGGAGATGAATTACGTAAAGCAGTACAGCCCGGCTCTGGGAAGAGATATGGAGTGTAAGATTTACGGTCATGGAGGAAGACCGGTGCTCTATATTCCTTGTCAGGACGGGCGTTTTTTCGATTTTGAAAACTTTCATATGCATGAGACCTGGGCACCGTGGATTGACCGCGGGGATGTGATCGTGTTCGCGATCGACACGATTGACCGTGAGACCTGGTCGGACGCAAATGGAGATCCGTACTGGAGAATTCGTCGATATGAACAGTGGATTCGCTATATCACGGATGAGATGGTGCCGTTTATGAGAAAGACGGTGAATGATAGAAATGGCTGGACGGGATATCCGGATGTGATTGCATTTGGATGTAGCCTCGGGGCGACACATGCATCAAATCTCTATTTCCGAAGACCGGATCTCTTTGACGGCGTGTTGGCTTTGAGTGGTGTGTACTCGGCATCCTACGGATTCGGAGACTATATGGATGATATTGTCTATATCAACTCGCCGGTGGATTACCTCGCAAACATGCCGACAAACCATCCGTATATTGAACTCTACAACCAGAAAAATGCGATTTTCTGTACCGGACAGGGACCGTGGGAAATTCCGGAGTCCACAAGACAGCTTCAACAAATTTTGGAGCAGAAACACATTGACGCGTGGGTGGATTACTGGGGTCATGATGTCTCCCATGACTGGCCGTGGTGGCACAAGCAGGTGGCATATTTTGTGCCGTATCTCTTAGGTCAGCATGCCTAGGATGCATAAACGCGAAACAGGATGCAAAAAAGCTAAAGGAAATCCAAAGGGTACAAATCCCAAAGGTACAAAGCAAAAAGGAGCCTGTGAGGTAAAAGATCTTATAATGTAAAAGAGTTTATGACGTAAAAGCGTTTATAAGGTGACGTTGGAAAGAAAAAGGGAGGAAAAAGGAGTTTATGAAAAATTTTGTGTTTATCTCACCGAATTTCCCGACAAACTACTGGCAGTTTTGCCGGGAGTTGAAGAAAAATGGAATGAACGTGCTTGGAATCGGAGATCAGCCTTACAATGAGCTGAGCGAGGATCTCAAGGAGAGCTTGAATGAGTATTACAAGGTCAGCAACCTTGAAAATTATGATGAAGTCTACCGTGGTGTGGCATTTCTGATTTTCAAGCATGGTCAGATTGACTGGCTTGAGTCGAACAACGAGTACTGGCTTGAGCGCGATGCCAAGCTGAGAACGGCATTTCACATCACGAGTGGATTTCAGGAGGAAGATCTTCCGCGCATCAAGTACAAGTCGAAGATGAAGGAGTATTATCAGCGTGTCGGAATTCCAACAGCGCGCTATCATCTCGTCGATGATCTTGAGGGATGTCAGGCATTTATTGAGAAGGTTGGTTATCCGGTTGTCGTGAAGCCGGACAACGGAGTCGGTGCGGCGAGCACCTATAAGCTGAAAAATGAGACGGAACTGGAAGATTTCCTCAAGGAGCGGGAGGAGAAGATGCCGGATGTTCCGTATATCATGGAGGAGTTCATCGAGGCGGAGATCAATTCTTACGATGCGATCATTGATTCTCACGGAAATCCTCTGTTTGAGACAGGAAATGTGACTCCGGTTTCGATCATGGATATCGTAAATAACGGCGATAATTCGATTTACTATATTGTCCGCGATCTTCCGTCGGATGTGAGAATGGCAGGTCGTGCGACGGTCAAGAGTTTCGGCGTTAAGAGCCGTTTTGTCCACTTTGAGTTCTTCCGTCTGACAAAGGATCATGAGGGGCTCGGTCACAAAGGCGATGTGATGGCGCTTGAGGTCAACATGCGCCCGTGCGGTGGCTTTACCCCGGACATGATGGACTTTGCAAACAGCACGAATGTATACAAGATCTGGGCGGACATGATTGCCTTTGATAAGACAGAGATGAAACCGGGTCGCCGTTCCTACTGCGCATTTGCCGGACGTCGCGATGGCAAGAAATTTGTGATGAGCGATCAGCAGATCAGAGAGAGATACGGGGAGCAGATCAAGATGGATCAGCGTCTTCCGGATGTGCTTGCGACTGCGATGGGAAATCAGATGTATGTTGCGATCTTCCCGACGAAGAAGGAGATGGACCAGTTCTTTAGCGATATTCTGGAGTGCCGGGAAGACTAGAAGTGTAAAATAAACCCAGAAGATTAGATACAGAAAAGTGGGTAGAACCATTTTGAAAATTGAAAAAAACCGACAACTTGGTTGACTGGAGAGAGACAATAACGATGCGTGAAAATAGTTTGAAATCTTATCTGATGATTCTTTCGGCGATGCTGATTTTTAGCACGCTTGGAATTTTCAGAAGATATATACCACTGTCCTCGGGGATGCTTGCATGTACCCGTGGCTTTCTTGGAAGTGCGTTTTTGCTTCTGTTTATTTTTCTGAGAGGTCGCAAATTGCCAAACCTGGGAAAGCGAAATCTCTTTCTTCTTGCGATCACAGGGGCACTGATTGGGGTAAACTGGATTTTTATGTTTGAGGCATACAATTACACGACCGTGGCGATGGCGACGATGTGCTATTATATGCAACCGACGATTGTGGTATTGATTTCTCCGATTGTCTTGAGAGAGAGGATCACAGGGAAAAAACTGGCGTGTGCGATCACTGCGATTATCGGAATGGTCTTTCTTTCCGGAATCATGGAGGGAGGAAAAGTCCGCGCGGAAGATATGACGGGAATGCTCTATGCACTGGGAGCAGCAGGTCTTTACGCCTCTGTCATCATTCTGAATAAAAAGATACAGGTGGAGGATTCCTACGTGAAAACCGTGATTCAGCTGATTTTTGCGACTTTGATTCTCATTCCGTATCTGCTTGTGACGGAGCGCGGGAATTCCCAGAACCTGGATATGCTGGCGATCATCATGGTAATCATCGTGGGCATTGTGCACACAGGCATCGCCTATGCGCTGTACTTTGGAAGCATGAAAGAGTTGAAAGCCCAGTCGATTGCGGTCCTGAGTTACACTGATCCGGTGTTCGCGCTGATTCTTTCGGCGCTTGTGCTTCATGAACAGTTATCGATATTTGGAATGTTGGGAGCGGTCCTGATCATCGGCTCTGCGTTAATCAGCGAGATTTCTGTGAGAAAACCCGTTTCCAGGCTTTCAACTTGTCAGGACAGGAGATAATAAGTAAGCGAGAGATAAAATAAATAAGAATAAGAAATAAAAATAAGTGGGATTAAGACAGATATAAGACAGATAAAGGAGACTTCCGTTCGATGAGAGGGGAGTCTCCTTTTTGTTTATCTGCTGTCTTATTTATTTGATTTATCCGGCGTTTGATTTGTTTGATATTTTATTTTACAAATACAATCTTTCCGGTCTTATGGATCTCCTTTTCCGGAGCCGGAGCTGCATAGCCGAGAGCAGCGATTCCGTAAGCGGAGTGATCGTCCGGAACACCCCATTTCTTTAAGATTGCGCGGACTTCCGGCACATCACAGCAGTCGCGAAGCTGGTTGATCCAGACAGAACCGATGCCGAAAGAGTGGGCGGAGAGGAACATATTTTCCATTGCGCAGGCATTGTCGTCGATCGCGTGACGGCTCGTTCTCTCATTTGTTGTGATCACGATTGCGGACGGCTGATACATATCGTATCCCTCGCGTCCGAGTGCCTTGCCGATCGCATGTGCAAGCTCCTGAATCTTCTCGGTATCGGTCACGACGGTGAACTGCCAGGTCTGGCGGTTCATTCCGCTCGGAGCGTAGATTGCAGACTGAAGAATCTGGTCAAGTTCCTCTGCTGGGATCGGTTTCTTTTCAAAGGCACGTACACTTCTTCTTGTGAGTATGTTTTCCATTACAGCGTTCATCTATAATTCCTCCATTTCTTGTGTTCTTGCGTGTTTGTTCCTGGCGGTCTCAGATAAACTTACAAATGAAGAAACCATTTCTGCCCGTGTACAGGAACTATGATGTTACTGTAACACAAACAGAAAAAAATGTAAATTGTAGGAGCGGGGAGGATATGATAAAATGAGTGTGTTGCTGTTCGCAGGTGGGCACTTTTGGAACCGAACGTGCCGTAAGACAACATGGTACATGGTGGCAATGGGATTTTGCCCAAGCATCGACTTGAACAGATTTTGTCGATGCTTTGAGTGCGAAGACGGCAAAACGAAAAACAAAAAAGGAATTATACGATATTTATGAGATACGAATTTGCACCGATGGAGGGAATCACCGGCTATGTCTACCGGAATGCCCATCATCAGTTTTATAAAGGGATAGACCGCTATTTTACTCCGTTTATCACGCCGAATCAGACGAGAAAATTTACGAGCAGGGAGATGAACGATGTTCTCCCGGAGCACAATCAGGGAATTGTGATTATTCCGCAGATATTGACGAACAAGGCGGAGGATTTTCTCTGGGCATCGGAGAAACTGAGAGATCTCGGCTACGAGGAGGTCAACTTAAATCTCGGATGTCCATCGGGAACGGTTGTGACAAAGAAGAGAGGATCGGGATTTCTCGCATTTCCGGTCGCACTGAATGCCTTTCTTGAGGAGGTGTGTGACGGGATCGACAGACTCGGAATGAAAATTTCTGTGAAGACAAGGGTCGGAAAAGACAGCCCGGAGGAGTGGGAAGAGCTTTTGGAGATTTACAGTCGGTATCCGCTCTCAGAGCTGATTGTGCATCCGCGGATTCAGACTGATTTTTACCGGAATCATCCGAATCTCGATGCCTACGAGATGGCGGTGGAGAAAACTCAATCCAATCCGATTCCGCTCACTTACAACGGCGATCTGTTTTCGGTTCAGGATTTTGAGAAGTTGATCGAGCGTTTTCCGAATACAGAGAGTGTGATGATGGGGCGTGGACTTTTGACAAATCCGGCGCTTGCAGAGCAGATTGCAGGCATGCAGGAGGATCATGGAGGTCGTGAGGCAGAGTCCATCGGGAACCGACAAAGCGATCCCCGCTCGTTGGAATCTTTGGAAAAAGAAAACGGAGAGAAATTCAAGTGCGATGAGAAGAAGAGACTTCGCGAATTTCACGATGCACTTTTAGCGGGATACGGAGAGGCGATTCCTGGGGATCGAAATGTTCTGTTCAAGATGAAGGAACTCTGGTTTTACTTCGGACAGGCATTTGAGAATGATGAGAAGGCGCTCAAACAGATCCGAAAGGCAGTGAAGATGGATGTCTACCGGGATGCCGTCGCAAAAATCTTCTCGGAGTGTGAACTCAAAAATCCCCCCAGATTTCAGTAAATTTCAATTAAGAATCTGAGTGGAAAAAATGTGTGAAAAAAATGTGTGAAAAAAATATGTGAAAAAATGTATGGGGAGAATGTGTGGGGAAAAGAAAATGGCAATCAAAACGGTAATTGTAGATAATGCGCCGGAACTTTTGGACAGGCTTGGAGGATTTTTGGAGGCGATCGACGGCGTGGAACTTGTCGCGAGATTTGAGGAGGCAGTTTCCGTCGTGGATTTTGTGAGAGAGCAGGAAGTGGATCTCGTCTTCACCGATATTGTGATGCCGGACATCAGCGGAATCAGTCTGGCGAGAAAGTTGCAACAGCTTCCGAATCCGCCGGCGGTTGTGCTGATGTCGAGCATTCCGGGATTTTCGCTCGAGGCGTGGAAGATTCAGGCATATACGTTTCTGGAGAAACCGTACACGAGGGCGGATGTGGCAGGTGTGATCTCGAATTTTGAAAAAAGAATGATAAAATCCTAACATTGGGGGTAGAAATATAAAAGATTTTGTGATAGAATAGCTTGGAAATAAAAATAGTAACTATTCGCATTATAGCTCGGAGAGGATATTCCACCATTTTCTGTGAGGAGGATATCCCATCATTTTCTGTGAGTGAGGAAGTGAAAATATCACAAACTTTTTCAGAAAAGGGGAGGCAACCAGGTTCCTTTCTGGGCAGACATAAAGAAAACACATAAAGTAGAGAAAGATAGAGGAGAAATGAAAATGATCAGTGATATGAAGATTTCCGATTCCATCGTATATGTTGGAGCAAATGATAAGACGATTGAGCTGTTTGAGAGCCAGTATCCGGTTCCGAATGGCGTTTCCTATAACTCCTATGTGATTCTGGACGAGAAGGTTGCAGTCATGGATACCGTGGACCCGAGAGCAACTGAGGAGTGGTTTGCAAATCTTGAGCGCGTGCTTGCCGGTCGTCGTGTCGATTATCTTGTGGTTTCCCATATGGAGCCGGATCACGCCGGAAACGTGCAGAAATTTGCAGAGAAGTATCCGGAGGCGAAGATTGTCGGCAATGCAAAGACGTTTGGCATGATGGCACAGTTCTTCGATTTTGATGTGACTGACCGCAAGGTGGAAGTGAAGGAGGGCGGTACGTTGGAGCTTGGAAGCCATACGCTTCAGTTCTTCATGGCACCGATGGTTCACTGGCCGGAGGTAATGGTTGCCTATGAGCAGAGTGAGAAGATCCTGTTTTCCGCGGATGGATTCGGCAAGTTTGGTGCAACCGATGTGAACGAGGAGTGGGATGATGAGGCAGGTCGCTATTTCCTGAACATTGTCGGAAAATATGGCGTTCAGGTGCAGGCACTTTTGAAGAAGGCTTCCGGTCTCGACATCCGCATGATCTGCCCGCTTCACGGCCCGATTCTGAAGGAGAACCTTGGACATTACCTGGGACTGTATCAGACCTGGAGCAGTTATGAGCCGGAGAAGAAGGGCGTTCTCGTGGCATTTGCATCGATTCACGGCAACACCGCAAAGGCTAGCCAGCTGATGGCAGAGTATCTGAGAGAGAATGGCGAGGCAGATGTGACGGTGATGGATCTCTCCCGCACCGATGTCTCCTATGCGGTTCGCAAAGCCTTCTACTATGACCGTATCGTTCTCGCCGGAGCAACCTATGACGGTGGAGTCTTCCCGTGCATGGAGGAGTTTCTTCTGCATCTGAAATCGAAGAATTACCAGAAGCGTACCGTTGGAATCATCGAGAATGGCACCTGGGCACCGCTTGCAGGAAAGGTGATGAAGGGAATCCTTGAGACGATGAAGAACATCACGATTGCAGAGCCGATGGTTACAATCCGTTCGACGGTGAAGGAAGACACAAAAGAGCAGATGAAGGAGCTTGCAAAAGTTCTCACAGCGTAATAAAATAAAAAGGACAGAGGGGAAGCCTGCATATGCCAGACTTCCTCATTGTATATCTGTGTAATTGCATATCTGCGTAATTGTATATCTGCGTAGACGCAGATTGGATACCTGGTAAAGATACCTGGTAGATACCGAAAACGCAGAGGATCGCGTCTGATCGTGTGGGGAAACGAAGAGTGACAGAAGAGTTGCAAAATCAGGACGTGAGAATTCGTGACCATTTACGAAAAGATCAGAAAAGACCAGAAAAGATCAGGAAAGGAACAGGAACTATGAAAATTATTTATGCGATTGTGAGTGCGGATGATGGAAACCGAGTGACGGATGTTCTGAACGATCATCGTTACAGCGTGACGAGACTTGCGACGACGGGAGGTTTCCTGAAAAAGGGAAATGCAACGCTGATGATCGGTACGCAGGATGACAAGGTGGATTATGCGATTGAGCTGATTCGTGAGACCTGTGGCAAACGTCAGAAGATCAGCTGTGATATGCCGAGTCCGAGCATTGGATCGATGGCGGGCAACTATATGACGATGCCAGTCAGCGTGGAGACGGGCGGAGCAACGATCTTCGTGACAGATGTGGAGCGCTTTGAAAAGTTCTAAGTGAATAAATTGTTTGAATATTTATATACAATTTGACGATTTACAAAAAATATAAAAATATTTTACAAAAAGTGTTGACAAAAACGGATGGATCTGGTATTATAAAGACAACAAAGAAACAGAAACAAAACAAAAGAGAACACAAGAAGTTCTCGAAAGAAATTCTCAGCGAAAGGGAATTTCAAAAAAATCTAAGAAAAGGAGGTACAATCCACCGAACAGTTAAATGAGTTTCCCTTATCAAAATCGAAAATCCGAAAGGAAAAGAGAAGAAGATAAGATAGGAAACAGGGAAAAGAATCTGTAAGTGGAACAAGAAACATATTTTCCAGATCCAAACGTTATTGCAGACAGAGAGAAAAGAATCGGTTTTCTTATATGACGAGAAAGTATAAGAAGGACGATAGATTTCAGAATCGAATAACAGAAAACAAAGAGATATAAAAAAGGAAGGAAAATAAAAAATCAACCACATACAGAGGAAGAAAGATATACATATAGAACAAAAAACTTCATAAGGAAAAAGCAAAGAGAGGTATAGTCCAGTGGACGAAGTGAACTGAAAGCGGATGCCAGAGATGTCAATCATTGGTATCCGCTTTCCTAGGTTTTATGGAACGATCAGGGTTGATCGAATTCCAATCCCTCCAAGTTAAACGGTGGCGTGTATTCTTCACGCGCACTGCTTTTTTTTTGCATAAAACCGTGATCGAGACCGAGGGCGAGCGCGGTGTCGACGACTTTTTCATATTCATAGCTGGTGATCCGGCGGTTCAGTTCCGGGCAGTTGTCGAGACGGCGGTAGGGCGTGTACTGGCTCATCAGGCTGATAAAAAACTGATCCTTCGGGAAGTGGTCAGCGATCCAGGTTAAGAGGGCGATCGAGTCGTCCTTGTGTCCGGGAAGAACGAGGTGGCGGATGATGACGCCCCGATCCATGATCGAAAATTCCTGACCATCCGGAGAAACTTCCGTGTGAAACGACGGAGTGCCGGTCTGCTCAATCATCTGGGCGATCGCAGAGCTTGCCTGTGTGAAGTAGTCGGGAGCACCGGAACAACGGCGGGCGAGGTCGGAGTCGAGATACTTAAAGTCCGGAAGCCAGATGTCGACATAGGGCTTGAGCGCGAGAATGGTCTCGGCGCGCTCATATCCCCCACAGTTATATACAATCGGGATCTTGAGGTCTGGTTTGGCGAGGCGGAGTGCCGGGAGAATCCACGGCAGATACTGGGTCGCGGTCACGAGGTTGATGTTGTGTGCCCCCTGATCCTGAAGATTCAAAAAGACCTTGGCGAGCTGTTCGCTACTCAGGCTCTTTCCGAAATGCTCCTGGCTGATCTCATAATTCTGGCAGAAGACACAGCGCAGGGTGCATCCGGAAAAGAAGACCGTGCCACTGCCCGCAAAACCGCTGATGCAGGGTTCCTCCCAGTGGTGGAGTGCAGCGCGGGCACAGAAGATTCCCGCCGGGGAGGAGCAGTAGCCGGAGCGGGTGCGCCGGTCGACTTTGCACTGACGAGGACAGAGCTCGCAGGAGGAAATCTGGTTTTCAAGGTCAGGAGCGGATGATAGATTCATGGTAAAATAAAAATCCTTTCGTTATGTATGGTTGTGTATGCTTGTGTTTTCTATTAATAAATCTTGAATATTTTATCGATTAAAATCGGTCTGTTTTTTGTGTTTTTCTGTATTGGAATCCCTGTCAGCCGTATATAACTCAGAGTGGATGTCCCCCCTCCTATATAGGTGGGGGTATCACAAACTTTCTCAGGAGGGGAGACAATCCCCTTCTGAGTTATACGCTCCGCGAGGATGCGCAGTGATTTTGATAAGAAAATGTCAGCAGAGCTGACCAAAATCACGCGCCAAGTCTCCGCGAGCGTCGACTTGAATAGAAGTAGGAAATTGAAACAGAAATTGATTTTCAGTATATAAAAATTTTCAGAGGATTGCAAGGAAGAGTTTTTAGTTGTAGTTTGAGACTTGAAAAAATGAAAAGACTGTTGTATAATCAATCCATAGAAAACAGAGGAACGTAATTCCTGGAATGTTCGACAACCTTACCCATTTTGAACCTACATTTCTGACTCAGGGATTCCAATATTTGCAGACCGATGTCAAGCCTCCAATGAGCAGTGGAAGGCAGAAGCCTGCGTGAGGTTGCCCACCTAGCACTGCTAGGCGTCAATAAGTAAGACCGGCATTTTGGGATTACGAAAGATAAAGCAACGAGCAATCGTTGCTTTATCTTTTTTTTTTCAGGAAAATGTGCTACTCTTATAAACGAAAGACGCACAATGAGGAAAAACAGGAAGAACATGTGCCGGGGATTTTTGGCACAATCTGAAACTGGAGGCTGGAGTGAAAAAAGAAAAATTTGAAACGTACATCTACTGGGGTGTGACTGCATTCGTGGTTCTGGTTCTGCTGGTCGCAGTGATATTTCTGTTGATCAACTGGAAATCGGCACAGAAGATGTGCACGGCTCTGCTTGGAATCCTTGAACCGATCATTTACGGAGCAGTGTTTGCCTATCTCATGGCACCGATTTACAATCGCGTATGCCGATGGACAGAAGAGATTTTTTCGCTTGTGAAGTTAGAAAAGGCAGGAAAGAAATTGAGTACGACGGTTGCGACCCTGGCGAGTCTGCTGGTTCTTGTCGCAGTTGTGACAGGTCTTGTCTCGATGCTGGTTCCACAGGTGATTACGAGTATTCGAGGAGTGATCGAGGCACTCCCGGCAGGTGCCCTGAATCTGGAAGCGTGGTTGGAACAGCTTTTCCGCGACAATCCGGATATGGAGGCGCAGGTGATGCAGTACTATGCGAAGGCATCGACCTGGCTTCAGGACTGGCTCACAAATGATTTGATCCCGAACATCTACAACATTGCGACGGGAGTGTACAGCGGAATTTTTACGGCTGTTCACACGGTTTTAAACATGATCATCGGTCTGATCGTCATGGTTTATCTGCTCAACATGAAGGACAAGCTCAAGACGCAGACGATCATGGTGATCTATGGAGCCCTGCCTGTGCGCGTGGCAAACAAGGTGATCGAGGAAGCGCGCTATGTCCACAAGATTTTCGGCGGATTCATCATCGGAAAACTTCTCGATTCCCTGATTATTGGAATTTTGTGCTATGTTCTGCTGAGTTTCATGAACATGCCATATGTTCTGCTTGTCAGCGTGATCGTGGGTGTGACAAATGTTGTTCCGTTTTTTGGACCGTTCATCGGGGCGGTGCCGAGTGCTTTCCTGATTCTTCTGGCAAGCCCGATCAAATGTCTGTATTTTATTATTTTTATCCTTCTGCTTCAGCAGTTTGACGGAAACATTCTCGGACCGAAGATTCTCGGGGATTCGACGGGACTTTCGAGTTTCTGGGTACTGTTCTCGATTCTGCTGTTCGGCGGAGTGTTTGGTTTTGTCGGAATGATCATCGGAGTGCCGACATTTGCGGTGTTCTACAAACTGATGAAGGAGCTGATCTCCTGGTTGCTCAAGAGAAAGAATCTCTCGGTTCAGCCGGGAAAGTATGAAAATCTGGATCATATTGACGAGGAACAGAAGACTTACATTCAAAAATAAGAGGCAACTAAGGGGCAACTATGAAGAGTCGGAAACTAATCGCATTTATGGGTGGAATGGTGACACTGATCACCGTACTGATTGGAATTATTCTTCTTTGTGAACCGCAGAGAGACGGGATCTCGCGGGCGGAGGTTGCCCGTGCGGTTGTTTTGGCGCTGAAATCGCCGGAGGAAGTGTCCATGTGGCGCCGGGAGTCGGGAAGTTCGCATTTTTCGGCGGACGCCCAGAGCCAGTGGTATATTCCGTGGATGGATTACCTGTATGAAAATGGATTTCTCACGGAGGAGGAGACACCGGCGGACGAGAAGACGGCAGAGGGCTGGCTGACTTACGGGGAGGCACAGCAGATTGCGGAGACCTCTGCGCCGACGCTCGGTGTGCTGGTGAATGTGACGAAGAAGAATCGAAATCAGCCGTATCCGGAGGATTCGTGGTGGATTCTCTACGACGCAATTTTGAAATCAGCGGACCCGAAAGGAAATGTGAAGACGCAGAGTGTTTTGATTTATGGAACGCCACAGACTGTTCCGTCGGCGGAGGCGTGGACGGTGTACACAAATCTCGGACAACTGCGTTTTGACGGGCTGACGCTTGAAAACTATCTCGATCACGAGCTCAAAGCCTATGTGAGGGGAAATCAGCTGATTCATGTGATTGCGGACAATGGTCAGAATACGACGTACCGTAATGTCTGGGTCATCGATGCGGACGAGAGTGAGATGAAGGTTTATCTGGGTGATCTTGAGCGGACGATTTCGTTTCGCAAGAAAGTAAAGAAAACGAAAGCCGAGGAGATGGTTCACAACCTTGCAGACATCCAGATGGAAAAGGGAAAGATTGCGAAAGTCTCTCTCAAGCAGGACACGATCACGGGAAAGGTTCTGTCCGTGCGGAGCGATTCAGTCGAGATCGAGGGATACGGATCGGTTCCGTTTGATGAGGAGTACAAGGTTCTCAGGACGTATGGGACGGTGAAACGGGAAAATCTCTCAGATATTCTGATTGGATATGACCAGAATGAATTCATCGTCGCAAAGGGAAAGATCTGTGCCGTGCTGACGGTGCGGGATGTCAATGCCGATACGATCCGCGTTTTGCTGATGAATAATGGGTTCAAGAGCATTTTTCACGATACGGTGACGATCTCATGCAGTGGCGCGATGGTGATGACCCAGGGCGATCAGGAGACGACACTCGATCCGGGAAGCACGGTCTCTTTTTCAAAAGGAGACGGTCAGCTCACGGCGGGCAGAATCATCCTGAAACCTCAGAATGAGGCGGATGAGCTGACGGTGACGACGCTTGAGCGCACGCTCGGAACGCCGTCGTATGCGGGCAGACTTGAGATTGTGGAGGCGGATACGGGACTTGTTCTGATGAATGAGCTGTATTTGGAAGATTATCTCAAAAAAGTTGTGCCGAGTGAGATGCCACCG
This sequence comes from Brotaphodocola sp., assembly GCF_050873365.1. Lineage (GTDB taxonomy): Bacteria > Bacillota > Clostridia > Lachnospirales > Lachnospiraceae > Brotaphodocola. Next base: position 231,725 of record NZ_JBNMIQ010000001.1, on the reverse strand, counting down.
AACTACGAGAAGGAGGCGCTCAAGGCACAGGCAGTCTGTGCGCGCACCTATGCGTACATGCAGATTCAGAGCAACACTTACAGCCAGTACGGTGCTCACGTTGATGACAGCACGAATTTTCAGGTCTACAACAACGTGGAGACGAATGAGAAGACACGGGAAGCTGTTGAGGAGACTTACGGAAAAATGTTGCTGTATGAGGGAAAGCCGGTTTCTGCCTATTACTTTTCGACTTCCTGCGGAACGACGACGGACGGAAGCATCTGGGGAAATGATTCCTCGGAGACTCCGTATTTGAAGAGTGTGGCGCTTCGCCCGGGTCGAAAAACGCTGGATTTGACGGAAAATGCGGATTTTTCTTCGTTTATCAAGGATGAGGATTATCCGGCTTACGATTCGTCCTACCCGTTCTATCGCTGGAATGTGACGACAAATGCACAGATTCTCGGCGATCACATCGGCGGAATCGGCACGATCGAGAGTGTGAAGATCACGGAGCGCGGACCGGGCGGTGTCGCACTCAAGATGCTTGTCAAGGGAAGCGACGGCGAGAAGACGATCAGCGGTCAGAATGCGATCCGGTCGGCGCTCGGAGATTCGAGTCTGACGATCAAGCGAAAAGACGGAAAGACCTCGGAGGGCTGGAGTTCCCTGCCGAGTGCATTTTTGACGGTCGAGGATGTCGGCAAGAATGACAAGGGAATCACGCGGTTTAAGATTTACGGCGGTGGTTACGGTCATGGCGCAGGTATGAGCCAGAATGGAGCGCAGGGCATGGCAAAGGATGGCATGACCTGTGAGGAGATCCTGAAGTTCTTCTATGAGGGCGTGAGTGTCGCAGAACCCACGATCGGGGAACAGCAGGCGAAAAATGCAAATGCACAGGAGTAACAGGAATCGTGTGATCGTGTACACAGGTGGAAATTTTTGGAATAGGAGACGGGGGAATGGTTCGGACGGGACAAAGAATTCTGGCAGTTTTATTGCCGGATCATAAGGTAAAGCTGGGACTTGCGTGGGCGTGTATTCTCGCGGTTCTCTGCGTCGCGTTGAGTGTGGCGATCTCGATGTTTGGAATGCGCGGGTTCGACACGATTCTCGGAAGCAATGCCCGAAGTCTCTCGTTCTGGTCCGCGATGGATCAGGAGCGGACGACGTTCAGCCGTTATATTCAGAGCGGGACGCAGGAGGCGAGGGAGGAGTATCAGGAGGCGAGTGAGCAGACGAGAAGAGAGCTTGCAAAACTGTCCTTCGACTATAAGAAAATCGGCGCGGACTGCTATGCACGAACCTGGTCGATCAAGAGCCTGTATGAGAACTATGTGCCGGAGCGGGATCTCGTTCTGATGATGGATCAGCAGGACAGTGGGTACCGCGAGCGACTCAGTCGGGTCTACCGACTTCAGGGGTATTTGACCGCCTATGCGGGACAGCTCGAGCAGATGACGATTCAGCTTGGAAACCGGCAATATCAGAGCAGTCGGACGATGCTCGTGCTCGTCCCGGTTGCAACGCTTTTTCTTGGCGTTCTGGCACTCAGCCTGACCTGGTACATCTCGGCACTCAGGGAAAAGCATGACATGGAGCGACAGCTTGCGGATGTTCAGCTTCAGATGCTCAAGAACCAGATTAAGCCCCATTTCCTGTTTAATACGCTGAATCTGATTGCAAGCATGGCGCAGATTGAGGATGCCGAGGTGACGGAAAAAATGATCGAGGCGCTGAGCCGTCTGTTTCGTTACAACTTAAAATCGAGCGAGTCGGTGATGCCACTTGAGAGGGAACTCAGAGTTGTTCAGGACTATATGTATCTTCAGCAGATGCGTTTTGGAAAGCGGATTCAGTACCAGTCGGACTGCGCGCCGGAAACTCTGCCTCTGCTTGTGCCGTCGTTTGTGCTCCAGCCTCTCGTCGAGAATGCGATCAAGCATGGTCTGTCGACGCGGAGCAGTGGCGGACGGATCGTCGTGCGCTCATGGATGGACGGGGAGCGTTTCAAGATGAGCATTGCGGATACCGGAGAGGGAATGAGTGAGGAGCGCCTTGAGGAGGTCAGAAGACGACTGAAGCGGGGCGAGAGAAACGACATATCATCCATAAAGAGAGATGACGCAAAGAGGGAAGAGAGTAAGAGGGCGGACACAAAGAGTGGAGAGCATACCGGTACAGGAATCGGGCTTTTGAATATCTGGAGTCGGATTCACGGGATGTACCGCGATGGAGAGATGGAAATTTACAGCAGACCGGGTGCGGGAACGGTTGTGCAGTTGGCATTTACACCGGAGAAAGGGCCGGAAGGGGGAGATTCAAATGTATCGGGTGTTACTGGCAGACGATGAGCAGATTGAGCGCATGGCGCTTGCGCGGAAGCTTCAGCGCGCGTTCGGCGGTCAGTTGGAGATCTGTGAAGCGTCAGACGGAAAGATGGCGATAGAGGTATTTCAGAAGCAGAAGAGTCAGATTGTGATTATGGACATTTCGATGCCGGAGATGAATGGAATGGAGGCAGCGGAGGAAATCCGAAAGATGGACGCAAACTGCGTGATTCTGTTTCTGACGGCGTATGATGAGTTCTCGTATGCAAAGCGCGCATTTGTGATCCGCGCGCTCGACTATCTGCTCAAGCCCTGTGATAAGGAGGAGCTGTCTGCGGTCATGGAGGAAGCGATGCGAATCACGGACCAGAGGCTTGCCGGGGAGTCTGAGCAGATGCAGGCGGAGGAACCGGAGGCAGAGCCAGTTTATCGCGACGGAGGAGCCGGGGATACGAGACTCGACTGTGTTGCTGAGACGATCCGCCAGTACATCCGGGAGAACTACATGAATGATATTTCGATGCAGGATGCCGCAAGGCGGATGCAGTACTCAGATGCGTATTTCTCCAAGTTGTTCAAGCAGTGTTTTGATCAGAATTTCACAACGTATCTGATGCATTTTCGGGTGGAGGAGGCAAAGAAACTGCTCCAGAACCGCCAGATCAGCGTCAAAGATGTGAGTGCGAAGGTCGGGTATTACGATTCCAACTATTTTGCGAAGGTGTTTAAGAGGATCACGGGGATGATTCCATCGGAGTACCGGGCGCAGTTTTTTTCTCTGTAAGCTGTAAAATGTGAAGCGTGTGAAGCATGTAAAGAGCGTAGAGAGCTGGAAACAGATCTAAGAAAGAAAATGAAAAAGATAAAAAATAAATAGATATGGAAAAATAAAAAGATAGAAAGATAAATATAAAAATAAGGGGCGCCGACAGCAGGAGAAAGTCATGCAAACACGTTCGCACTCCGGGTTCAGCGTAGCGGTGCATAAGGCTGTAAAGTACACAGCCTAAGCACCGACGCTTCACACGGGTTTGCATGTACTTTCCTGCTTTTGGCGCCTTTTGTGTAACTATGCTATGGTTCGTGTATTACAAGAAGTATTGGTGGCTTACCTCTATTTTGCGTTCAAATGCATCATTTAATTTGATGTACAGAAAATCCGATGAAGTTCCTCAAATAGCTTGGAAACCTCAATCGGTTTTGGGAGATGTCCGTTCATTCCTGCTTCGCGTGCCCGGGTCTTGTCCTCCTCAAAGACGTTTGCAGTCATTGCGAGGATCGGGATCTGGGACTTTGCGGGATCGCTCAGTGCGCGGATCTGTTTCGTCGCTTCGTAGCCGTTCATGATGGGCATCTGGATATCCATGAGAATCACTGCGTAGTGACCGGCAGGGGCGATCTCGACTTTTCTGAGGGCGCTGGCACCGTTTCCGGCGACCTCTACGGTGAATCCGCTGTCCTCGAGAATCGCGAGGGCAATCTCCTGGTTGAGTTCATTGTCCTCGACGAGGAGAAGGGTTTTTCCCGCAAATATCTTGGCGTCTGCGAGATCTTTAGAGTCTGCAAGTTCGGATGACGAGGTTGAGTCGGGGAGCGAAGTGGGCGCTGAAGCCAATTTAGATGCAGATCCCGATTCGGATTTCGCGGAGGATGCGGTCTGAAAACGCAGTGAGACCGTAAATTCCGATCCCTTTCCCTCTTCACTCCAAACGGCGATCTGACCGTTCATCATATCTACGATATTCTTTGTGATTGCCATTCCAAGTCCTGTTCCCTGAATGTTGTTGACTGTAACAGACTCCTCGCGGGAGAAGGTTTCAAAAATATGTTTCTGAAATTCTTGGCTCATTCCAATTCCGCTGTCGCGGATCACAAAGCGATAGTCAGCACTGCCATCGTCATGAGATTCGTGCTCACTGAGCGTAAACCAAACGTTTCCACCGGCGGGGGTAAATTTGATTGCATTGCTTAAAATATTGATCAAAACCTGATTCAGACGAAGTTCATCCGCAAGAATGTTTTCGTGCGTGAGTGCGGAAAAGTCCGTAAAAAAGTGAAGATGTTTGGCTTCAAGATCGACAGAGATCATCGTCTGAATGTTGGCGAGGAGATCCGGGAGATGAAGCGGTTGGAGTGTGAGACGCATTTTTCCACTTTCAATCCGGCTCATATCGAGGATGTCGTTGATCAGGGAGAGCAGATGGTGACCGGAGATAGAGATTTTCTCGAGGTAGTTTCGGACACGCTTTGGATCATCGATGTTTGCGCTTGCAAGAGCGGAAAAACCGATGATCGCATTCATCGGAGTGCGGATGTCGTGGGACATGTTGTTTAAGAAAATCGTCTTTGCGCGATTTGAGTGCTCAGCATCTGCGAGAGCTTTCTCAAGGTCAGCTCTGCTTCGGGTCAGGTCATCGTTCAGTCGCTTGATCTCTTCCATTCGGGAATTCATGTAGGCATTGTAGATTCCCGATACCTTCATGTTGGAGGTGTAAATGCCGAGGAGAAGACCAGATATTGCGAAGAAGATGGAATTCCCACAGTTTGTGACATAGACCGGGTAGGCGGACTGGTATTTTGCGATCAGGAAGAGGAAAAGCAATTCCATCGGAATCATGATGATTGCAAGTTCTACGGCGTTGAGCGCAAACATCATCGGGGCAGCGGTCACAAACACCAGATACAACGTGGTTCTCTCCTGAACACTCTCAGGTCCTACGGAGGAAAAAATTCCGATTCCGAGATAAATAATCAGGAATAAGTAGGCGCACAGATGAATCAGGGCCGGTCTGCGCTTGACGAGACTTAAGCAGTTGATTCCAGCGAGGATTAGAAACAGAAATGCAGAAGTGGAAAACAGGGTTTTGTTCAGGGCTAAAATATTCGCATCAAACAGACCGGCGCGGACAAGGAAAAATAAAGCGCAGGCAGTGGAAAGAATGACGAGACTCTTTCTGTTTGCCTCATCGATCTCGGGCTCGATCTGTCGATATTGTTCTTTTTGAAGTCCGCCATAAAGGGCGAGACAGAGCAGTTTCTCTAAAATTTTTGTCATAAATTCCCCCCTATTGTGTTTGTATTATAATATAAGATTTGTCGTTCTATCAATATGATTTTGTGTAAAATTCGGGAAAAGCAATCGCAGAATTCGACACAAATATCCCCAGAATAAAGATTCTGGATGAGCTGGATCTTTCTGGGAGACGATAGAGTGGGGGAGAGGGGAAATATTTGTGGACAAAGTATACAAAGACAAAATCTTCTTCCTAAATCGCAAGGATTTACGGTACAAAACAAAATCTTAACGCTATATAATGGGAGTCGTGGTCAAGAGAGCGCAAAGTATGCGCAAAAGATGATAAAAATGATCACATCCTGAAATGATATGCAATATGCAGGAATGTCTTACATTCCATCCATATAGACGGTGCATAGAGGAGGGGACATCCACTCTGAGTTATCGATTTTTAAATGTATACAGGGAATGGGTATTGAGGCATATTGATTTGGGGCAGTGGCAAACGAAAAAATGAAATGGAGGGAATAAAGGTGAAGAAGATTTTGAAGCAGGCGACAGTGTGTCTGTTTGCAGTGACGATGGCATTTGGTCTGACCGGATGCGGATCACTCACAAACGGAAAGCGAATCATCCGGATTTCGCATGCACAGTCAGAGACCCATCCGGAGCATCTTGGACTTCTGGCATTCAAGGAGTACGTGGAGGAGAACCTTGGAGACAAGTATGAGGTGGAGATCTTCCCGAACGAGCTGTTAGGATCTGCACAGAAGGCAATCGAGCTGACTCAGACGGGTGCAATCGATTTCGTAGTAGCAGGTACTGCAAACCTTGAGACATTTGCGGACGTTTACGAGATTTTCAGTATGCCGTATCTGTTTGACTCTGAGGAGATTTACAAGTCTGTCATGCAGGATACCGACTATATGGAGAAAATCTATGAGTCTACCGATGACGCAGGATTCCGTGTGGTAACCTGGTACAATGCAGGAACGAGAAACTTCTACGCAAAGACCCCGATCCGTACCCCGGATGATCTGAAAGGCTTAAAGATCCGTGTACAGCAGAGCCCGGCGAGCGTAGCGATGGTAAATGCGTTCGGCGCAGCAGCATCTCCGATGGGATTCGGTGAGGTTTACACCGCAATTCAGCAGAACGTTATCGACGGAGCAGAGAACAATGAGCTGGCTCTGACGAACAACAAGCACGGTGAGGTTGCAAAGTATTATTCCTACAACAAGCACCAGATGGTTCCGGATATGCTTGTTGGAAACCTGAAATTCCTTGAGGGTCTGAGCCCGGAAGAGTATCAGGTATTTAAGGATGCGGCTGCTCTGTCTACGGAAGTAGAGATGGCTGAGTGGGACAAGTGCGTGGATGAGGCAAAGGACATCGCACAGAATCAGATGGGCGTAGAGTTCATCGATGTCGATGTTGATGCATTCAAGCAGAAAGTTCTTCCGCTCCATGAGCAGATGCTCAAAGAGAACCCGAAGATTGTAGATGTTTACAATCACATTCAGGAAATCAACGAAAAAGCGAAGGAGGCAAAGTAAATGGAAGCGATGCATAACTTGAGAAAAGGCATTATGCGCGTTCTGGGAACGGCAATGATCGTCCTGTTCGTCCTGATGACCGTGATCGGAACTTATCAGATCGTAACCCGTTACTGCTTCAACCGCCCGAGTACGGTGTCTGAGGAGCTTCTGACCTATTCCTTCACCTGGATGGCTCTGCTTGCTTCTGCTTATGTATTTGGTAAGAGAGATCATATGAGAATGGGTTTCCTTGCTGACCAGATCACCGGTCCGGCAAGAAAGATTCTTGAGGCAGCAAGCGATATTATGACCTTCCTTCTTGCAGGCGTTGTTATGCTGTACGGCGGAAGCGCAATCACGAAGCTGACAATGATTCAGAAAACGGCTTCTTTACAGGTTCCGATGGCATATATCTATGTGATGGTGCCGATCAGTGGTGTGCTGATCATGATCTTCAGCATCATGAACCTGATTGATACCTGTCACAATGATTACAGCAAGCAGAAGAAGGAGGAAGAGTAAGATGAGCTCAATCGCAGTTGTATGTGGCCTGATTATTCTGGCCGTCCTCGTAGTAATGTTACTTGGCGGTATGCCGATCGCAGTAGCACTTGCAGTATCTTCAATCTGTGCAATCCTTCCGGTTCTTGATTTAAACGTAGCTGTTCTGACCGGTGCACAGCGTATTTTTTCCGGTATTTCCGTATTCAGCCTGCTTGCAATTCCGTTTTTCATTCTTGCAGGTAACCTGATGAACAAGGGCGGTATCGCAATCCGTCTGATCAATCTGGCAAAACTTTTCGTAGGTAACATTCCGGGTGCTCTGGCACACACGAACGCAGTAGCAAACATGCTTTTCGGTGCAATCTCCGGTTCCGGTACCGCAGCTGCTTCCGCAATGGGTTCCATCATTGGACCGATCGAGGAGGAAGAGGGTTATGACCGTGACTTCTCCGCAGCAGCAAACATTGCAACCGCTCCGACCGGACTTCTGATCCCGCCGAGTAACGTTATGATCACGTTCTCTCTGGTATCCGGAGGAACTTCCGTAGCAGCTCTGTTCATGGCAGGATATATTCCGGGAATTCTCTGGGGTCTTGCATGTATGACCGTAATCTACTTCTTTGCAAAGAAGAAGGGATACCGCAGTACCAAGAAGTTTACAAACAAAGAGAAAGTAACCGTATTTTTACAGGCAATTCCGTGTCTGTTCATGATCGTCGTTGTAATCGGCGGTATCATTGGTGGTATCTTCACCGCTACCGAGGGAAGTGTCGTAGCCGTTGTATACAGCCTGATCCTTTCCGTTGTATTTTATAAGTCCATCAAGGTTTCCGAGCTTCCGAAAATCTTCTTAGACAGTGCTGAGATGACCGGTATCATTATCTTCCTGATCGGTGTTTCAAACATCATGAGCTGGGTAATGGCATTCACCGGAATCCCGACCGCAGTTTCAGAGGCAATGCTGAGCATCTCTGACAACCGCTATGTAATCCTGTTCATCATCAACATCCTGCTCCTGATTGTCGGAACTTTCATGGATATGACTCCGGCGTGCCTGATCTTTACGCCGATCTTCCTGCCGATCTGCCAGCAGCTTGGTATGAACACGATCCACTTTGGTATCATGATGATCTTCAACCTGTGTATCGGAACCATCACCCCGCCGGTTGGAACGACTCTGTTCGTCGGCGTAAAGGTTGGCGGAAGCAAGATCGAGAATGTAATCAAACCGCTTCTGGTTTACTTCGCAGCAATTTTTGCGGTGCTGTTGATTGTATCTTACATTCCGGCTGTTTCCCTGTGGCTCCCGAGCCTGATGGGTTATGTATAAGGCATAGCATGATCTAAGCGTGATTTAATAAGTATTATCATTGAGTTTGAGTTATCGTTAAATAAATAGGGTTGAGTGTTTTTGAATAAATATTTCAAAAATTAGAAAAGCGAAAATCTTCCGGGATGAAATGGGTACATCCCGGGAGGTTTTCGCTTTTTTGCGTTTTCATTTCCCGTGTTCTCTTTTCCTGCGCTGTTGAGGAATCCTTTTTTGCGAATTCCACTTCAGAATCACTGCGTATCACTCTGAGTTATCTCAATCAATATTTGCTATGGTGACCGGATTGATTGGAATACGCATTGCTGTAATAAGAGCAAAACAGTTCGATAAATGCCTGTTGTGGTTTGGAAATATAGTTTTTACTCGAGGTTACAATATCAAAATGGCGGATAGCATGGGGAGAATCAATTTTATAATAGCACATCTCCGGGTGGACATTCGTCATCAGCCAGTCACTGATAAAAGTTGCCCCGATTCCGGAACATGACAGATGGAAGGAGGTGACAAGCTGAGAGACTTGAAGCGTGATCTGGGGAGTGACTTGTGCTTCTTCAAAAAATGTCATGCTTCGGCGGTAGAGATTATTGCCGGGAGTTAAGAGGATGAAGGGGGTGTCAACGAAAGGTTTCAGCGTAACTTTTGGACAATCGTCTTCCTCAAATCGGTGGGCGAGGATATCTTCTGAGGTGAGCGCAAATTTGGCAAGCTCTCTGTTTACGGAAAAAGAGATTGGAACTGACAGAAGAATTGTATCCTGAAAGGCAGGAATCCGTTGCAGTTTGTCGGAAGGGTCCGGTGTGCAGTTGAATGTCAGGTCAATCTGATTTTCTTTAATCATATTGATGAGTTCCCATGAGCCAGCTTCGACGAGTTGCAGATCAATTCCCGGAAATTTTCGCTTGTAGGCGGAGAGCACGGGCGGAAGAATGTAGGCGTTAAAATAGTGCGTTCCGCCAATTTTGAGAGATCCTGTTTTTAAATCGGTCAGATCGTTGAGCTGGGCGGAAAGTTCTTCTTCTAAATGCTGAATCTGCTCAATTTTTTGAATATAGATTTTTCCTGCCTCTGTGAGTTCGAGAGGTTTTTTGTCGCGGTTAAAGAGAGAAAGCCCCAATTCGTGTTCTACTTTCTGAACAGAAATGCTGAGCGCTGGTTGAGTTAAAAAGAGTTCTTCCGCTGCTTTTGAAAAACTTCCATGCTTGTACACGGTGTAAATATATTTCATTTCCTGTTGCAATTCTTGTTTTCCTCCATGTTTTTTAATTCATTTGTTTTCGTTTTATTATTTCTAAGTATAAAAATAATTTATATAAACATAAAAAGCATAAATTTGATTTCAGTCTATTCCTGTTTTATACTGGTGTCAAGAGAAAAAAGATCAGTAAGGCGCCTGAAAAAGATTTCTTGAGAACTTTATAACTTTATAGATAGTAGGTAAAGCAGGAGGAGAGTCATGAAGATTGATGCCCTTATGATGGACAGCAAGGACAATGTAGTTACATGTGTGCGTGACATTAAAGCAGGAGAAAGTGTTAAGTATCGCAATGGAGATCAGATGTGTGAGATCACCGCAAATGAGGATATTCCATTCAGTCACAAGATTTCATTGAAAGAGCTTGCATCCGGAGAGGAAGTTTTTAAATATGGAGAACTGATCGGAAAGACAACGAGAGAAATTCTTGCGGGATGCCTTGTGGATCACACCAATATTTACAGCGTTCCGAGAGACTATGCAAATGAGTACGTTGCAGAAGGCCAAGATTCCGATTACAAAGCACCGGAAGTCAAAACGGTGGAGCGAGATGGAAAGCTCCAGTTTCTCGGATATCGCCGTTCGGACGGACGTGTGGGAATCCGCAATCATGTGCTGATTCTTCCGACCTGTGCTTGTGGAAGCGAGTCGAGTCGAATCGTGGCAAGTCAGGTGCGCGGTGCAGTCAACATTGTGTTTAATACAGGTTGTTCCGATGTGGCGGCAAACACAGAGATGTCTCAGAAAGTTTTGACTGGATTTGCATGCAATCCCAATGTTTATGGTGTTGTAATCATTGGTCTTGGATGTGAGACGGTTGGTCATAAGGCACTGCGGGAGAAAATTCAGAAGATGACGGACAAGCCGGTTGTCTCATTTGGAATTCAGGAAGAGGGCGGAACTTTAAAGACGATTGAGAAGGCAGTTCGCTCGGCGAGAGAGATGGCAGCGCAGGCGGGTCTTGTGAAGAAAGAGTGGTGTGATATCTCGGAACTTTTGATGGGAATTGAGTGTGGTGGTTCTGATGCAACTTCTGGAATCGCATCCAATCCGGCGGTCGGTGAGCTGAGTGACAGACTTGTAGATCTGGGTGCTTCCACAATTATGAGTGAGTCGATTGAGTGGATCGGCGGAGAGCATATTGTGGCGAGAAGAGGAGCAACCGCAGAGATTCACAATCAGGTGATTCGAGTTTGCGAGGACTATGAGAAGCATTTGAAAGTTGCAGGTCAGGACTGCCGTGCAGGTCAGCCGACGCCGGGAAATAAGGCGGGAGGTCTCTCAACGATTGATGAGAAGAGTCTTGGATGTATCCGAAAAGGCGGAACAAGACCGATTGTGGAGGTTCTCGAGCAGGCAGTACGCCCGAGCCGTCATGGAGCGATGGTGATGGATACCGCAGGATATGATATTTCTTCTGTGACTTCAATGGTAGCAGCCGGATGCGCATGCGTGATCTTTACAACGGGACGAGGTACGCCGACTGGAAATGCGATTGCACCGGTACTCAAGGTGACCGCAAATAAGCGAACCTACACGCATATGGAAGACAACATGGATGTGGATCTGAGTGGAATCATCGATGGAAGCACGACGATTGCAGAGTGCGGAGAGATGCTTTTAAATGAGATCGTAGAGGTGTGCAGTGGAAAACTGACGAAGGCAGAGGCGTATGGATTTTCTGATATTGCAGTTGATCATGTATGTAGATTCGTATAACTCAGAGTGGATGTCCCCCTCCTCTATAGGTGGGGGTATCACAAATTTTCTCAGGAGGGGAAACAATCCCCTTCTGAGTTATACGCTCCGCGTGGATGCGCAGTGATTTTGATAAGAAGATGTCAGCAGAGCTGACCAAAATCACGCGCCAAGTCTCCGCGAGCGTCGACTTGAAATGCAAGCGCATATAGGGGGAGAAATCAACAATGAAGCTGATAAAAAAATGGAACAGTCTTGGGCTGTTCACGCGAATTATGATTGGATTTGTTCTTGGAATTGGAGCGGGAGTGGTTCTCGGTGAGAAGGCAGGAACTCTTGCATTTCTTGGAACAATCCTGACTCGCCTTTTGACGATGGTAGTAGCACCGCTGGTGCTGGGACTTCTGATCTGTTCCGCAGCGGATGTAAAAGATTTCCGCACACTTGGAAAGATCGGTGGAAAGACACTCGCAATATTTCTTGGCGGTACAGCAATCGCCGTTGCAATTGGTCTTGTACTCTGTAATGTAATGCAGATCGGCGCGGGGTTTGTGATGGAGACGACTCAGGCTTACGATGCAACGGAGGTTCCGAGCATTGTAGATACCCTGATGAATATCATTCCGACAAACCCATTTAATTCTTTAAGTACGCAGAACTTGCTTCAGATTATTTTCTTTGCTCTGCTCCTCGGCTTTTCTCTTATTAAGCTGGGAGATAAGGGAGCACCTGTCCTTGACTTCTTCCGCGCATGGACGGAGGCGTGGAAAGAGATCACAAACATTGTTCTGGAATTTACTCCGTATGGCGTTTTTGGACTTATGGCAGATATCGTCGGCAGATACGGAATGGATATTTTGGTTCCGTACATGAAAACAATCGGTGCCTGCTATCTGACCTGTGCATTATTTACGATCTTTGTTCAGGGTGGTCTTATGGTTGGATTGTATGGAAAAATCAGTCCGATCAAGTTCTTCTCTGTCATGAAGGAAGCCATTCTCTTTGTATTTGCGACTTGTTCCAGCGTAGCAACGATTCCGCTGAACTTAAAGTGCACGAAGAAACTTGGAGTCAGCGATAAGATTGCAGACTTTGTAATCCCGTTCGGTGCTGTCATGAATATGAATGGTACAGCAATTTATGAGGCAGTTGCTGTTATCTTTGCTTCTCAGGTATTTGGAATTCATTTGACTGTGACCCAGCAGATTATGGTAATGCTGACCGCAGTTCTGGCATCTGTTGGAACCGCCGGAATTCCGGGTTCTGGTCTTGTGATGCTGACAATTGTCCTGAATGCAGTCAATCTTCCGCTTGAGACGATCGGTCTTCTCGCCGGAATCGACAGAATTCTGAATATGGCGAGAGTTATTCCGAACATTGTGGGGGATGCAGCGGCAGCAGTTGTTGTTGCAAAGAGTGAGAAGGAATTAAATCCAATCAAATAAGAAATCCAATCTTTCTGCCAAAAGATGTGTGATAAAGTGTGATAATCAACCAACCAATCAACTTTAGTGTTTAAACATACGCAAAAAAATATGTTTGAGCAAGTCTAAGAAAAAGTGAAAACCTTCTGGGATGAAATGAGAACCTTTCGGGTTATTGTGACTATCCCCGGAAGGTTTTTGCTTTTTTATATGATCGAAAACTGTATCCGATTCAAGTTGAGGTTTACAGAGCTGTATACTCTTTTTGTGACTTCCGAAAATCAGCAAAATCAGGTATAATAAAAGATACCCCTTAAACGCAAAAAGACTGTGTTTGTGCGGGGAATACATTATAAAATCAGAAAATTTTATTATGGAAAGGGGCGTTTATTATGTCACTTATCTATGCAAAAGGAAAAGAATTCCACATTCAGACGACACCGGAGATTGTGGGAAAATATGTGATTCTGCCGGGAGATCCGGGACGGTGCGAGAAGATCGCAAAGTATTTTGATCACGCGGAGAAGGTTGCACAGAACCGCGAATTTGTGACCTACACCGGGGAACTTGACGGGGAGAAGGTCTCTGTCTGCTCGACCGGAATCGGTGGACCATCTGCGTCGATCGCGATGGAAGAACTGATTCACTGCGGGGCAGATACGTTTATCCGCGTCGGAACTTCCGGAGGCATGCAACCGGAGGTCTGTGGGGGAGATCTCGTGATTGCGACCGGAGCGATCCGCATGGAGGGGACGAGCAGGGAGTACGCGCCGATCGAGTATCCGGCAGTCGCCCACTACGATGTCGTGGAGGCACTCAAGGCAGCGGCGGACAAGATGCATGCAAAGAGCCATGTCGGTGTCGTGCAGTGCAAGGACAACTTCTATGGACAGCATTCGCCGGAGACGATGCCGGTATCCTATGAGCTGGAAAACAAGTGGAATGCGTGGATTCAGTGTGGGGCACTCGCGTCGGAGATGGAGTCGGCAGCCCTCTTCATCGTGGGTGGAGTGCGCCGTGTCCGCGTCGGATCGGTGATGCTTGTGATTGCGAACCAGACGCGCCGTGCGATGGGGCTTGAAGATCCACAGGTCTATGACACTGATCTTGCTGTCCGCGTTGCCGTGGAAGCTCTGCGCGAGCTGATCCGAAAGGACAGAGAGAAGCGCGCATAAAGGAGAATCTGTCTTAGCACATTTTCGCAGAGCATTTTTTGATAAGTCCTGTTTTGTATCAAATTTGTGTCAGCATAGATTTTTTTGTTGCCTTATGGAAGAATGGGAACTTTTAGAACGGGATACTTCCCCGATAAAATAAGGTCTTCGCAAAAAAATCCCCCGCCCGCCTTCTCTTAGGAAAACGGGCAGGGGATCAAAAAGGGGAGGATAAGTATTTTTCATTTTTCTTTGGTACTAATGACAGTATTTCCCGGATCAGCCGGTTTATACAGGAAAATGAAAAAATAGAGAGAAAAATTTAGAATGCGAAGCATCGGCAAAATCAGTTACAGTTTGTGCGACGCATGAAAGGTAACGATTTGTTAGAAAAGAAACACAGGTTGACGTTGCTTGCGGAAACCCTTATAATTTTCTTGAAAGAAATCAGGGTTATTGTTTCACCAGTCAAGAAAACAATAAAACAGGAGAAACACAGGAAGGAAAATTACAAGATGAAAAACGTGATTGTCGGACAGTCTGGCGGTCCTACCGCAGTGATTAATGCAAGTCTTTACGGAGTCATCCGTGAGGCACTGAAATCAGAGGAAGTTGGTCATGTCTATGGAATGATCAATGGAATCGAGGGATTTTTGCAGGATAAGTACATGGATCTCGGAGAGGAACTCTCGGAGGGAGAGTTGGAGCTTCTGAAGCTGACTCCGGCGGCTTATCTTGGTTCCTGCCGTTACAAACTGCCGGAAGATCTGTCCGCAGTTTTTTATCAGACGATTTTTGAAAAGCTCAATGACCTGAATATCGGATATTTCTTCTACATCGGAGGAAACGATTCGATGGATACGGTGAGCAAGCTGTCCCGCTGTGCACAGGAGAATGGAAGCGACATCCGTTTCATCGGAATCCCGAAGACGATCGACAACGATCTGATCCTGACCGACCATACGCCGGGTTACGGAAGTGCGGCAAAGTATGTGGCTTCCACAGTCAGAGAGATCGTGCTCGATGCCTCTGTCTACCAGCAGAAGGCAGTGACGATCGTGGAACTCATGGGTCGTCATGCAGGCTGGTTGACCGCCGCAAGTGCGCTTGCAAGAAAGTTCCCGGGAGACAACCCGATGCTGATTTATCTGCCGGAGTCGAATTTTGAGCTTGCAGATTTTGCGAAGGATCTTGAGAATGCACTTGAGAAGAGAAACAGCGTGATTGTCTGTGTGTCTGAGGGAATCTCCGATGCGTCCGGAACCTTTATCTGCGAGTACGGAGATGAGGCGATGGTCGACAATTTCGGTCACAAGATGCTGACCGGATGTGGAAAGGTGTTAGAGAGCTTCGTGCGCCGTCAGCTCGGAATCAAGGTGCGCTCCGTGGAGCTGAATGTCAGCCAGAGATGTAGCGGAATCGAGTCGTCGCTGACGGATATTGAGGAGGCAGCACTTGCCGGAAGTGAAGGCGTGAAGGTGGCACTTGCCGGAGAGACCGGTGTGATGGTTGCATTCAAGAGAATCGGCGATGACCCGTACCAGATGGAGTGCGCAATCGAGGATGTCAATAAGATCTGCAATCAGGAGAAGCCGGTGCCGGCAGAGTGGATTGTAAACGGAAATGACGTCTCCGAGGAGTTTATCACCTATGCGCGTCCTCTGATTCAGGGAGAGCCGGTGCGCCCGATGAAGGATGGTCTGCCGGAGTATCTGTACAGAAAGTAAAAAGTAAAACGAAGAGAATCGTACAGTACTGCATGTGGACAAGAACAAATTTGAGGGCAAAAATCTTACGATATAAGAAAAGATTTGCAAAATTTTCGTACTTGTTATATACTATGTAAGAATCTGTACAGAGGGATCTCTGTGCCCGAAATGTGTTTGTGACAGAAAGTATTGCGAAACAGATTTTTAGGGAAACACGTTTTGGTATATACAGGAAATCAATAACATCGAAATGATGTAAGAAAATGTAAAAAAACGAAGGAAGGAAACAAAATCATGGCATTATTAGAGACATGGAGAAACCTTGCTTACGGCAATGGTTTGAGTGATAAAGAGAAGGAAAACCTGTGGAACGGTTACTTCACAATCGAGAAGGGCATCTACGAGCAGATCCTTTCCAACCCGACTGAGGTTGTTACCGGAACCGTTAAGGGACTGGCTGAGAAGTACAACACCGAGGTTCTGATCATGACCGGATTCCTCGATGGAATCAACGAGAGCTTAAAGGGCTACGAGAACCCGATCGACACGATGGACGAGGATACCGAGGTTAAGATTGAGATTGATCCGGAGAAGCTGTACTACAACATGGTAGAGGCAAAGGCTTCCTGGCTGTATGAGCTTCCGCAGTGGGATTCCATCCTGAGCGAGGAGACCCGTAAGGAGCTTTACAAGAAGCAGAAGGCATCTGGTACAATCCGCAAGGGAAAGAAAATCTTCCCGAACGATCCGTGCCCGTGCGGAAGCGGTAAGAAGTACAAGAAGTGCTGTGGTAAGAACGCATAAGTTGCGGGAACATACCGTGCATGATCGTTGTCGTTTGCGCAGTGAGTGAACAGCAATGCCATAAGAGGTGAAAGAGGAGCAGGAGTATCCGGTTTACGGCGGGGTGCACCTGCTCTTTTTGCCACATGGAGAGAATATATTTGTTGCAAAAGAGGTGAAAGAGAAAACGATGGATGCATATACAGGATTTGCGGGAGTGTATGATCTGTTTATGGACAACATTCCTTATGAAGAGTGGTGTGAGTATCTGACCGGACTTCTGAGAGAGTATGGGGTGGAGGACGGACTTGTCCTCGATCTCGGATGCGGAACCGGAAAACTGACTCGTCTTTTGGCAGATCACGGTTATGATATGATCGGTGTGGATCTGTCCGAGGAAATGCTTCAGATCGCGGTTCAGAAGGAGGCGGAAGCGCCGAAGGGAATCCTCTATCTGGAACAGGATATGCGGGAATTTGAGCTTTACGGAACCGTTCACGCAGTTGTGAGTATCTGCGATTCGATGAATTACCTGATGGAGTACGAGGATCTCGTTCAGGTTGTCCGCCTTGCGAATAACTACCTTGATCCGCACGGAGTCTTTATCTTTGATCTCAACACCGTGTATAAGTACCGGGAAGAGCTTGGAGAGCAGACGATTGCGGAAAATCGCGAGGAGAGCAGTTTCATCTGGGAGAATTTCTACGATGAGGAGGAGATGGTCAACGAGTACGATCTGACACTTTTCATCCGAGAGGAAGACGGACGATACGGAAAGTATGATGAGACGCACTATCAGCGCGCCTATGAGTTAGAGACAGTCAAGAAGGCGATTGCGGAGGGCGGAATGGAACTCGTGGCGATTTACGATGCATTTACGCATGAGGCGCCGACTGAGGAAAGTGAGAGAGTGTATGTGATTGCGCGTGAGCGCGGAAAGGAATAGAGGGACAAACGATGGGAGATTATATGATTCGTGCAACGGCGGCTGAAGGTCAGATCCGTGCATTTGCTGCAACAACGAGAGATATGGTGGAGTATGCGCGCTCCGCCCATAATTTAAGCCCGGTGGCATCTGCTGCTCTTGGCCGTCTGATGACCGCAGGTGCGCTGATGGGTTCGATGATGAAGGGGGATCAGGATCTTTTGACTTTAAAGATCAACGGAGATGGCCTGATTCACGGCATTACGGTGACCGCTGATTCTCACGGAAATGTAAAGGGCTATGTTGGAGATCCGCAGGTTATGCTTCCTCCGAATGAGTTTGGAAAGCTCGATGTCGGCGGTGCAGTCGGTATCGGTGTGCTCAGCGTGATCAAGGATATCGGTCTGAAAGAGCCGTATGTCGGTCAGACTCAGCTTGTGACGAGTGAGATCGCAGAGGATCTGACCTACTATTTTGCAACTTCTGAGCAGACCCCGTCGAGCGTGGCACTCGGAGTTCTGATGAATAAGGATAACACAGTTCGTCAGGCTGGCGGATTCATCATCCAGCTGATGCCGGGTGCATCCGAGGAGATCATTTCCGGTCTTGAGGAGAGACTCAAGGAGATCACCTCGATCACCTCTCTGCTCGATGCAGGAAACACGCCGGAGCAGATTCTTCAGAAAGTGCTTGGTGGATTTGGACTTGAGATCCTCGATTCGATGCCGGTTCAGTTCCATTGCAACTGCTCCAAGTCGAGAATCGAGAAGGCACTGATCAGTGTCGGAAAGAAAGAATTGCAGAGCATGATTGATGACGGGGAGACGATTGAGGTCAACTGCCATTTCTGCAACAAGCATTATCCAATCACAGTTGAAGAGCTGGGGGAACTGCTTGAGAAGGCAAAATAAGAGCAAGATCAATTGAGATAAGCGTGATATTAGATAGAACATGGAACAAGGTGAAGGAGAAAGGGGAGACAAGATGGAGAAGAGAGAACTTGCGCACTATGTGGATCACACACAGCTTGCTCAGACTGCTGTCTGGGCGGATATTGAGAAACTCTGCGATGAGGCGATTCGTTTCGAGACGGCGTC
This sequence comes from Brotaphodocola sp., assembly GCF_050873365.1. Taxonomy (GTDB): domain Bacteria; phylum Bacillota; class Clostridia; order Lachnospirales; family Lachnospiraceae; genus Brotaphodocola. The sequence continues at coordinate 212,977 of NZ_JBNMIQ010000001.1, read as the reverse complement.
TGTGTGCATTCCGCCGTCCTATGTCAAGCAGGCGAAGGAGTATGTAGGAGAGAAGATGGCGGTTTGTACCGTGATCGGATTCCCAAACGGATATAACACGACCGCAGTCAAGGAGTTTGAGACGCGTCAGGCACTTGAGGACGGAGCGGATGAGATCGATATGGTGATCAACCTCGGCTGGGTCAAGGATGGACGATATGATCTCGTGGAAGAGGAGATTCGTACGCTCAAGAACGCATGTGGAGAAAAAATCCTGAAAGTCATCATTGAAACCTGCCTGCTGACCGAGGAGGAGAAGATTCGCATGTGTGAGGTTGTGACGGCTTCCGGTGCAGATTTCATCAAGACCTCGACCGGATTTTCCAAGGCGGGTGCAACGTTTGAGGATATTGAGCTGTTTGCAAAACACGTCGGAGAAAACGTAAAGATCAAGGCAGCGGGTGGAATCTCAAGCCTTGAGGATGCAGAAAAGTTCCTTGAACTCGGGGCAAACCGTCTCGGAACGAGCCGGATTGTGCGTCTTCTCGAAGCAGAGGAGCAGGCATAGATGAATCATAAGAATACCATGTATACCGATACCATGCATTCGCAGGCATCTGCGGATGAGATGACAAAAAAGCTGATTGAGCAGGCGACAGAGGCGATGGGACGCGCGTATGCGCCGTACTCTCATTTTCAGGTGGGAGCTGCGCTTCTGACAAAAGATGGAAAAATCTATCTTGGATGCAACATTGAGAATGCGGGCTACACGCCGACAAACTGTGCGGAGCGCACGGCATTTTTCAAGGCAGTCAGCGAGGGCGAGCGGGAATTTGAGGCGATCTGTATCATCGGCGGAAAGAACGGTGTGGCAAGTGGCGTGACGGCTCCGTGTGGCGTCTGCCGTCAGGTAATGCGGGAGTTTTGCAACCCGAGTACGTTTCGCATCATTCTTCCGGACGGAGCAGATTCCTATCAGGAATTTTTGCTGGAGGAACTTTTTCCGCTCGGCTTCGGCCCGGAAAACCTGTTGGATTGATTAAAAAATAGAATAGATAAGAATAGATAGATTGCGAGAAAACAGAACGGTTGGAAAGAATGGAGGATGGACAGAATGGCAGAAAAGACATTTAAGCGAGCTTTTGTGATTGTACTGGATTCTCTTGGAATTGGAAATGCGAAAGATGCAAGAGAGTATCACGATGCCGGAACCGATACGCTCGGTCACATTTCGGATACGGTGGAGACTCTGGATATTCCAAATCTTCAGAAACTTGGTCTGGCAAATCTTCACCCACTGCGCCAGGTCCCGAAGGCAGAGCATCCACTTGCGTATTATGCCCGGATGAATGAGGCGAGCCACGGCAAGGATACGATGACCGGACACTGGGAGATGATGGGATTAAAGACGGTAAAGCCGTTTATCACATTTACGGATCACGGATTTCCGCCGGAACTGATCGCAGAGCTTGAAAAGCGCACCGGTCACAAGGTGATCGGAAATAAGAGTGCGAGCGGAACGGCAATCCTCGATGAGCTCGGAGAGGAAGAGATCGCGACCGGTCATATGATCGTTTACACTTCGGCAGATTCTGTGCTTCAGATCTGCGGAAATGAGGAGACATTCGGACTTCAGGAACTCTATCGTTGCTGTGAGATTGCGAGAGAGCTGACGATGAAGGATGAGTGGAAGGTCGGACGAGTGATTGCCCGCCCCTATGTCGGCAAGAAGAAGGGCGAGTTCAAGCGCACGAGCAACCGTCACGACTATGCGGTTCCTCCGTTTGGAGAGACTGCGCTTGATGCACTCAAGGAAGCCGGACTTGATGTGATTTCCGTAGGCAAGATCAACGATATTTTTGTCGGACATGGAATCACCGAAGCCCTTCACTCAAATAGTTCGGTTCATGGAATGGAGCAGACGATTGAGATTGCAAAAGAGGATTTCCACGGACTCTGCTTTGTCAACCTTGTGGATTTCGATGCCCTCTGGGGTCATCGCAGAAATCCGGTTGGCTATGCACAGGAGATCGAGAAGTTTGACAAGAAGCTCGGAGAACTTCTGCCACTGCTCGGCGAGGATGATCTGCTGATTCTGACCGCAGATCACGGAAATGATCCGACCTACACGGGAACCGATCACACGAGAGAGCAGGTTCCGCTTGTGATTTATTCCAAGGGATTTGAGGGAAGTGGAGAGCTTCCGGAGACGAACACATTTGCAGTCATCGGCGCGACGATCGCGGATTACTTTGGCGTGAAGATGCCGGAGGGAACGATCGGAACTTCGATTCGTGAGGAACTCAAGTAAAGGAAAAGTTGAAAAATTGAGAAAAAAACAGTGGAATCCGTGACGAGAATGTGCTAAACTGTGCTCTGTGAAAATTTTGTCTATCAGAATCCCTGCCGAATGAGATCGAGACTAGCTGTGATTTTCTATACAAGTTTTGTATCTGTTTTGAGCAGGGGATTATTAAAAAACAGGATGATATAGGAGTAGAAGCAGAGAAACAGGAGAGTGAGAACGATGGAACATAAGGCATGGCATCATTTTCTGACGATCACACAGCACAAGATTCTGGTGATGGAAAACTGTTTTCGGGTGGGACTTTTCCGACAGGGATTGTTGCATGATTTGTCTAAGTACAGCCCGACAGAATTTTTGACGGGAGTTCGTTATTATCAGGGAACCCGCAGTCCAAATGCAGCGGAGCGTGACGAAAAGGGATATTCTTCCGCATGGCTTCATCACAAGGGAAGAAATAAACATCATTTTGAGTACTGGATTGATTTTTCCAAGACTGCCGGTGGAATGGCAGGTTGCAAGATGCCGGTCAACTATCTCGTCGAGATGGTGATGGATCGAATCGCAGCCTGCCGGGTCTACCGGGGAAAAGATTATACGAGCGCATCTCCGTGGGAGTATTATCAGCATGAAATGCCGTATCTGGACGGATATATGCATCCGGACACAAAAGCTGAGTTGGAAAAAATTCTGATTATGTTGCGCGACCAGGGTGAGCGGAAGGCATTTTCTTATATGCGTTATCTTTTGAAGCAGGGAGATTATCGGGTCAAAAAGTAATCTGGATAATTGGGATTTCGTTTTTTTCGAGTATCTGAGTATCTGTATCTGCTCAGGAGTCGTTAATCATTTGAGGAATCTGAATCCGTGAAACAGTCGCAAAAATACGGATAAAGTTCCGCATAAGATTCGAGTTCTGCTTCTGACTGTGGGAGAAATGGGATCAGTCCCGTGCAGTCAGTCGCAGAGCACGATTGAAAATCAAGTTCGTCGAGAGAAGACGATTTTACTTCACATCGATAGGGATCCGGATCAGGATTCTTTTTTTTGTTCTGGAAATCATTTGTCTGGTTATTTTTAGACATTAGAAAATCCCCTTTCTTTTTGTGAATGCTAGGTTGCTTATTTTTTCTTGTGGCAAGGATAGCATTCACTTGAGTGGGGGATTTTATGCGAATTATAGATTGTATGATTTTATTTGACAGGGTGCCAGCACCTAGAAGAAGTATACAATATTATAGACTTTATTTGACGGGCGCCGACGGCAGAAAAAGTCATGCAAACTCGTTCTCACTCCGGGTTCGACGTAGCGGTGCATAAGGTCGCAAAGGACGCGACCTAAACACCGACGTCTCACACGGGTTTGCCTGCACTTTTCTGCCTTACGTCGCGCGAGGTTGAGTCAATCGAAAGTAAGAGCAAAACAATTAGAAAAGTGTTTTTATGGAAATAAAAAGGCGAGAATCAGTGATGCAAAACGTCTGATCGGAACCGAGGTGATAACCAGAACAATGGTTGCCACATTTCCGATAATCAACAAAAGACGGTTTACAGCGCCCTGAGAGGAGCACAGGCGCAGGCAAAATCCCTTTTTCATCGGCCAGAAGAGTTTTTCCTGACGGAAATTAAATATATCCAGCAGAAGATGAGAGAGAAAACCGACGCCAAAGTACGGAGCCGCATCCGGATAAATGACATCCATGCAGGCGGTCAGCATAATCATTGCTGGAAAAGAGTGCATAAACGAACGGTGTGGTTGTCTGGAACCGTAGGCACAGATCATAAGAAATGCCATTAAACCGGTCAACAGGCGGGAGACACTGCTGTTTTGCATCAGACTTTCATAAACTCCAAGGTGAAAACGATAATCGATGAAAATGACGATCGAAGTCACTGCAATCGTGGCAGTCATGATTTTATCGGCTCCCTGATGAGCTTGTGAAGTACCGCAGTCGATGTCACTGATCATACCGCCAACTGCCGCAGCCGCTGTTCCAGTAATCAAAACAGGAAGAGTCTGCGGTTGTAAAATAGCCAGAGCAGATGCCATTCCAACTGCAAAGTGAGTTTTTCCTAACATTTGTAAAGTTCCTTTCAAAATATAGCTGTATATCTAAAATTCTTTTATTTCTCGTGTGTTGCATTGCTGAAAATGAAAAGCTAAATCCTAAACTTCCATAGCTGAAGGAGTGGGCTTTTTGCACATTTGGTGTAAATTGGTAGAGACTATCATATCAGAAAACAGAAAAAAAGACGAGCACTTTAAAGAATACGACTTAAAAAATTAAGATATTTCAAAATATAAAAAACTGTGAAAAATCAGGGTTTAAAAGCAATCTGGTTTCTCACAGTTTTTTTGGTCAGACAGATAACAGCTCCGACGGGCGGGAAAGATTCTGCAAACCCGTGTGAGACGTCGGTGCTTAGGTCGCGTATTTTGCGACCTTATGCACCGTTACGTCGAACCCGGAGCGAGAGCGAGTTTGCAGAACTTTACCCGTTTGTCGGAGCGTAAGGTTTAGGAATAAAATACTATCAGAGAGAACGCAGTACAGTAACCTCTTTGCCAAACTTTACCTGCCGTCGGAGCATAAAGTTTAGAAGTGAAATACTGTCGGAGCGTACACTCCTAAATTTTAGATCTCCCCAGCCTTCTTCAAAGAAGCCTCAACAAATCCACGGAACAGCGGATGCGGGCGGTTCGGGCGGGATTTCAGCTCCGGATGTGCCTGCGTTGCGATAAACCACGGATGAGACGGGATCTCGATCATCTCAACGATACGTCCGTCCGGGGAAATTCCGGAGAGCATCATGCCATTCTCCTGAAGAACGGTGCGGTAATCATTGTTGACCTCATAGCGATGACGATGACGCTCATGAATCGTCTCCTCACCGTAAAGCTGGTATGCCTTCGACTCCTTGTTCAGAACACATGGATAAGAGCCAAGACGTAAAGTTCCGCCGATATCCTCAATGCCATTCTGGTCAGGCATCAGGTGGATAACCGGATGAACCGTGGACGGGTCAAGCTCTGCGCTGTGTGCATCGGTGTAGCCGACTACATCGCGGGCAAATTCAACGATTGAGAGCTGCATTCCGAGACACAGACCGAGGAACGGAATGTTGTTCTCACGCGCGTACTGAATTGCAAAGATCTTTCCATCGATTCCGCGGGAACCAAATCCACCCGGAACAAGGATTCCGCTGACATCGCCGAGGATCTCGCCGACATTCTCTTTTGTCACGGTCTCAGAATCCACCCATTTGATGTGAACCTCTGCATGGTTTGCAACACCGCCGTGCTTCAAAGCCTCTACAACCGAGATGTAAGCGTCATGGAGCTGGGTGTACTTTCCGACAAGGGCAACCGTCACCTCATGCTCCGGATGCTTCCAAGCGTCGATCATTGCGCGCCACTCGGTCAGATCCGGCTCCGGGCACTCGAGCTGGAGACACTGGCAGGCAACCTCAGCGAGATGTTCCTTCTCCATTGCAAGCGGTGCCTCATAGAGAACTTCGACATCGAGGTTCTGAAGAACGTGGGTCTTTGGAACATTACAGAACAGAGCGATCTTACTGCGAATCGAGTCATCAAGTGGATGCTCGCTACGGCAGACAAGGATATCCGGCCAGATTCCCATGCTCTGAAGATCCTTTACGCTCGCCTGGGTCGGCTTTGTCTTTAACTCGCCGGAGGCTTTGAGGTAAGGAATCAGGGTGACATGGATCAGGATCGCATTCTCATGACCAACCTCATGCTGGAACTGACGGATTGCCTCAAGGAACGGCTGGCTCTCGATATCTCCGACAGTACCGCCGACCTCAATGATTGCGATTTCGGTCTCGTTCGTGGAGTAGTTGCGGTGGAACCGGCTCTTGATTTCATTCGTGATGTGGGGAATAACCTGTACGGTACCTCCGCCGAAATCTCCGCGACGCTCTTTCTGGAGAACGCTCCAGTATACTTTACCTGTGGTAACATTGGAGTTCTTGGTCAGGCTCTCATCGATAAAACGCTCATAGTGACCGAGATCGAGATCGGTCTCTGCGCCGTCATCGGTGACGAATACTTCACCGTGCTGAACAGGGTTCATGGTGCCCGGGTCGATGTTGATGTAAGGATCAAACTTCTGCATGGTTACCTTGTAACCGCGGGCTTTCAAAAGACGGCCGAGGGATGCGGCGGTGATTCCTTTTCCCAGACCGGAGACAACGCCTCCAGTGACAAAAACGTACTTAACTGGCATGACTGTGAAACCTCCTTTTTCGTTGTGCATGTACTTCCGAAGTCTCAAAATAAAATGAAGTCTCAAAAAATTTAAGATTTAAAATTTTAAGAGACAAAAGGAGATTGGGGAAGTACATAATCATGTGGGGATAATACTATAAAAATGACTTCCGTAAAAATAACTTGTACATTATACATCTCTCAATCACAGAAATCCAGAGGTATTTGAAAAAAGTTATTTTTTTAAGTGCGCGCCTTGATTTCTAAGAAAACAGCCATTATAATGAGAACAGTTGCGCCAAAAAAGGGAGGCAAACAGACAAAAAAGAACAGGAGAACTTGCCTGAATTATGGACAAAAAAACAAACAACGGCTCTGAGGGAAATGGAAAATTACCAAAGGGTCAGCTTTTGCTTATCCTGATTGCAGTTCTGGTGACGCTCTTTTCTGCAAATCTGATGCGGAGCTATATGGTGAGCAAGAGCCAGAAAGAGATCAGTTACGATGCCTTCATCCGGGATGTGGATGATGGACAGATTGAGTCTGTGACGGTCAGAAGCACGCAGATTCAGCTTCAGTATAAAAAGGATTCCGAGAAATACAATCCGGTGATTCAGTATTACACGATTCCGATGAATGATCTTCAGTTGACAGATCGTCTTTATGAACACGGAGTTAAGATGAAGCGGGAGCTTCAGGATACGACAGCGATGATTGAGACGATCATCAATTTGATTTTCCCGATCGCTCTGTTTGCGATGCTGATGTTTTTCATGTCAAAGCGCATGGGCGGTGTCGGAAAGAGCACGGCGAAGGTGTACATGGAGAAAGAGACCGGAGTGACGTTTGCGGATGTCGCAGGAGAGGATGAGGCGAAGGAGTCCTTGGTGGAACTGGTGGATTTCCTTCACAATCCGGCGAAGTACACGAAGATTGGAGCGAAACTTCCGAAGGGAGCCTTGCTTGTCGGACCTCCCGGAACCGGAAAAACCCTGCTTGCAAAGGCAGTGGCAGGAGAGGCAAAAGTTCCGTTCTACTTCCTTTCCGGATCGGATTTTATGGAACTCTATGTCGGTGTCGGAGCATCGAGAGTCAGAAGCCTGTTCAAGCAGGCACAGCAGACGGCTCCGTGTATCATCTTTATCGATGAGATCGACTCGATCGGAAGAAGCAGAGGCGGTTACGGCGGAAGCGATTCCGAGCAACAGCAGACACTCAACCAGATGCTCTCGGAGATGGACGGAATGGATTCGTCAAAGGGACTTCTCGTTCTTGCAGCGACGAACCGTCCGGAAGTTCTTGATCCGGCGCTTCTTCGTCCGGGTCGTTTTGACCGTCGCGTGATCGTGGACAAACCGGATCTGAAGGGACGTACCGAAATCCTTCAGGTTCATGCGAAAAATGTCTCCCTCGATGAGACCGTGGATCTTCCGGCGATTGCGCTTGCAACTTCCGGTGCAGTCGGTTCAGATCTTGCAAATATGATCAACGAGGCAGCGATTCTTGCTGTAAAGAACGGACGAAATGCGGTCTGCCAGAAGGATCTGTTCGAGGCGGTCGAGGTCGTTCTCGTCGGCAAGGAGAAGAAAGATCGCGTTCTGAGCAAGGAGGAGAGACGGATTGTCTCTTACCATGAAGTCGGACACGCGCTTGTCAGTGCTCTCCAGAAAGATGCAGAGCCGGTGCAGAAGATCACAATCGTTCCGCGCACGATGGGAGCGCTCGGCTATGTGATGCATGTGCCGGAGGAAGAAAAGTATTTAAACAGCAAGAAAGAGATCCAGGCGATGCTCGTCGGATACCTTGGAGGACGCGCTGCGGAGGAGATTGTGTTTGATTCTGTGACGACCGGTGCGTCAAACGATATTGAACAGGCGACGAAGCTTGCGCGCGCGATGGTGACGCAGTATGGAATGTCCGAGAAATTCGGTCTGATGGGACTTGCTTCTCAGGAGAACCGGTATCTCGATGGACGCGTTGTCATGAACTGCGGAGATGCGACGGCAGCGGAAGTCGACAAAGAGGTGATGCGGATTCTCGATGAGGCTTATGAGGAGGCAAAACGTCTTCTGCGTGAGAATCGCGATGTGATGGATCAGATTGCAGAATTTCTGATTGAGAAAGAGACGATCACCGGAAAAGAGTTTATGCAGATTTTCCGCAGATGCAAGGGAATTCCGGAGCCGGAGAGTCAGCCGACACCGGCAGAAAAGCTCGAGCAGGAAACCGAGGAAGAGATTGCTAAGCAGAAAGCTGAGACAGAACTTGCAGAGCAGAATCAGAATGAAGAAATGCAAGAGTTCCCGTCTGCACAAGATGGGAATGGGGATGCGCAGGATGCAGAAAAGCAGGATGCGCCGAAGGCGGAAGCAGAAGAGACAAAGCATCAAACAAATTTGGAAAAAAATTGACAGGATAGATACAGCAAGATCGATTTCGATTGCTCCAACTGCATGGATGGAGTGATAGATGAAATGAATGAGATTTTGCGCCTGAAAAAAGCTGGTGAAAAACAGTGAGGTGACCCCTCAAGGATGGTTTTTCATCAGCTTTTTTCATTTCACAGGATCTCAAATCACAGAATTTTACAAAATTACAAAAATGTCCTAAAATTTACAGTCCCGGAAAGAGCGTCTCGCTGGTGGAGACGGAGGCTTTTGCGAGCGCCTTCTCGACTGCGCGGATCAGTGCCTGGGAAGTGTATTTTGATTCCTGCGGGTAGTTTAGATTTTTGAGGGACTGACTCGCACAGATCTGCTCGCTCAAGTTCTTGGCGGATGGGGCAACGAGGGGATACATCGCAGATACAGAGTCGCTTAATGGGACGAGGGTGACACCGGTGATCTCAACTGCGTCCACAGTGACTTCGACATTGACTTCCTGGGAGCCGAGGTGAAGGGCACTTGAGTAGACACCGGGGTGGTAGAGGGAGACAGAGGCGGAGGCGGGAGTATCTTTTTTGGGGCGGAACATAATCACAAGCAGAAGGATCAGAAAAATGCCAAAACCGATAAATACAGCGGTGTAGATAATTTCCTTCATGCGGAGAACGACGATTTTTGTTTTGGAACTCATGGGGGAGACCTCCGGGGATGTTTGATACAGTGTATTCTCCTGCTAATTATTTTATGATATACTTAAAATTAGTTGGCTCTAATGACAGGAAAACAGAAACAGGTAAATGAGGCAGTTAGATTGTAAGATCATTAGATATCAGTATTGGGTATTAGTATTAGATACGGGTATTAGATGGTGGTATTAGATATTGATTAGAGATCAGACAGGTATGATTAGTTAGGTATCAATCAGATAGATATTAAGTAATCAAGTAGAGGAAGAAATGGAGAAGACAAGACTATGGCGCTTCAGCTGATTTTAGGAGGCTCAGGTTCCGGAAAGACGACAGCTCTCTATGAGACGGTGATTCAGGAGTCGATTCAGAATCCAGACGAGTCTTATTTTGTGATTGTGCCGGAGCAGTTTACGATGCAGGCACAGAAAGATATGGTGATGATGCATCCGGCTCACGGAACGATGAATATTGATGTGCTCAGCTTTCAGCGTCTGGCATACCGCGTATTTGAAGAGCTGGCAGTGGAGAATCTTCAGGTTCTCGACGATATGGGAAAGTCGATGGTGCTTAGAAAAGTCACGGCACTCTGCCGGAAACAGCTTGTGCTTTTTGGCGGTCACTTGAATCAGGCGGGATTTGTCGGACAGCTCAAATCGATGATCTCGGAGTTTTATCAGTATGGTCTGACACCGGAACTTTTGAGAGAGACGGCACCGGAGGCAAAAAGTCCGCTTCTGCGCCAGAAACTCGAAGAATTTGCGGTTGTGTTTGAGAGCTTTCAACAGTATATAGAAGGACATTATATCACGGCGGAGCAGGTGCTCGATGTGCTGTGCCGGATGATTCCGAAATCCCAGATCATCAAAAACAGCAAGATTGCACTCGACGGATATACCGGTTTTACTCCGGTGCAGTATCGTCTGATTGAACTGCTTCTCGTCTATGCAAAGGATGTGACCGTGACCGTGACCGCAGACCCGAGCGAGGCGATTTACCGAAATATGGGAATGCAAAATCTTTTCTATATGAGCCACCAGATGGTCGTGCGCCTGTCGGAACTTGCGGAAAAGAATCAGATCAGGAAACTGCCGGATCGCCTGTTAAATCAGGAACCGTTGCCAAGGTTTAAGAAGAGCCCCGGAATCGGCTGGCTTGAGCGTCACCTGTTTCGCTATGGGGGCGGAAATTTTCAGGGCAAACGGGATCACAGTATTGAGCTCTATCAGGCATCGGGAGTGTCGGAGGAGATTGAGCGCGTGGTTCATCAGATTGGTCGGGCAGTCAAGCAGGAAGGACTTCGCTATCGTGACATTGCGGTTGTCACCGGAGATTTAGAAGGGTATGGCAGGGAGATTCAGCACCAGTTTGCGCTGAATGAGATCCCGTGCTTTCTCGATGACCGCAAAAATGTGCTCGACAACAGCCTTGTGGAGCTGATCCGCTCGGCGCTTGAGGCGGTGCGGAGAGATTTCTCCTATGAGAGCGTATTTCGTTTTTTGAGAACGGGTCTTGTTGTCCGCGAGTCGGAGATGACGGACCGGATGGAAAACTATGTGCTGGCACTCGGAATCCGTGGTGGACGTAAGTTTCGGGAGACCTGGGAGCGGACGTACCGCGGATCGAAAGAGTTAAATCTGGTGGAACTCAATGCGTTTAAGGAGAAGGCGCTTGCTCCGCTGTTTCATTTGCAGGAGGCGTTTCGTCAGGAAGATTTGAATGTGTCCGGGATGGTTCAGGGACTTTGCGATCTGTTGACCGAGTGTCGCGCGGAGGAGAAGATGGAGGCGTATGCCCAGTATTTCCATGAGATCGGGGAATTTCGTCTCGAGAAAGAGTACACGCAGGTCTACGGGCTTGTGAGAGAGCTTCTTGACCGTCTCTCCCAGCTTCTCGGGGAGGAGAAAGTCAGCCGTCAGGAATTTCAGGAAATCCTTGATGCCGGTTTTGCCGAGATCTCTGTTGGTGTGATTCCGGCGACGGTCGACCGCGTCGTGGTCGGTGATATTGTGAGAACACGACTCGCCCATATCAAGGTGCTGTTCTTTGTCGGAGTCAATGACGGGATTGTGCCGATGCACCGGGATAGTGGAAGTCTGCTCTCGGATCGGGAACGTGAATTTTTCGGACAGTGCCATTTGGAACTGGCACCGACGGCGAGGGAGGACAGCTTCCGCCAGCGATTTTACCTCTACCGCCTGATGACAAAGCCTTCCGAGCGTCTTGTCGTCTCCTATTCCTGTGTGGGACCGGACGGAAAAAGTCGTCGTCCGTCTTACCTAATCGGAGAGTTGAGAGCGATGTTCCCGGGGCTCTCGGTGATTCGCGAGGAGTGGGAGACTCGCAGGGAGAAGGAGAAGATTTATTCGCTTGAGGAGGCGAGAAAACAGCTGATTCTCGGAATCGGGGAGTTCCGCGACGATGTGGAGCTGTGGCGCGACAGTTCGGCGCAGGAAGAACAATCGGCGCAAAAAGAACAGAAAGAACAGAAGGAAATGCAGGTGTGGAAAGAACACGCAGAATTTCTCGAGCTTTACCGGTGGTTTTTAAATTCTGCGGAACACCGGAGCGAGGCGGAAAAGATTGCGGATGCCTCCTGTTACCTCTATGAAAAGCAGGGAATCGGTCATGCGGTTGCGCAGGCACTCTACGGCACGATTCTGAGCGGAAGCGTGACGCGACTCGAGCAGTATGCGGCGTGCGCTTATGGACATTTCCTCAAATATGGACTCGAACTTGAGGAGAGGGCAAAATTTGAGCTTGCACCGGCGGATCTCGGAAATCTGTTTCACGATTCGATCGATCTGTGCTTTCAGCGCGTGAAGGATCAGGGGCTTGACTGGCAGACGATCACGGAGGAACAGAGAAAAGATCTTGTGCACAGCTGTGTGGAGAGTGTTGCTCTGGATTACGGAAATCAGATTTTGGGAAGTTCCTCGCGAAATGCCTATCTGGCAAAGCGCGTGGAGCAGATCACGCAGAGAACGGTTTGGGCGCTTCAACAACAGATTCAGAGAGGAGATTTCGTCCCGGCGGGATTTGAGGTGTCGTTTTCTTCTGCCGACAATTTGAATGCGATGAAGATCGCGCTCTCTGAGGAGGAATCCCTGCATCTGCGCGGACGAATCGACCGCATGGATCTGTGCGAGGATGGAGATCAAGTCTATGTCAAGATCATCGACTATAAGTCGGGAAGTACCTCGTTTGATCTGATGGCACTCTACTATGGACTTCAGCTTCAGCTTGTCGTCTACATGGACGCAGTTATGGAGATGACCGAGCGACGTTATCCGGAAAAAAAGGTCGTTCCGGCGGGAATTCTCTACTACAACATTTCCGATCCGGTTGTCCAGAAGGAGGAGCAGGCGGATGCAGAGATGGTAGACGCGCAGATTTTGAGACAGCTTAGGATGAACGGTCTGATCAACAGTGAGCTTGAGGCGATTCATCATCTCGACCGCACGATCGAGAAGGAGTCCGACATCATTCCGGTTGTTCTGAAAAACGGGGAGGTGCAGGAGAGCAAGTCCTCAGTCGCAAATCGGGAGCGTTTCGACTCGCTTCGCACCTATGTGCATGAAAAAGTCCGAAGGATCGGTCAGGAGATTCTCGATGGAAGAATCAGTGTGGAGCCATACAAGAACGGTCAGCGCTCGGCGTGTGATTACTGTCCGTACCATGCGGTCTGCGGGTTTGACAAGAAGTCTGCGGGATATGAGTTTAAGAAGTGGAAAAAGATGAAGTCGGAGGAAATCTGGGAGGAAATATGTCAGACAGATCAGAGAGAGCAGAAAAAGAAGTAAAGAGCGAGAGAGAGAACGCGCGCCCGGAAGAGGCAAAAACGGCGATTAAGTGGACGAGACAGCAGAAGCAGGTGATTGAGAGCCGGGGAAAAAATCTGCTCGTGAGTGCGGCAGCGGGAAGTGGAAAGACCGCCGTCCTCGTCGAGAGGATCATTGAGCTTGTGACGGAAGGCGAGCATCCGCTCGATATTGACCGACTTCTCGTGATGACGTTCACGAAATCGGCGGCGTCGGAGATGAGAGAGCGAATCGGCACAGCGATTGAGAAAAGGCTTGCCGAACATCCCGATGATGCTCACCTCCAGATGCAGTCTGCTCTGATCCATCATGCGCAGATCACAACGATCGACAGTTTCTGTCTGAGCGTGATTCGCGAACATTTCAACCTTCTCGACCTTGATCCGGCATTTCGAATCGGAGATGAGGGAGAGATTCTCCTGCTCCGCCAGGATGTGATGGCAGAACTGATCGAAGATCGATATGCGAATGGAGGGGAGGCGTTTGAGCGTTTCGTCGGGATGTATGCACAGGGAAAGAGCGATGCGGGAATTGAGGATTATATCACGCAGGTGCATGCGTTTTCCCAGAGTAATCCCGATCCGAAGCGATGGCTTGATGAATGTCGGGCAGAGCTGAATCAGAATCCGGAAGAATTAGAATTTAATCAGAATCCGAAGGATCTTGATTTGAAGTCAGAAGATCTCGATCAGGAACTCAAGCAGGCGGGAAAATATCCGAGATGGCTGGAATTTTTGCTTGCGGATATCAGACAGCAGGCGCAGGAGCTCGCACTCCAGATGACGGACGCACTTGAGATCTGCCGTTATGATGAATTTTTAGATGCCTATTCTCCGATGTTTCAGTCGGATATTTTTCAGCTCAAAAAGATTGCCTCGGCACAGAATTTTGAGGAACTCTATGAGGTGCTCAATGAAGTCAGTTGGGATCGCCTTGCAACTGTGAGGAGCAAGGACGTTGATCCGGATTTGAAAGCCTATGTGACCGGATGCCGAGACCGCGTGAAAAAAGCGGTCACAAAGATGAAGGATCTCTGCTGTTTTTCGACGCCGTCGGAGATGTGGAGCGATATGGAGGGAACGCGGGATGGAATCTTGATGCTTCTCGACCTCGCGGAAGAGTTTGAGGAGCGGTTTCAGGCAAAGAAGCGGGAGCGCGCGCTTGTGGATTTCAATGATCTCGAACATCAGGCATTAAAGGTGCTGATCCGGTTTGAGGAAGATGGAAGCATGAGCTTTACGGATTCCGCCGATGAGCTGAGTGAGCAGTTTGAGGCGGTTCTCGTCGATGAGTATCAGGACAGCAATCTCGTGCAGGAAGCACTGTTAAAAGCGGTGTCCGGGGAGCGTTTCGGTCGCCACAATGTCTTTATGGTTGGTGATGTCAAGCAGAGCATTTATCGCTTCCGTCTCGCGCGACCGGAGCTGTTTCTTGAAAAATATGATTCCTATGAACCGTATGAGACCGGGGAAGGAAGCGATAAGAAGATCGAGCTTCACCAGAATTTTCGAAGCAGGAAGGAAGTCCTCGATGCGGTCAACGATGTGTTCTATCGCATTATGACGAGAAATCTCGGAAATATCCGCTACACCGAGGAGAGTGCGCTTCATCCGGGCGCTGAGTTTGCCCCGCTCCCCAATTCATCGGCAGATGCGGATGAGGAAAGGAATTTTGCTCCGATTTTCCAGATGAGAAATCCGCTGATTCCGGAACTCATGCTTGCGGATACCGGGGATGCGTCGATCTCCCAGATGGATGAGGATGTCGCTGATTACACGGCGCGCGAGATCGAGGCAAAGATGATTGTCCGAAAAATCCGGGAGATGACCGATCCGGAGACCGGTGTGATGGTCTGGGACAAGGAGAGCAAGGCGTACCGGAGAGCGTCTCGCCGTGACATTGTGATTCTTTTAAGGAGCACGGCGGGATGGAGCGAGGTTTTCACCTCTGTTTTGATGAACGAGGGAATTCCGGCTTACGCGGAATCGCGCACGGGATATTTTAACACGCTTGAAGTCGAGACGGTTTTAAGTCTGCTCTCGGTGATTGACAATCCGATGCAGGATATCCCGCTTGCCTGCGTGCTCCGCTCCCCGATGTGCGGGATGAGTGACTTGGAGCTTGCACAGATGATGGCGGGCTACCACGGAACTACAAAGAAAGGGCAGGATCGCGGAATCTATGCCTCCCTGCGTTTCTGGCTGAACAAGGCAGAACAACTTATGCAAAACATGCAAAAATCAGAACAGGGACAATCGCAGAGACTGTTGCAGGCACAATCACAGGAACAAGTGCAGAGGCAGTTACAGGGACAACCATTGCAGGGAAAACCATTACAGGGACAGCAAGTCGGTTTGCTTCCGGCCTGGGTTTCAAAACTTGAGAAATTTGCCGGACTTCTCGAAGAACTCCGCCTCAAGAGCATTTACATGCCGATTCACCAGCTGATCTACGAGATCTATGAGAAGACCGGATATGAGCGGTATGTGTCCGCGATGCCGGCGGGGGCAACGCGCAGGGCAAACCTTGAGATGCTTGTTGAAAAAGCCTCCTCCTACGAGAAGACGAGCTATAAGGGGCTGTTTCATTTTGTGCGCTATGTCGAAAACCTGAAAAAGTACAACACCGATTTCGGGGAAGCCTCGACGATCGGCGAGGAAGACGACACGGTTCGGATCATGAGCATTCATAAGAGCAAGGGTCTGGAATTTCCGATTGTGATTCTGGCGGGAATGGGAAAGAAGTTCAACCGTCAGGATCTGTACGGAAAGATTCTGATCGATTCGGAACTCGGAATTGCGACGGACTATGTTGACCCGGAACAGCGCCTGAAAAATACGACTTTGAAGAAAAATGTTTTGAAGCGAAAGATGGAGCTGGACAGCCTCGGTGAGGAGCTTCGTATTCTCTATGTGGCGATGACGCGTGCGAAGGAATATCTGGTCATGACGGGAACCGACCGATCGCTGGAAAAGACGAGGGTGAAATACCAGAGAGTTCCGCTTGTCGACGGTCAGATTCCGTACACGATTCTTGCGTCGGCAAACTCGTATCTGGACTGGATTTTGATGGCGTGTGGAGGAGAGTCAAACGAAGACGTTCGGATTCGGATTTCACAGACAAGCATTCCGAGTCTTGTCGGGGAGGAGCTGAATCGCCAGATCACGACGAGAAAGCAGAGAACATTTCTTGCAGAACTGGATAAAGACCGGGTCTATGATCCGAAGCGCGGTCGGATGCTTCAGGAAACGCTCGGAAAAGTCTATCCGTATGAGGTCGATGTGACACTCCACACAAAGATGTCTGTCTCCGAACTGAAAAAACAGGGACAGCTCACCGATGAGGAGGAGAGCGTGTGCATCGACCGGATTCTCGGGATGAACTGGGAAGCGTGGGAGAGACAGGACGAAGAGGACGAGGAGAGCGGAGAGAGCGAGGAAAAGAAAGAGAACGATCAGAAAGACCAGGAAGATCAGAAAGACAAAAACGACCAGAACGATCAAAAAGAGGGGGATCATGCGGACGGTCTGAGCGCAGAAAACAGGCTTCTCGCGATGAAACGCGGAGCAGAGCGCGGAACTGCGTACCACCGATTTTTTCAACTGCTTGATTTCTCAAAAGTGACGTGCAGGAAGGATATTGAGATACAGAGAAAGAATCTCATGGCGGAGGGACGTCTGAGTGAGTCGGCAAACCACTATATCCGCAATATGTCCATCTGGAAATTCCTTCAGTCGGATCTTGGGAAGCGGATGAGCCTTGCGCAGAGCGAGGGACGGCTTCACAAGGAACAGCAGTTTGTAGTCGGAATTCCGGCTCGAAATATGGGAGCCGGGGATTCCGATGAACTTGTGATCGTGGAGGGAATTATGGACGCCTGGTTTGAGGAGGACGGAGAACTCGTGCTGATGGATTACAAGACCGACCGTGTGGACGAGGAGGAAGTGCTTCGCGAGCATTACAGCAGACAGCTCGATTACTATGCGCGCGCGCTGACGCAGATGACCGGAAAGAAAATCAAGGAAAAATGGATTTATTCGCTTGCACTTGAGCGGGAGATTCCGATGTAAATTCATCCAAAAAATATTTCTATTCTCTTTTGCGCAACCCACGAACAGGAATGGAGGATGGAGAATTCGCAAGCGTTGACTTGAAAATAAGATTTCGGAAAGGAGGGAAAAAGCATCATGACAGGGAAAAAGAAGAAGACGGAAACTTCGGCGGGAAGTTGTGAGAGCTGTATGAATTATGAGTACGACGAGGAATATGAGTGTTACACCTGCGAGGTCGATCTTGACGAGGATGAGATGATTTTGTTCTTGCAGGATAACTTTAAGGGATGCCCGTATTATCGCCGGGGCGATGAGTATGCGATCGTCAGAAAGCAGATGTAAGTTTTTTCAAAAACATCCTATGGAAAATCGGATGAGAAAATGATAGAATATAACACGCTCTGTCATACAGTGACACACAGATCATGGTATTTAAAGTAAAAATGGAGGAAAAGAGAAGATGCAAAAGAAGACGGCCAAATCTTATGAGATTGACATGTGCAACGGTCCGATCTTCGGAAAACTGGTTTTGTTTGCAGTTCCGCTGATTTTGTCCGGTTTGCTTCAGTTGTTGTTCAATGCGGCGGATATCGTCGTGGTGGGACGATTTGCAGGCAAGGAGTCGATGGCGGCAGTTGGATCGACGACGTCCCTGATCAATCTGATGGTCAATTTATTTATCGGCTTGTCAGTCGGTGCGAATGTACTCGCAGGCAGGTATTACGGCGCAAAGAAATTTGAGGATCTTCAGGATACGGTTCACACATCCGTGATTCTTGCGGTTGGTGGAGGCTTTCTGTTGATTCTTGCAGGAGAGACGTTTGCCTCCCCGCTTCTGACAATGATGGGAACACCGGATGACGTAAAACCGTTGTCGGATCTCTATCTTCAGATTTATTTCCTTGGAATGCCGGGAACTCTGCTGTATAACTTCGGAAGTGCGATTTTGAGAGCGGTGGGAGACACGAGACGCCCGCTTTATTTCCTGTTGACCGCGGGTGTGATCAATGCGGTTCTCAATCTTATTTTCGTGATCGGCTTTCAGATGGGCGTGGCAGGTGTTGCGACGGCGACGGTGATTTCCCAGTATATTTCCGCCGGACTCATTGTTCAGTGTCTGGTTCGCTCGGAAGCTCCGTACCGCCTGAGACTGCGCGAGCTTCGCCTTGTTCCGGAAAAGCTGTTTTCGATCATCAAGATCGGTTTTCCGGCAGGCATGCAGGGCGCAATCTTCTCGATTTCCAACGTTTTGATTCAGTCTTCCGTGAACTCCTTCGGTTCCGTGGCAATGGCAGGAAGCACCGCCTCCGCAAACATTGAGGGCTTTGTCTACACCTCGATGAATGCGATTTATCAGACGGCGCTGAGCTTTACGAGCCAGAATTTTGGAGCGGGAAAATACAACAGAATGACGAAGATTCTTTGTTACTGTCTTGGAATTGTGGTCTTCGTCGGAATTGTGATGGGAGATGGAGCTGTTTTCTTCGGTCGTCAGCTACTTGGAATCTATTCTTCGGATCAGGATGTCATTGGCTATGGTGTTGCGCGCTTGAAGATTATCTGCGGAACGTATTTCCTGTGTGGAATCATGGATACGATGGTCGGAGCACTCCGCGGAATCGGTTACTCAGTCATTCCGATGTTTGTCTCGCTGACGGGTGCATGCCTGTTCCGCGTAATCTGGATTTACACGATCTTTGCGGGACACCGGACCCTTGAGACGCTTTATCTCTCGTATCCGGTATCCTGGATCATCACGTTCAGCGCCCATGTGATCTGCTATCTGTTGATTCGGCGCAAAATGGCAAAGAAGCGCGCAGAGAGCGAGCGGAATAGACAGTGAATCACTCCACTTCCGATGCAGATTGTCAGGAGGTAGAGCAGGTTTGCGGGCTCAATGCCAAATTTGAGTGCGAGATCGTGGAACACGATCTGCGTCGTCGGATAGTAGGGGGAGATGTAGAACATGTCTGCCTCCCCGTGTCCGGGCGCAAGGATGTTGATCAGAGTCGCAATCAGACAGCTGACAGCAAAGATCGGAAGCGTGCGCAGAAAACCGCGCCGGGAGAGATCGGATTTTCCGTTTAAGAAGATCCAGATCCCGATCAGGATCAGCAGGATGTGCCAGACGTACCCGTGCAGGGTCAGCGTCCAGTGAATTCCGCGAAATCCGTCCGGGACGGCGAGTGCGGCAATCCCGCCGAGCAGGTTAAAATCCTGCATAAAGGTCGCAATTGAAGTTTTGAGTGTCCGGTTTTTCAGAAATGGAAAAATCAGGCACAGATACATCGGGAGACTGCACAGCTGAAACGGGAAAAACCACCAGTTGTAATGTTCCTGATAGATTGCCACATACAAAAAAATCTGTTTGTAGATCTCGCAGACCGCAAGGAAGAGCCCGCAGAAAAACAGAACGCGGTCGGACTGCCTTTCGGAGAGTGAAGATCGAAATGAAAATGATGAGAAAGAAAAATGTTTGTCCATAGTGCCCTCAGTATAGCACGCTGGGAGAAGAGGGACAAGTCAAAAAATAGAATCCCGCAGGGAAAGAAATAGAAAAAAGAGATACAGAAAAAAAGAAATACAAAAAAGAAACGAACACGGAAAAGAAAAGGACACAGAGAAGAAAAGAACATAGAAAAGAAAGGGACAAAGAAGACATGTTAAAGTGTGAGAGAACAAGCGTGATGAATCTGGAAAATGCAATGCGCGGAGCACGCAATCCGATGAACAGCTGGGCGCGGATGGACAGTGAGTACGACGAGGACGGTAACTACGTGCTCGGTCCGAACGACCTCGATCTGGCAAGACGTCTGAGAAAGGCGGGAAGCGATCACCGCAAGTTTGTGCGCCAGATTTTTGTCTCCGTCGATGTGACGGCGCCGATGTACTGGTGGAAGGAGTATGACACTTACAAAGTGGCAACCGTCGCAAACTCGACGAGCACGATGCACAAGATCCATGCAAAGCCGTTTGAACTCGATGATTTCAGCCATGATCATATGACGGAGGAGACGCTGAAATTTATGGAGACGGTGGTTGCGCAGTTGGAGTCAATCCGCCTGAAATACATGCAGGAGGGAAAGAATAAGGACGACTGGTATGACATGATTCAGCTTCTTCCGTCAAGCTACAACCAGATGCGCACCTGCACGATGAACTACGAGACCCTGATCAACATTTATTTTGCGAGACGCAATCACAAACTTCAGGAGTGGCACACATTCTGTGACTGGATTCTGACACTGCCATATGCGAAAGAGCTGATTGTAGCGGAGGAGGAAGCGTAAGATGAGACTGATATCAGCAGTAGACCGTCACTGGGCGATCGGAAATCAGGGAAAACTTCTCGTGAGCATTCCGCAGGATCAGAAGCGATTCCGCGATCAGACGATCGGCGGGGCGATCATTATGGGAAGAAAGACGTTTGAGAGTCTGCCGGGACAGCAGCCTCTCTATGGACGCCTGAATGTGATCCTGACAAACAACAAGGATTACAAGGTGAAAAATGCAGTTGTCTGTCACAGCGTCGAGGAAGCGCTTGAAGCAGTTAAAGACATTCCGGAAAATCAGGTGAGCGTGATCGGCGGAGAGAGCATTTACCGTCAGTTTCTTCCGTACTGCACCGAGGCGGATGTGACCTGGATTGATTTTACCTACTCGGCAGACACATTTTTGCCGAAACTTGAGGAGGCGGACGGATGGAAGCTCGTCTCAGAGAGCGATGAGCAGACGTATTTTGATCTCTGCTATACCTACCGCCTTTACCGGAGAGAAAAATAAAGGAAACATAAAAGAAAGATAAAAGAAACATAAGAGAGCCAAAATTATAACAAATATAATAAATTTTTTGCATCGTTCCCCAGAGAAAAAGAGTGCTTGAAGTACTCGTTTACTCTGGGGAATTTTGTAAAAAATATTTTCAGAAAAAACGCAACAGTTGCTAAAATTTTAACAAAAACAGCCCCGGCTATTGTTTCTATTAGCGTTTAGTGATAAAATGATAATACTTGAGATGTAAGATGTGTCAGCAACATACAAATAGCAGGAGGTTGAAGAATGTATAAGATATTGAAAGCAGAGAAGCTGGCGGAGAAGATTTACCTGATGGATGTGGAAGCACCGCGGGTAGCCAGATCCTGTCAGCCTGGTGAGTTTGTGATCGTGAAGATGGATGAGAAGGGCGAGAGAATCCCGCTGACCATCTGCGACTTTGACCGCGAAGCAGGCATCCTTACAATCGTATTTCAGGTTGTGGGAGCATCTACTTACAAGATGTCCAAACTTCAGGCAGGAGATTCCTTTGAGGATGTGGTCGGACCTTTAGGACAGCCGTCTGAGTTTGTGAAAGAGGATCTGGAAGAGGTAAAAGGCCGGAAGTATCTGTTCGTTGCGGGCGGTGTTGGTACGGCTCCGGTTTATCCTCAGGTAAAATGGATGCATGAGCATGGCATCGATGTGGATGTCATTGTTGGTGCAAAGAACAAAGAGCTCCTGATTCTGGAAGACATGATGAAGGAAGTTGCCGGCAATCTTTACATTACAACCGATGATGGCTCCTATGTGAGAAAAGGAATGGTAACGGATGTGATCAAGGATCTGGTTGAGACGCAGGGAAATCACTATGATGTCTGTGTTGCAATCGGACCGATGATCATGATGAAATTTGTATGCAAACTGACAAAGGAACTGAATATTCCGACGATCGTCAGCATGAACCCGATCATGGTGGATGGAACTGGCATGTGCGGAGCCTGCCGTCTGACTGTGGGTGATGAGGTCAAGTTCGCATGTGTAGACGGACCGGAGTTTGACGGTCATCTGGTGAACTTTGATGAGGCGATGAAACGCCAGCAGATGTACAGAACCGAGGAGGGACGCGCTATGCTGAAAGCACAGGAAGGCGATACCCATCACGGTGGCTGTGGAAACTGCAACTAACCAAAACGGGAACAGACAGAGTTACAGAATGGATCGGAGGACAAGTATGGACGTTTTAAAGAAAGTTCCTGTTAGAGAGCAGGACGCGAAAGTGCGAGCAACAAATTTTGAAGAGGTTTGTTACGGATATAATGTGGATGAGGCGATCGAGGAGGCTACCCGTTGCTTAAAGTGTAAGAAACCACACTGTGTAGACGGATGCCCGGTTTCGATCAATATTCCGGGATTTATCGCAAAGGTACAGGAGGGAGACTACGAGGGAGCAGCCAATGTGATCGCAGAGTCTTCCGCACTTCCGGCAGTCTGTGGACGTGTGTGCCCGCAGGAGAGCCAGTGTGAGGGCAAGTGTGTCCGCGGTATCAAGGGCGAGCCGATCTCCATCGGTAAGCTGGAGCGTTTCGTCGCTGACTGGTCGAGAGAGCACGGCTTCGTTCCGAAGGCACCGGAAGAGAAGAATGGCATCAAGGTTGCAGTTGTAGGTTCTGGTCCGTCCGGACTGACCTGTGCAGGCGATCTGGCAAAATTAGGCTATGATGTGACGATCTTTGAGGCACTCCATGAGCCGGGCGGAGTACTGACCTACGGTATTCCGGAGTTCCGTCTGCCGAAGTCCACGGTTGTCCGCAGTGAGGTGGAGAATGTAAAGAAGCTCGGCGTTAAGATCGAGACCGATGTCGTGATCGGAAAATCCGTGACGATCGACGAGCTGATGGATGAGGAAGGTTTTGAGGCAGTCTTCATCGGTTCCGGTGCAGGACTTCCGCGCTTCATGGGAATCCCGGGCGAGAACGCAAACGGAGTCTTCTCTGCAAATGAGTACCTGACAAGAAACAACCTGATGAAGGCATTCCGCGATGATTACGATACCCCGATCGTTGCAGGAAAGAAAGTTGCCGTTGTCGGCGGTGGAAACGTAGCAATGGATGCTGCCCGTACCGCTCTGCGTCTCGGCGCTGAGGTTCATATCGTATACCGTCGTAGTGAGGCTGAGCTTCCGGCACGAGCTGAGGAAGTTCACCACGCAAAAGAAGAGGGCATCATCTTCGATCTGCTGACGAATCCGGTTGAGATCCTGACGGATGAGAACGACTGGGTAAAGGGCATTAAGGTGATCAAGATGGAGCTTGGCGAGCCGGATGCTTCCGGAAGACGTCGTCCGGTTGAGATTCCGGGATCTGAGTATGTGATGGATGTGGACACTGTGATCATGTCCCTCGGTACTTCCCCGAACCCGCTGATCTCCAACACGACTGAGGGTCTTGAGATTAACAAGCGTCGCTGTATCGTTGCTGAGCCGGAGAATGGTCAGACTTCCCGCGAGGGCGTATTTGCAGGTGGAGATGCCGTTACCGGAGCTGCTACCGTTATCCTTGCAATGGAAGCCGGAAAGCATGGTGCAAAGGGTATCCACGAGTACCTGACCAAGAAGCATCAGAACGCATAAACAAAGCGAACGAGTATTTGCGATAAAATGCAACCATCGACTTGAAAATCGCAATAAGATAAAAGAAAGTGCGGGAACACAAAATGCAGTAACATAAGATGTGATAAGACAAAATGTGATAACATAAAATGTGAGAGTATAAAATGTGAGAACGCGCGACTAAATGTGACAATCAAATGTGATAAATCGCAGGAGCAGGATCATGGAGACATGGTTTGGCTCCTGCTTTTTCTTGTTTTACGAGAATCGTGCGAAAAGCCCCCATAAGCATTGATTTAATTATTGATTTAATTAGGAATAGGAAATGGCTAGGAAATGATATCGACTTTATTTTTGAAAGATTTGAGAGAAAGGAGGAAGTGCTGAGAAAAAAATCACAAAGTAGACACAGTTTGGACATGATTTTTCTGTATTTTAAAAATGATTGCAACGAAATTACTTGCAGATAAGCAAGTAAAGTGCAAGAATAGAGACCTAAGAGACAGAGAGATAAAGGAAGGCAGGAAATCCGAATGAGTATTGACAAGATGATTCTGGACAGCTACGAGGAAACAAACTCGGTGAAAAAGGTGGAGAAGGAGACCGGATACAGCTAGTGCCGGATTGTGAAGACACTGGCGACGCATGGAATTACGACAAGTGATTTGCATCGAAGAATCCTACATTTGTATCAGGTGGGAGTGACGCGGGAGGAGATTGCCTCCGAGACGGGACTTGCGGTGCGGACAGTTGATGCCTACCTGCCAAGAAAACGCGATGTGGTATACGGAGAGGCAGTCACGGAGAATGCGCAGAGATGTTTAAGAAGCAGACAGCGCAGGAAGCAGAAAGAGGCGATCTCGGCGTAAACAAATCGTTAGAAAAATGTCAATAAGCAAAAGTGTTGAAAAATTATCATTTTTGCCCTTGTTTTTCGTCAGGGGGTATTTTAGGGAAAATGGTAAAAAACACTGGACGAAATTGTCGTTTTATGAGAAAATATGATCAAGTACGATGAGTAATAAAGAGACGGTTGTGTGGCGTCAGACTGCGGGGTCAAACAGAAGCGCAGTACCATACAGCGCGACCTTATGGCGCGTACTTTATGAGATTACATAGTTGAAAGGAGTTTTGACATGATTTATTCACAGGAAGTAGAAGAAATGTGCACCGTCGCTCAGGGCGTGCATCATGGTGCTGCTCCGATTCCGGAGGAGGCAAAATGGGTACAGTCTAAACAGGTGGGAGACATTTCCGGTCTGACACATGGTGTTGGCTGGTGCGCTCCTCAGCAGGGTGCTTGTAAGCTGACTCTTAACGTGAAAGAGGGCATTATTCAGGAGGCTCTGGTTGAGACCATCGGATGCTCCGGCATGACTCACTCCGCAGCAATGGCAGCTGAGATTCTTCCGGGACTGACTGTTCTGGAGGCTCTGAACACCGACCTTGTTTGTGATGCAATCAATACCGCTATGAGAGAGCTGTTCCTTCAGATCGCATACGGCAGATCTCAGAGTGCATTCTCTGAGGATGGTCTTCCGATCGGTGCAGGCCTTGAGGATCTTGGTAAGGGTCTTCGTTCCCAGGTTGGTACCATGTATGGCACTCTGAAGAAGGGTCCTCGTTACCTGGAGATGGCTGAGGGATATGTAACCGGCATCGCTCTGGATGCTGACGATCAGATCATCGGCTATCAGTTCGTGAACTTCGGCAAGATGACCGACTTTATTAAGAAGGGTGACGACCCGACCACCGCTTACGAGAAGGCAAAGGGTCAGTATGGCCGCATCGCAGATGCAGTTAAGATCATCGATCCGAGACAGGCGTAAACGAACGAATTTGAAGGAGGAGACAAGTCATCATGGCATTATTTGAATCATATGAGAGACGCATCAAGCAGATTGATGCAGTATTAAACAGCTATGGCATCGCTTCTATCGAGGAAGCAGAGAAGATTACCAAGGACGCAGGTCTGGACGTATACAAGCAGGTTGAGGCTATTCAGCCGATCTGTTTCGAGAACGCAAAGTGGGCTTACACCGTAGGCGCAGCAATCGCAATCAAGAAGGGTTGCCGTCGTGCAGCAGATGCAGCAGCAGCAATCGGTGAGGGTCTTCAGGCTTTCTGTATCCCGGGATCTGTTGCTGATCAGCGTAAAGTAGGTCTGGGCCATGGTAATCTGGGTAAGATGCTTCTGGAAGAGACCACTGACTGCTTCTGCTTCCTGGCTGGACATGAGTCCTTCGCAGCAGCAGAGGGTGCTATCGGTATCGCAGAGAAGGCAAACAAGGTTCGTCAGAAACCTCTGCGTGTTATCCTGAACGGTCTGGGCAAGGATGCTGCACAGATCATCTCCCGTATCAACGGCTTCACCTATGTAGAGACCCAGATGGATTACTACACCGGCGAAGTAAAAGAGCTGTGGAGAAAGTCCTACTCCGAGGGTCTGCGCGCTAAGGTAAACTGCTATGGTGCAAATGACGTTCGTGAGGGTGTTGCAATCATGTGGAAGGAAGGTGTTGACGTTTCCATCACTGGTAACTCCACCAACCCGACCCGTTTCCAGCATCCGGTAGCTGGTACCTACAAGAAGGAGTGCCAGGAGAAGGGTAAGAAGTACTTCTCCGTAGCTTCTGGTGGTGGTACTGGACGTACCCTGCATCCGGATAACATGGCAGCTGGTCCGGCTTCCTACGGAATGACCGATACCATGGGCCGTATGCATTCTGATGCACAGTTCGCAGGTTCTTCTTCCGTTCCGGCTCACGTAGAGATGATGGGTCTGATCGGAATGGGTAACAACCCGATGGTAGGTGCTACCGTAGCAGTAGCAGTATCCGTAGAGGAAGCAGCTAAGGCAGGCAAGTTCTAAGGAATAACGGTTTTAAGCCATTCTTATGAATGTGCATGAACAAGAAAAGACAGGGAAAAACACGATAATTGTTGATTACTTGTTAACTACTTGTTAACCGCACTTGTTAACCTAAATATAATAAAAGGGGTCGATTCTGACCCCTTTTTTCTATTGCATTTTTTCAAGATCACTTCTTAACCATTCAAGATCGCGAACCGTATAAGTTGATTCTGTTATATCCTGTATCGAATGTCCCACCATTTCTTTCAATGCATATTCGTCAACACCGGCCTTTTTACAGCGGGTAATAAATGTCATGCGCGGATCGTGCGCGCGGTGCTCTGGATTCAGGCCAAGCTGTGCGATAACCTTCTTAAAACGCTTTGCATATTTATCGTATGTGATTTTCCAAGATCCTGCATGGGTCTGACCCTTGTCATTCAGGAGGTATTCACTTCCGATCGAAACAGCAAAGTCATAATTTTTCTTGAGCAAGTCACGGACCTTCGTGTGGATCGGGACGATGCGCTGCTTGCCGGCTTCAGTTTTCATTCCGGCCTGCATATACCATTCATTTAAATTTATCTCATCCAGACGGAGTGTAGCAAGCTCCTGCGGTCGCCACCCCATATAGCACTGCATCAGGATCCAGTCTACAAACTGGACCTCATCGACACTGTCCCAAAGAATTTTCATTTCGTCTTCTGTAAATATAATGTGCGATCTTTTTGCCTCTTCTTTTTCTTTTACGATGTCTTCCGAGACATCGAAGGTTCTGGCATAGTTTTTATCGACAAGTTCATATTCCAGAGCATAATCGAGCATAAGATTAAACATAGATTTCATTCGTGACTTCATGCCGGCAGTAGCATATATTTTTTCGCCTTTTTTCTTCCCTTTTGTTTCGATTCGGTATCCATCATCCATACATCCCTTGATATGCCGGGCGCGCAGGTCTTTTGCTCTCATATTGTAGACGGAAGAGCAGAACGCCCATGCGGAAGCGATTGTGCGCTGGTAGGCTTCGGATGTATTCTTAAAATATTCTTTCGTCCAACGATCATATAGTTGCTGCACTGTTAGATCATCGTTTAAGTCATATGGATTGCGATTATATTCTACCAGCGCCGCATAGGCCTCGTTGTATGTAGCGAAAAAAGATTGAGGTTTGAGTGGCTTTAAAATGAATTTTCCAAGATCATTTCGTCCAACGCAAACTCTGGCCCAGAAAGGATTTCTCAAGTTTTTCCCTTTAAATTGAGTGATTGATCCAAAACCATTTGGCAGCCGCATGCGTTTCTTACTTTTTCTGGTTGATCTGGCGACGGCCGGTTTATCCAACGGGTAGCCGCAGTGGGGGCAGGTGATGGCTTTATCACTTACCTGCAGGTCACATTCGGGACATTTCATCAGTGCCATAAGTATCCTCCTTTGAAAAAATGTATAAAAATAACACCCTTGCCAGGATGTTCCGGAAATGATATAATTCAGGTGTTCAAGCTGGATTATATCGAACCAGAGCGATCTGGCAAGAGAAAATCTATGTAAAGCCGTTCGGTGTTGGTAGCGCCGGGCGGTTTTTGCATTTCAAACTATTTTTGTTCGATTTGCATTTTTCTTGCAATATTAGTCTTAAGTTTACCGTCAGCATTGCTTTGGTGTCATGATTAGGCGTCCTGGTTCACTTCTAAACGTCTGGAATTCCATACGGTTAAATATTTATTTTATAATGGAAACCATTTTGTTGATGTCAACAAAATGGTCAGAAATACAGTTTCCGCTAGGACATTTCTGAACGCATTTTCTGGCTAATACGATATTGTTCAGCATCAGGCACATCTATAAACTCAACAGTTTTGTCGAAATTCTTTCTAACAACTTCCTTGATCTCATCCAGTGTTACATGGAAAAATTCACGTCTCTGATTAACCAAATTCAGTTTTTTGTTCTCGAAGGCCCGATGCAATGCAGCTTCCAGAGCAGGCGCATCATCAGAAAAAATCATCGCGTGAACATCAAAGTTAAACGGAACAGATGCACTTCCAAGCTCATCGATACGATCCTGAGGATCGAGTCTGCGAGTCATACCGATCTTGTAAACATCTTTACCGAAAGCACCAATATTGGAAATTACATATACATATCCAGCACGCATATTGGCTTGGCGGTAATCAATGTCTGAAAGAGCTTTGTCGACATCAGCAAGATGGCTCTCGAGCTGCTCTTTTTTGGTAAGCAGATCAGCATTTTCGGGGTTCTGCTCAAGCTGCAATTTTAATTTTTCATAAGCAGTTTGATAGTGAGTTTGTTCCTTTTCAACTTTCTTTCGCTGTTCTTCGATTTCTCTTTCAATCTTTGCCTGTTCACGTTGCTCAGCTCTTGCCGCTTTCTGCTCTTCTTTTTCTTCTTGCTTCTTTTCCCGATACTCGAATGCAAGACGAAGCTCTTTAACTTTGGCATCCAAGTAACTTCTGGAAATGGAAATCTTCATAACAGAGCCTAACTTCGTGATAGTCTCTGCGGACTTGTAGATTTTATCTAATGTGGCATCAAAATTATTATATTTTACACGATTAATCAGATCATCACACTCGGTATTAAATGCGCGTAAAAGAAGTTTCTGAGTATCAGATACCATCTTTCTACCTTGAGTTTTACTGTTATTTACTGTCCATTCAGTATTACCCAATACTGCTTTTTTAGCTTTAATAAGATCTTTCTGATCCTGACGAATTTTTGCCAGTTCCTCTTTGTAATCAAGGGCAGAAGCAAAATCATATTGAGGGGTATAGAGTCCAAATTCCTGAACAAGTACTTCCTCATCCATACAAATAAGTTCTTTCTTTTTTTCGGCAATTTGCTTTTCAATGGCATTTAAATCATTTTGCTTTTTCAGAAGAGCTTCCTGAGCTTCGGATTTTATGTCGGAAAGATGTTTGTTGGCAGAAAATTCCTCCGCGTGAAGAGATGTTACTAAAAGTTGCAAATTGTGAGCATCTTGCATTTCAGGTGTCAGCAAAGCCTGTGCATCCGCATAACGCTTCGACAAATCCTGAATCTGATTCTGAACTTGGGCAGCCATTTTCTTTTCGTATTTTGTTTTGGCAACGAGTAACAAAATTCCTAACAATACAGGAATACCGTATACAAACCATGCAGCAAAAAGAATGCATATCAGGGGTGTACTAAAATACCATGGGCTTTTAATAGGATAAGTGGATAATTTTTCTGAATCATTCATATATTTTTCCTCTTTTCTTCTGTATTATAGCTTATACATAGTAAGGATTTGGCTTCATGAGTAGTGCAATCAGATCGATAATCCATCCGATACCACATAATCCTCCAGTGCACAGATATAATATGCCCATTCCTATTTTACCTTCATAAAACTTGTGGCCGCAGATGGTAAATAGACACAAAAAGAAAGCAATCCACTTGTTTTTGGGTCTGCCATAAAATGCAGCCGATGAAGCAAAGGCGGTAGAATTGGAAGAAGATGAGTTATTAATAACGATAGATGAATTAGAATTCTTTAATTCTTCCACTTGTTTCCCGCATTTTGGGCAAACTATGCAATCAGCATCAATGAGCTGTCCACAGTGTTTGCAATACTTTTGTTTGTTTTCCATAATTTTATATATTCCTTTGTTTTTATATTTTTTCGATCACAGTCAGCGCCGAGGATATCCTACAATAATGGTTCAACTACTGGAGTGCGGGACTCAGCCAAACATCAGAAGCATTATCAATCAGCTGATTTTCGATAATTGTACCGTTTGCAACATTTTCAAGTACATCTTTTGTGATTGTAAAACTAATAACTTTTTGCTCGGATCCGTTTGTCATATCAGCAACAGCCCAATATTGTAACTCATCATACTGATTAAGATTGTATGTTTGGATAGCTTCATATACATCAAAAAAGCAGCTCTGTGTGGTCAAACGTTTTGTGAGACTTGATGTTATTTTTGCTTTTAAGACGATTGTTCCGCCGCTAGTTGTAACGTCCAGTAAGGTGCCGTGCTTGAGTTTTATGCCAGAGGCATCAGCTCCGCTTTGAGCCATAAGAGAATCATAGTTTGACATGACATACAGATATACCAAACTAGCATTTTCTGGTGAAATCCCATAATTACTACCGATTTCCTGATCTACTTGACTTTCATAGTCAGCTTCCGCAGAAGGATCATCTGGGGACGATTTCCATGCAGATTCATAATCGTTATATATAGAAAGCATTGTGCTATTATCAAGTCCTAAAGCAGTAATTTCCGGCCATTCATCATGCTCGTCAGTTTCGGCAATTGTGTCATGTTCAGCAGTTTCAGCAGTTATGGTAGGAACTTCGGAAGAACTTTCTGTCTCAGACGCAGTTGTTTCTGGAACAGGACCCGTTTTCGTTAGTTTCATCGTTTGGGTCATGCCCATTACAGAAACATCATAGCTTATAACTCCATCCTTGTAAGAAATTTTTTTGGTATCATCCTGAGAGGCTAGTAATGCAGTGCTTGTCTTTTCCTTATTATTTTTAGAAATCCAAGAATATTCTTTAACGTTTTTCACTGGCGCATCGTACGAGCCTGCCCAATATAGCGAGCTGGTGTCAGAAGTTTTCCAATCTATTTCTATTTCATCTCCTGAAATAATTGCTTCCTGATAATTTCCGGCACTTTTGTCTGATGACCATGTGCCAGATAGATCAAGGGTGCTTTCTGTTTTGCTATTGCAAGCGGTTAGCATTGTAATTGCTAAAAGAGATAATATAATGTGTTTCTTCATAGATTCCTGCTACTAAAAACATATACAAATAGGTATATGCTAGATGATTTGCTATAATCTCACGATTTATAGTTACTGCTTCATCCGTGCATGCTTTTGTGCTGAATAAATCCAGACACTACTCACAAGTTCTTGTACACTCCACAGTCGTAAATTCCCGACTAGCCATCGGTACATATCTGTAAATTCATAGACATGATTAGATACAGATTATCATCTAAATAGCTTTTCCTTTCTTAATATTTTTGTTTTGCTACTTGGTTTTCGTAGACTTATACCATTGTCCAAACGTCACCATCAAGGTTCTACCCTATAATTAGCAGGACTATTTCAACCTGCACTGGCTACTTCTCGACGTTTCCGACTGCTTTTACGTCAGCACAAACGAATACTCTGGATTTTGAGTATCTTTGAACATAATCGTTCACTTTCATCAATATTTCCGATTACTTAACTATCCTCCTTTTTGTAGATGATCAGTTTTTTGACCATGGTTAACACTGTGTCACATTGCCTTTTCAATTTCGTCCGCATCTGCTTTGTCAAAATCGTCCCGCATAATGTGTTCCAGTGCGTGTTGGTACGCCAGCATTTGCCGTTCAAAATTCAGCCGTGAATTCAGGAATATGGAAAAACTACCATCCGCGTTGTAGATAACCTGTTCCTCGACTCGTGTAGGCATATCCATATAGTATACGCCGATAGCCTCTGTCAGTAACGGATTTTTCAAAACTTTTTAACACCCCTCATCATTATTGTGCTGTTCCTTGGCTTTTAAGCGTTTCATAAAGTCTATATGTGCGCGCAGTTCTTCCGGATCAATATCTCTGGCAACGTGGAATAAGGAGCGCAGATCCGGATTTTCAAATGCTTCCTGTGCAATTTGGCGGGTCTCATCGTTCAAATAATAATGGTCATTTTCTGATCCATTTCTTCCCAAAAGAAAATTCATATCTACATTAAAAAAATCAGCAATGGATTCGAGCGTTTCAAAATCTGGTTCACGCTTTCCTGATTCATACATTCCAATAGTAGATTTTGCAACTCCAAGTTTCTGAGCAAGTTCTGCCTGTGATAAGTTATCTCTATTGCGTAGTTGTTTTAATATTTCATTAAAAGAAGCCATTTCGTGATACCTCCTATAAAAATATTATACACAAAATGTGAATATAAATCAATCAAAAAGTTCACAAAATGTGGTTGACAAGCGATCACGTTTCGTGTATTATACAAGAGAACACAAAACGTGATCGAAAGGAGGAATTACCGTGGATATAGATGTAATGGCCATGGCAGAGAAGCTGATTAAGCTTAGAGGGAAGAAAACTCAGGAAAAAGTTGCCGAAGAGCTTAATATTAGTAAATCGGCGCTCTCCATGTATGAGTCAGGGAAGAGAGTACCGAGAGATCCGCTTAAAGCAAGAATTTCCAAATATTATGGCAAAAGCATTGCTTACATTTTTTTTAACGAAAAAGAACACGAAAAGTGATCGGACATTAAGAAACTGCTGAAATAAGAAAGGAGGCGAGAAAAGTGGATGATGATCTGGAGGTGCGTTTAAAGAACGCCAGAGAGCAGTACGAAGAGACAATGAGGCAAGTAAAGGCAACTAAGCAGATATGTGAGTCCGCAAAAAGATCATATCAATTTTTAATGGTAATTGGTGCAATTATGTGCGGACTCACGCTTGCGTTGATCGGCTGTTTTATTTGTTATTTTGCAAGCTCTCTTTGATCGTGCCATCTAGGCGTTGAATCGAGTGTGCAATGGATAGTCTGGCTTGTAAGACTCTTCCAGATGTTTTTGAGGGAGATGAGAGACAAGAAAGGAGACAAAAAAGCATGGATAACAAAGTAAGTGACCTTACGCAGGCGAAAGAAATCGCCGAGCACGTAAGCCGCACGTTGATCGGCGCTGGCAGTATGCCAGAATTTGCAACTGGAAGCGTTCCGATCGCTACGGCGGCGAAGATTCTTGGAAAAAATCCTGATTGGGTGCAGGCCGGAATTATTTCCGGCTGGCTTCCAATCGGAAAGGCCACACAGGGGGACAAACTGCTGACAAGTATGGAGCAGTTGAACCGGAAAAAGAGAACAAACTACTATATTAGCCCGAGGCTTTTGTGGGAGCTGACAGGGTATGTCTGGAAAGGAGAAAAGTAAGATGGCAAAACTGAGAAACGTGGAAGTAGCAAAAGAGGAGGGACTGTCCTATGTGGCAGTCCGGAGCACGCCAAGACAGGCGGACGCGCTGCTGATCGTCCAGCAGCTCCTGATCGGCATGGCCGGCGCGTCGGCGCTGATGGGAGTCGGCGCGTACATGGCACTGACGGTATTGAAATAAAAACTCCGACACAGCCATTTAATACTGTGTCGGAGAAAAAAAGATAACTATATGAATATCTGCCCTTTTATTATAAGGGCAGATGAGAGGAAAAGCAAGATGAAAAATACAGGTTTTATCGGCGTAGGCCCGGAACAGGGCACATACGTTTCTGGAGAAGATGCCTACACATATGCACTGGAGCGTATCCAGATGGCAGATGAGAAAGAAAAGAATGAGTTTCTGGAGTGGTTTTATTCCGGCAACTGGGTTTCTGAGGAGGTCTGGAGTGAACAGTAGATGCGATGGTTGCGGCGCTCCTGCGGTAGATCCGGAATGTTGTTCCAGATGCCGCAAGGAAGCGGAGAGAAAGAAGAAAAAGGGGTACAGAGAGGAGAGCGACCATGAGATGGCAGTATGATCTGTATGAAATTGACCAGGCAATTACGGACGCGTGGCTGTCTGCGGTAGATCCGGAGACAGGAGAAATTATCGACGAAGAAGCGAAGACGGCGCTGGATGCTCTGGAGATGGAAAAGGGGCAGAAAGTAGAAAACATTCTGCTCTGGGCGAAAGATCTCCGTGCAAAAAGCGGAGCTATAAAAGCAGAAGCAAAAAACATGACAGCGCGCGCGAACGAAAAGGATGCTCTGGCGGACAAGCTGGAGGAGTATGCCGCCAGAGCACTCGCTGGGGAGAAGTTCGAGACGACAAGAGTGAAAGTGACCTGGAGAAAGAGCCAGGTTGTGGAATATACCGGTCTGGTGGAAGACCTGCCGAAAGAATGTATCCGCCAGAAACTTCCGGAGGTAGATAAGGCAGAGCTGAAGAAGCTCCTGAAGGCAGGGGCAGAGATTCCGGGCGCGAAGCTGGTAACTCGGAATAACATGCAGATTAAGTAGGAGGGAGACGCAAATGAGGAAAAAATTGGAATTCCGGACGCTTAAAGCATCCGAGATCGACTGCCGGATCGCGACAGTGAGTGAAAAAGGTCTCTCTCTTCTGCTCTATAAGGATGCAAGAGTAGACCAGAATATTCTGGATGAATCCGTCGGACCGATGAACTGGCAGAGAAGCCACAGCCGTGAAAATGCAAACTGTACGGTTTCTATCTGGGATGATGAGAAAAAGCAGTGGGTAAGCAAGGAAGACACCGGAAAAGAGAGCAACGCTGAAGCTGAAAAGGGGCTTGCTTCCGATTCTTTTAAACGAGCTTGTTTTAACTGGGGCATTGGTAGAGAACTCTACACAGCGCCTTTTATCTGGATCCCGGCCACCAAGTGCAATATTAAGGAATCCGGGCGCAAGGACAGAAATGGAAAAATGATTATGACCTGCTACGACCGGTTTAAGGTATCCCACATCGGATATGATGCAGAGCGGAATATTGTGGATCTTGAAATACAGAAAAATGATACTTCGAGTGAGACGGTTTTTGGCATGAAAAAAAAGCCGGCTGAAGCAGAAGAGGTAAAGAAAGAGAGCAGAGAGCCTAAAGCAAAGGAATTGATTCCGGAAGAGTACATAGAGGAATTAAGGAGCGAGTTGCGTAGAACCGGAGTAGGAAGAAGACCACTGATGGCAAATTATAAAGTGAATGATTTCCATGATCTTACTCTTGTGCAGTGGCTGGATGCCATGAAAACATTGGCAAAAAAGCCGGACAAGCCGAAGGAACAGGTGGCGATTCCGCCAGCTTCCGGAGATGCGAACACAGCACTGACATCGTAATAGTAATTATGCCGGGAGATGCCGAAAGTGCCCGATACTGCGGACCATATACCTGTGAGTCTACTAGCGTGCAGACAATAGCCAGGAAGATGACCGTGGGGCATAGGTAACTTGTTTGTTCGGCTTTTATTGTGTCACGACAATTATGCCGGAGGTACTGCCCCTTCCGCTGATCCAGTAGAGAGGGGGCAAAACCAAAACAAAGGAGGTCGCCATGCAAAGAGATAGCATGGTTTTTTACAGAAGTTTCCATGAGGCAACAAAAGAGTTGCCACCAGAAATTTACAAAGAGGCAATGGTTGCTCTTATGGACTACGCGCTGGATGGGAAGCTGAATGAGGTGTCTGCTTTTGCAAATATGTTTTTGCAGATGGCGAAGCCTCAAATTGATGCAAACAACCAGAGATACATAAATGGTAGTAAGGGTGGAAGAAAATCAGAACCGAAAACGGTTGTTGCGGAAAAGGAAGAAACCAAACAAGAACCAAACAAGAACCGAATCGTAACCACCCCCGAACCTAATGTAAATGTAAATGATAATGAAAATGTAAATGTAAATAAAAAAAAACATTCGTGCACCGCTGAAGCGGACGCACTGTTTGAACGCCTCTGGAAAGAATATCCAGTAAAAAAAGGCAAGGGGCAGGTGAGTGCCACCCAGAAAAAGAAGCTGCTGGCAGTTGGAGAGACTGCGCTGTTTAAGGCGATTGAACGCTACCGCGCAGAGCTGGCTAAGGATTCTGGATGGAGGAGAGCCCAGAACGGAAGCACATTTTTTAACTCCGGATATATCGATTATCTGGACGAAAATTATGTGCCAAGCCAGGAAAAGGCGCCGGAAAATCGGCGGGCAGGCACGCCAAACCGCTTCCACAATTTTGTAGAGCGGGAGGGAGTAGACTACGACGCCATGATGGAAGCAGAGACTCTGAAATGGCTGGAGGGAATACAACAGTGAGAAAAGCAATACAGCCCTACGAAGTGGAAGGGTAGATGAACTTTCTGGATTTCCCGGAAGTGCTTCCAGAGCCTGCTGAATCTGAAAAGCCGGCAGTAGAAAATCCAGAGCCAGAAGCTCCAGAGGTGGAAGAGCCGGAAGAACCAGAGGAAGCAAAGAGCGTCCCGATCGAATATGACCGGCACACGCTCGTAAAAATGATCGAGGATGCTCGAGAAAAAATGGAATTACTGCGAGAGTATTGGCTGGCGAGCCAGCCATTAACCTACGCAAAATATAGCATGCAGAGGCAGGCGTATGAAATGCTCCTGCGGGCGCATGATGCAGAGGAGGAAAGAGACAATGGATGACCTGAGAGATTTTAATAGTCCGGAATTCGGGCATATAAGAACAATAACCATCGGCGGAGAACCATGGTTTGTTGGTAGAGACGTGGCCAACGCTCTCGGATACAGCAATACCAGAGATGCAATTTTGAACCATGTCTTCCAGGAGGACAAGATGGATGGGGTCGAAATTCTCGACCCCATCGGAAGAAAGCAGAATCCTATTTTTATCAACGAGTCTGGTCTGTATGCGCTGGTATTTAACAGTCGGCTTAAAACAGCAAAGGAATTTAAACGCTGGGTTACACACGACGTACTCCCATCCATCCGCAGAACAGGCAAGTACATAGTTGGACAGGAGACAACAAGAGAGCAGAGGATGGCGAGCGCTTTTCTCGAGGCGCAGCAGATTATACAAGAGCTGGAAGAAAAGCAGAAAACGCTTCTGGAGGACAACGAGCGGATGCGCCCGAAGGAGGTATTCGCGGATGCAGTATCTGGAAGCCAGACATCTATTCTTGTGGGAAATCTGGCAAAGCTGATCTGCCAGAACGGATATGAAATCGGCCAGAAACGCCTGTTTGAGTGGTTGCGCAATAATGGATACTTGATTAAGCGCCGGGGCGAAGATTGGAATATGCCGACGCAGAACGCAATGGAGAAAGGACTGTTTGAGATTAAGGAGTCCACGCGGTTAGATGGGAATGGGTGCAACATCACGACCCGCACCCCGAAAGTAACCGGAAAGGGACAGATCTACTTTGTAAATAAGTTCTTGCGGACAGAGGTATAAAAATGACTGAGAAAGAAAAGAAGATCTATGACGCCTTGAAAAAGGGAGTAAAGAAAACCAGAGAGATTATGGAGCTGTGCGGGGTGTCCTGTGATACGGCGTGCTGGTATCGCAGAAAGTACATGGAAGAGCATCCGGAAGAAATGACGCCGGAACTGGTCTATGTACCAAGTACGTCGGAGAAAGAAAAACGCCTGCGGGCTACTGCAATCTCGGCGGAGAAGATCGCAGAGGTGCGGAAGGAGACGCGAGTGGGAGATACAATCCCACTCCGGAGCCTAAAAATCTCTGACGATATAAATGGATCCGGAACGAACAACGGAAGGGCGACGAGGGGTACAGTTGTGAGTACCAAAAACCGGTACTTCTGCGTTGTGCGACTGCCGAACGGTGTAATGGAATCCGTTCTGTGGTCGGATTTAGTTACCGGTAGAGGAGGAACGACAAAATGATGCTGTTTTTTGTAGGATTTGTGGCAGGCACGGGAGCAGGCATCCTGGCAGCGATTGCGACGCTGCTGGTGCTGGCGGAGAGAGAAAGAGAGGAGAGAAAATGAGACTGACAGTAAAGACTTTATCGGGCACTTTAAAACTGAGAGGTATGACGCGGAAGCAGCTGGATGCCGGCGAAAAAATTACTGGCGAAGTGCATCAGAAACTTTGCCAAGCATTGCAAAAACTTGCGGAGTATGAAGACACAGGACTGAGCCCGAACGGAGTGCAGGCAATGCTGTCTCTTGTGCAAGAGCAGGCGATGCAAACGCTTGTAAAGTTGCAGGAGAGTCGGGAAAGAATGCAGAAAACGAAAGGATTGTACAAGTGGATTTCGGTAGAGGAGAAGCTCCCGCAGATTGGAGAGTTGTGCGTAGTTATTGCACAGCGGTCGCGGTGGATTGCGGACTATGGCGCAACTTGGCTTCCGGAAGAGGAAAAAAGTGACCATCCAGAGTGGACATTCCCTTCTGTTGCATATTTTCGCGGAGAAAATTGGGATCTGTATAGTCCAGATGATGAAGCGTTCTATGCAACAGGAGAAAAAGGTCCGGAAGACTGGGAAGATCTGAGTACAATTTCTGAGCGTGTGATCGCTTGGATGCCGCTTCCAGAATTGAATAGAGAGGAGAAGAGATAGGCATGGAAAGAAATCCAGCAGACGAAATAAACACAACAATGTGGAGCTTCTTGATGACACATGGACAGAAAGCTAATATCCCGCGCCTTAAAGAGGTGGTGTATGACCTTATTGGCATGACAACACAGAAAACAGCAGGGCAGAGGCATGTGAAGAAAGATCTGAGCTGGAAAGAGCTTGGTATGACTCTGATGAGCGTTGCGATCGAAGCGACGGCGCTGGTGCTGTCTGGCATGTTGGATGGAGAAGAACAGTGGATTCCGGTAGAAAACGGCGGTGAGATGCCAGAAGAAAATGAGTGGGTGCCGGCAACGGTAAAAAGACATTTCTGGACTTACGAAGGCGAGGAGCATCCGGAAGTTATATATACAACATTAGCCACATATGACGGTGCGTGGAGATTTCTGGACATAGAAAGTGATGATACAAATCCGTGGGTAACTGATGCAGATGATTGCAGTGAGGAGAATCCGAACTATCCGATGGCAGAGGTGATCGCTTGGATGGAGTTACCAAAGCCGTATAGAAAGGAGGGGAGCCGGAATGAGTAAGGCAGGCGAGAGAGTTACGGTAGTGGAAAATAGAGAACTCCGTGAGATGATCTACGAGGCAACAGAGAACAGTTTCCTGACGAAAGATGAGTATGCGGAAATTCGGAAAATTATCCTGAACGCTTGCAAGAGAGTAATGGGGAGCAATCCGGAAGCCGCAACTCAGTCACTTGCAGATAACTTAGTTAGTCAGAAGTAATATAAAAAAGGACCGTCCTCATCAGACAGTCCACAAGCGCGTGTATATATTATATCGAAATTGTGGAAAAGTTGCAAGGGAGGATTGTTTGATGAGGAAAATGTGGTCTTTAAGAAATACAGAATGGAAGGCGAGGTGAGTCCATTGGACAAGGAAATTCTGGTCCAGTACTGCGAGATGAAGGAGGAGATAAAAGATTTAAGACGGAGAATTATGGAACTGGATAAGTTTCTGGATAAACCGCCGATCGTTTCGGATACAGTGATGGGTTCGCGAGAAGATCTGACAATCGGTCCGATCAAGGTGACAGGGATTCCGGATCCGATCTATTACCGGAAGCAGAAAGCTCGAGAACGGTATAAGAAAATGCTGGAACTCAAAGAGGCGGAGCTTCTGGAACTTACAACGCAGGCAGAAGAGTACATAGACAGCATAGAAAAATCTGAGCTGCGGATTATGTTCCGGCTGTATTACATCGATGGATTGACATGGGTGCAGGTGGCGCACCGAATGAACAGCATGTTCCCGAAGCGCCGGATCAAATATACGGATGATAATTGCTGGAGAAGAAATCAGAGATTTTTTGAAAATGTCGGGTCATGTCGAGAAGAAAAATGATAGTATGTAAACTGTACATACCGGACCGGTAATAAACAGGTCAATTTCTTTTCTCATGTAATACCCCACCGCCGGAAGACCCACCGGCGGAATGATGGAATGTAGCTCAGTTGGGAGAGCGCTTCTGGATACCGGCCAGAAGAGGGTGGGGGTTCGATTCCTTCCATTCCAAAGTAGACAGAAAATATTGCATGACGCAAAACCTCCTCTCAAGAGTCCTTGCCTTCGGGCAGGGGCTTTTTGCATTGGAAAAAAAGTGAGGTGAGTCCGAATGACAGAAAAACAGAAGATTTTTGCAGATGAATACCTGATCGATCTGAATGCCACGAGGGCTTACAAGGTCGCGTATCCTAATGTGAAGAAGGATGGAGTGGCGAGAGCAAATGCCAGCAGATTGCTAACAAATGCTAACGTTAAAAAATACATTTCTGACCAAATGGATCAGATCCACTGTGACAAGATCGCCAATGCACAGGAAGTGATGGAGTATTTAACATCTGTCCTGCGTGGAGAGAGCACAGGACATGAAATTGTGGTCGAGGGTGTTGGTGAGGGCATGTCTGAAGCACGAATGATGGAAAAGAAGCCGTCCGAAAAAGAAAAGTTGAAAGCGGCGGAGCTTCTCGGGCGAAGATACTCTCTGTTTACGGAAAAGGTAGAAGTATCGGGATCTCTGGAGGCAGAAAAGACCAAGCTCGATGATCTGATCCAGCAAATGCGGGGCGGTGATGGATAGTGAGTAATGAGCGCTTGCTATTATCGGAGAAGTACAAGGCTTTCCTCCGCTGCAATGCTCCAGTAGAGTTTCTGGAAGGGACTACGGCAGCGGGAAAGACCACTGTGGGATTGTTTAAGTTCATGCTCAAGGTAGCTCAGTCTCCGAAGAAACTACATATCATCGCGGCGAAAGATACTGGTACAGCGGAAAAGAACATCATTAATAAAGATCTGGGAATTATTGATGATTTCGGAGATCTGACAGAGTATAAAGGAAACGGAACCAAGGATGATAAGATCCCACATATCCTATTTCATACGACTGGCGGTGACAAGGTTGTTTATGTAATGGGATATGGAGACCGACAGAAGTGGCAGAAAGCTCTTGGCGGACAGTACGGATGCTTGTACATAGACGAGATTAACACAGCAGATATTGATTTCGTTCGAGAGGCTGCCATGCGTTGTGATTATCTTATGGCCACACTTAATCCCGATGATCCGTCTCTGGATGTGTACAAGGA
The DNA here is from genome assembly GCF_050873365.1 of Brotaphodocola sp. Classification (GTDB taxonomy): domain Bacteria; phylum Bacillota; class Clostridia; order Lachnospirales; family Lachnospiraceae; genus Brotaphodocola. Next base: position 171,651 of record NZ_JBNMIQ010000001.1, on the reverse strand, counting down.
ATACATTAATTGCTCACGCCCGCTGCCAGAATGGGAAGCAGAAACACCGCAGGAAATAAAAGACGAATTAAAAGAAGAGCCAAAACCCGGCTGGGTGCATTGGTTCTTTTCTTTTGTCCATAATTTGGGACTTCCGGAAGAAAAGCTGAACAAAATTCTGGCCAACACTCCGAAGGGGACAAAGATCTGGAAGAACAAGATTCTGGGGCTTCGAGGCAAAGCTACCGGACTGGTATTTCCAAATTTCGACCGCAAGAAACATGTAGTAACCGTTGCATGGGTGCGGAAAGAAGTGGAAGCGGGCCGGATCCAGTGGAAGAAGTTCTCTTGCGGACTGGATACAGCGTATTCTACCAAGTCCCCGGATACAATTTCGATGGTCTTCCAAGGAATTACAGCAGACCGAAGATTGATCACGCTGGCAGAACGTGTATACAACAATGCTGATCTGGACACGCCGATTGCACCAAGTGACACGGCAGTGAAACTTGTGGAGTTTCTGGAGCGGTGTCGGAAAGAGTGGGGATTCGCGAAAGATGTATATGTAGATAATGCGGATCAGGCAACGATCACGGAGCTTCGGAAGTACAAGCGCCTGCATGGTTGCTTGTACAATTTCTGGGATGCTTATAAGAAGTTCGGGATTCTGGATCGTATTAAGCTACAACTCGGATGGATACAGCAAGGCTGTTATCTGGTTGTGGATACCTGCACGGAGCACTTGGCAGAATTGGACAAGTACAGCTGGAAAGAGGACAAGGACGAGCCGGAAGATAGAAACGACCATACCATTAACGCAGGACAGTATGGATGGATTCCGTATAAAAGTCTGATCGGCTTCGACGAGGAGGATAAGAAAAAATGAGGTGGTGGCAGAAGATGAATGACAACATTCGCAAAGGTGTGCGAAGCTGGTTGCAGATTCAAGCGGCGAGTCCATACAATATCCAAATTAATGAGATGGCGGACTTTGAGACCAATGCGATCCGCAACCGGATCTGGTATCGTGGAGACAGCAACGAACTGGAACAGTTATATAACAGTCTTACAGAATACGCAGATAAATACAAATTCTGGGCTTCCCGCTGCACTCCGGGCATGGAAATGCGAAAAATTCACACCGGTCTGCCGGGACTGATCGTTCGCGTTCTGTCTTCGATCACGCTGGCGGATATGGGAGATTTCGAGTTCGACCAGGACAAGCAGGAACAGATTTGGAAAGAAATCGAAGAAAGTAACAAGTTCCGGAAGAAAATGGAGAAGGCACTCAAAGAAATTCTGTACATTGGAGATGGAGCTTTTAAGGTCACAATCGATACGGAGGTGAGTGAATATCCTATCTTGGAATGGTATCCAGGAGAACGGATCGAGATCCTGCATCGGCGTGATCGAGTGCACGAAGTGATCTTTAAGACACCAATTCTGGTACAGGGAAGACAGTATGTCTTAAATGAAAGGTACGGTTATGGATATATCCTGAACGAGTTGTATCTGAATGAAAAGATGGTTGATCTGACAACCTTGGAACAGACGAAAAATCTGAAGAATTATACATTCGATACGAATACCATCCTTGCAGTGCCAATTCGAGTGTATGAATCAGCAAAGTACGATGGGCGCGGTGGTTCTATCTTCGATGGAAAGCTGGATAGTTTCGATGCATTCGATGAGGTATGGTCTCAGTGGATGGACGCAGTTCGGGCCGGAAGATCGAAGACATACATTCCGGATTGCTTAGTGCCGAAAGACCCAGAAACAGGAATGACGCTCCGTCCGAATCCATTCGATTGCCGGTATTTCGCTGGAGACAACAACATGGATGAGAAGGCAGAGAACAGGATCCAGACAGATCAACCAACGATTCCACACGACAGTTATCTGGCATCTTACATCACGGCGCTGGATCTGTGTTTGCAGGGGATCATAAGTCCAAGCACACTTGGAATCGATACAAAGAAGCTGGACAATGCCGAAGCGCAGCGGGAAAAAGAGAAGACTACTCTGTACACCAGAAACGCGATTGTGGAAGCCTTACAGGAGACGCTTCCGGAACTTGTATCTGCGTCGATTAATGCTTACAACATTCTGCTCCAGAAGCCGATCGAGAAGATTAAGGTAGATATTCCGTTTGGAGAATATGCCAATCCATCTTTCGAGAGCCAGGTTGAAACAATGGCAAAAGCACGTCCGGGAGTAGCGTTGATGAGCGTAGAGGCACAGGTAGAAGAATTATATGGAGATTCCCGCGATGATGAGTGGAAGCAGGAAGAAATTGCACGTTTGAAAGCAGAGCAGGGAATTGCAGAAGTAGAAGAACCGGGAGTCAATATGTCTGCCGGCTCTTTTTCTGTCAATATGGAGGGCGAAAATGCAAGTGAAAGTAATGAACCGAGTGTACAGAATGAGCCAGATGGAGTACCAGGGACTGCTGAAAGTAGCAAGTGAGCAAGTGCCATTTGGAGTGTATGCCATCGAGAAAAAAGGATATGCGGAGCTTCGGGATGATAAATGCGAAAGCAATACCCAGTTAAAGACTCTGATCCGTGGTTTCAAGGCACAAGGATTTAAAGTTCTGGCGAATGATGGACGAGTGATGAAATATGCCGGACAAGATGCAGCGGAAGGAGCGCTGATGAGTGCAACATAACGAATACGACATTGCCGCTGCCTTCCAGAAGATCGAAGAGGAACTGATTGCATCGATGATCCGCAACATGGATCGGCATCGGGCGGAAGAGACGGCAGAAGGGTATGAATGGTCTATGTGGCAGACCGAACAGCTCAAGGCGCTGGAAAAGTACAAGAAGAATAACCAGAAAAAGTACAAAAAGCAATTTAATGAGCTAAACCGCCAGATCAGAGACCTGATCCGAGAAGCGAGAAATAGGGGCGGGATGAAGCAGGAAATCCAAATCTTGCAGGCGATTAAAAAAGGCTGGAAAGTTTCTGGAAAGAACAAAGCTCCGGAACGCCACAAAATGACTGCGGAATTCTTCCGGATAAATGATCGAAAATTAGATGCCCTGGTTGAAGCTACCGTACATGACATGGAAAAGGCTGAAACAGCAATACTCCGAAAAGCAAATGACGATTACCGGAAGGCAATCTTTGACGCGCAGGTATATGCCAATTCTGGAGCAGGCACTTATGAAAAAGCGGTGGACATGGCCACGAAGGACATGCTGTCGAGAGGTCTTAATTGTGTGGAGTATTCCAATGGAGCAAGACATACGCTTCCGAATTATGCAGACATGGCAATTCGGACGGCCAGCAAGAGAGCATACTTGCAAGGGGAAGGCGAGAAACGGCAGGAGTGGGATATCCATACGGTTATTATGGCCAAGCGTGGGAATCCGTGTCCGAAATGCCTTCCGTTTGTCGGAAAAGTACTGATCGACGATGTGTGGAGCGGAGGAAGTGGCAACGGAAACAGAGAAACTGATCCGGAAACAGGAAAGAAATATCCACTTATGAGCTATGCGATAAGTAAGGGGCTGTATCATCCACGGTGCAAAGACAGCCACACTACATACTTCCCAGGAATTTCTTCAGCAGACGATACATGGACGCAGAAGGAACTGGAAGATATTGGATTGCAGAATCAGCTGGAAGCTAGAGAGCGGTATGCAACCAGACAGGAAGAAAAGTACGAGCGGTTGGCTAAACATTCATTAAATTCAGAAAACAGGCAAATTTATGAGGAAAAGGCTTTTAAATGGAGAAATGCAAGATTTAAGACGGGTGGTTTAGATAGTCGAGAGTACGCTCAGATTAAAGAAAGCGAGCAATTTAACGGCTATTTGGACGCTACAAATGAATGGAAAGCACGAGCAACGCCGAATTCTCATCAAATAATAGACTTAAATACATATACAGTAAATGGTATTGATTATAAAGTTGATGGAAGGCAGGTTGTACTAGATTATGCCACAAAGGAAAAAGAGATAGCGGAGCTTCTTAAAAAAGAACTCGGAGGCGAAATTGCAATGGTGCCTAGGGTATTGAATCCGAAAGGAGTTTCTACACCGGATTATATTTTTAGAGGCGAAGCATTCGATTTAAAAGAATTGACAGGAACAAGCAAAAATCTTATTTATAATGCGATATCTAAAAAGAAGCAGCAAGCTTCAAATTTTATTTTAGATATTTCAGCATGTCCACTATCAGAAACTGATTTATTGAGACAAGTAGAAGGCATATACTGGTCCCGCCACACTTCTTTTGTAGATAAGCTTATTCTGGTAAAAGACAATCAGATTATTAATATTTTTTCGAGGCAAAAGTAAAAAAGGAGCGATGGCCCAACCCAAAAGTGGGGGTCAGGTATCACTCCTTTTTATTAAGATATCTTGTAATTATTTTACTACACTATTTAGAAAAAAACAAGAAGAATCACCAGTCATTAGGCTGGCGGTATTTTTATACCCATTTTCACGAAAAGAGAGGGCAAATGATGATTATTACAGGAATGGCACACTTCCAGAGTGTGTGCAAGAAAAAACTTGTTGAGTGGTACAATTCTCAGGGTCAGAACGAAAAGATTGACCTGAGTAATGTCTTTGTTGTATGGAGTTGCAAGACTTTGCAGAATTACAAGCTTCTTGCTTCTACTACGGTATCAGGAGATGGAATCTATGCAGAGTATACTTATAATGGTGACAAGCAGGAGCTGTATGAGGATATCTATCGAAAAGTAAAAAACACATGTCATGTGGAGGAATAAGAGATGAGTATTCTGGAATGGCTTAAAAAGCACTTCGGAAAGAAACCCCGCTGCCAGTGCGAGCATAATTATTGCAAGCATTGGAGCAGGAGCGCCGGTCCGTATGGCAGATATGTGCAGCGGTACACAAAATGTAATAAGATCGAGGAGTAAAAACACCGTGAAAAGTAAAACATATGAAGAATTTGTCGAAAAGTTTAAACCCAAAAAGACCACCGATGATTGCTACACCCCCCGAAATTTATGAAGTGGTAAAAAATGGGCTTGTGAAAAATATGGAATAAGCCCTCATCAGGTAGTACGGCCATTTTGGCCAGGTGGGAGCTACGAAGATTTTGAATATCCTGATGATTGCGTGGTGGTAGACAATCCGCCTTTTTCGATCTTTTCAAAAATTTGCGAATATTATCTGGAAAAAGGAATTCGATTTTTTCTTTTTGCACCGACCTTGACATTTTTAGGTGGCAAAAATATATGGAACAAAATGAATCATATTTTTTGTGATGCCAAAATTGTATACGAAAATGGTGCAACTGTATCCACTTCATTTGCAACTAATTGTGGGAATGAGGATGTGGTAGCCCAGTCCTCTCCGGAATTAAGCAGATTAATTAACGGAACAATGCGTGAGCTTACGAAAGAGCGACAGCTTCCTAAATACGATTATCCAGATTATATTGTAACCGGTGCAATGATGCAGGGAATGGCAAGAAAGGAAATTGAATTCATAATCCATCGGAATGATTGTCAGCTCATCCGTAGCTTGGATGCGCAGAAAAAAGATGGTAGGGCAATTTTTGGTGGTGGCCTGCTCTTATCCGAAAAAGCAGTAACGGAAAGACACAAGGTAGAAAAACAGCATGAAAAATATGAAAAAGAAATTAAATATGATCTTTCAGAGCGAGAATGGGAGATCGTCAGGAAAATGGGAAATGGGTCATAAGCACGCTGAGAGGCGTGTTATTTTTATGTCCAAACGCGAGAAGACACGAAACTCTGCGCGACCGGTGACACCGAAGACAATGGATAGTAACAAGAGTGACACTCTTAAAACGGAAGGAGACACAGAAAATGGAAGGAAACCAGAATCAGGCACAGGCACAGAACCAGCAGGGCACAGGCGAGAACTCTCAGGCAGGAAACCAGAATCAGACTGGACAGCCGGCTGTAATCGATTACAGCAAGATCCAGCAGATGCTCGAAGGAACTCTGGCGGCGAAGGAAGACACAGCCCTGAAAGCCTACTTTAAACAGCAGGGATTATCCCAGCAGGAAGTAGAGCAGGCAATCGCAACATTTAAGCAGCAGAAGGCGGCAAATACTCCAGACGTAAATGCGATGCAGGCACAGCTGGCGCAGGCGCAGGAAGCAGCACAGAAGGCACAGATCCAGAACGCGGCAACCCTGACAGCGGTAGAACTTGGAATTAATGCCAAGACGATTCCGTATGTGCTTAAAATGGCAGATCTTAGTACTGTTATGGGACAGGACGGAAAAATCAATACCGAAAATCTGAAAGCGTCTTTGAATAAGGTTCTGGAAGATGTGCCGGCACTCAAACCGCAGACATCCGGAGCATCTGGTTTTGTACAGGTGGGTGCGGCAAGCAGTGGAGCTGGACAGTCTGGCAATCAGGATGATCAGCTCGCTTCGATTTTTGGCAACAAGAAAAAATAGTAGAAAGGACAAAGCAAAATGGCAGTATATGATTACGCACAGATTTTCATGCGCGAACTGGCGCAGAAATACGAAAGAGAGATGATCTCTAATGATCTGACACTCTCGAATCCGGGAATTAAATTTTTGAACGCGCAGACGATCAAGATCCCGAGAATGACCGTGAGTGGCTATAAGGATCACAACCGTGGAAGCATGAGTTTTAACGCAGGAACGATTACGAATGATTGGGAGCCGAAGAAACTGACTCATGATCGAGATGTGGAGTTCGCAATCGACCCGATGGATATCGATGAGACAAATCTGGTTGTGGAAATTGCGAATGTTCAGAACGTTTTCGAGGAGGAGCAGGCAATTCCAGAAAAAGACAGCTATCGATTCTCCAAGCTGTACACAGAAGCCAAAACCAACAAGAGCAAGGGCGCTGTGATCGACAATACCGTTCTCACAGCGGCCGATATTCTTGACTGGTTCGATGAGCAGATGGCAATCATGGATGATAAGTCCGTACCACAGGAAGGACGTATTCTCTATGCTACCTCTGCGATGAACAAATTGCTCAAGAGCGCCAATGGAGTAACCAGAGTGATCAGTGCTGGTGCGGCAGGCGTGATTAATCGACGCGTCCATAGTCTGGATGATGTGCAGATTAAGCCTGTACCATCCGCAAGATTTAAGACAAAATATGATTTTACAACTGGATGCGTACCGGCAGGTGATGCAAAACAGATCAACATGATTCTTGTGCACCCGTCCTGTGTGATTTCTCGTGACAAGTACGCATACATGAAGCTGTTTACCCCGGGAACAGACTCTCGTACAGCGGACAAGTATGTATACCAGAACCGGTATTATACAGATACTTTCTTGATTGAAAGAAAGTCCTGTGGTATTGCGATCAATGCAGAAGCAGAAGGATAGGTGAAAAAATGACAGCAGAAAAAGGAAATAAAGTCTATACCATCGACCAGAGTCAGAAGGCTCTGTATCAGACTGCCGGCTTCGACATCCGGGATGATGATGGAAATCTGGTCGAGTATGGAGCAGAAAAGACGGTTTCTTACAATGAATATACCAAACTCCTGAAAGAGAATGAAGATCTGAAAAAGCAGATTTCCGCACTGGAAGGAGCAAAGGAAGGGCCGGCAGAAGAAGAACCGGCAAAAGTCGCAAGAAAGAAAGCAGGGCAGTGATATGGCATATGAGCCGTATGTAACTCCGGAATATTACAAAACAGAATATGGTGGTAGCACTGTGCCAGATGAAAAACTCGAAGTGATTTTAAGGCAGGCAAGCCGGCACATCGATTCCCTGACTTACAATCGGATTGTGGGTCAGGGTTTTTCTGATTTGACCAGTTTCCAGCAGGATGTAATTCGAGAAGTGGTCTGTTTACAGGCAGATTTTGAGCATGAAAATGAAGATGAGATTAACACAATCCTTTCCAGTTACAGCATCAACGGCGTATCGGCACAGTTTGGCGGTTCCTGGAATGTTTTCACGGATAAGGGCGTAGCAATGAAACGTGATGTCTATGCGCTTCTGTGTCAGACAGGATTGTGTTGCCGGTTGGCGAGGTGAGAAAGATGAAATATCCCTGCTTGGTGCCGAAACGGCTTTGCAAAACACCGATTCACGTACATCTGGAGTCTGAGGAGATTACTTCTGATGGAGATCCGGAATTTTGTGCAGATCTCGATCTTGTATGTAATTTCCAAGATCGAGCCAAAACGATCCTGACAGCGGAAAAGAAGCTGGTGCAGATCACGGGAACTGCCTTGTTTCCGGGAGACATTGCGCCGGATCTGCCGTCTCTAAGTGGTGGCACAGTAACGATCTTCGGACAGGAGCGCCGGATTGAGCAGGGGTGTAAGAATCGGAATCCGGATGGCACAGTAAACTATTGTAGTCTGGAGGTGGTCTGATGCAGGTGACTTCAAGTGTGAAAATGAACTGGGGGCGAATCCACCAGCTCACGCAGGCGGCAGTGACCGCATTGGAGCAAACAGCGGAGGCGCTGCATACAGAAGTTGTGCAGGCGCAGATCTTTCCGTTCGATACAGGAAACCTGCAAAACGAAAGTACGTTCGTAGATTATAGCCGATCTAAAAGAGGAAAAGTATCTCTGATCTCCAGCACTCCATACGCGCGCCGCCTCTACTACCATCCGGAATACCATTTCCAGACGTATGAAAATCCATTTGCTAGCGGGGCATGGTATGAGCCGTGGCTGCCGGGAGGGATTAGTCAGGATTTTGCGAAAAAAGCATTTAAGAAATTTTATAAGAGAGCAGGTGGTGTGTGATGTTGAAATTAAAAGACATCCGGAAATGGATTGTTGATTTTGGAATTGCAGAGGACTCACATGTTTATATCGGAAAACTGGATAACAAAAAGCAGGAGTCTATCGGTGTATATTCTCGCTCAGCATCCGGATCTCCAGAGATCGCTTTGGGCGGGTTGGAATGCACAAGCTACGAAACACGGCATCTCTCTCTCCTGATCCACTGGAACAGAAAAAAAAGCGAGAGCGAAGACGCGGCATTTGAACTGTGGGAAAAGATCAGGAGCACGGATTCGCTTAAAATAGGAAATACACCGGTGCCGTATATCCGTCTGATGGTGCCAGAACCGCAGGATGTCGGCACAGATGACAATGGGGTGTATGAATATGTAATTTGGTTGGATCTGATTTATTCACGAAAAGAAAAAGAAAGCGAGGAAGAAGTATGGCAGGAGTAGTGTATCCAGTACATAGCAACAAGTTTAAGGTTGGAACAAATGGAACAGAAAGTACAACAGACCAGATGGTAATGCCGGCAGATCTGGAAAATTTTTCCCCGTCCATCGATGGCCAGACCGTGGAATGGTTTGCAATGGACGCTGAAGGATGGGCGAAGAATATGGTTACCGGCAAGAAATTTTCCATTGATTTTAAGGGAAAGCGTTCTGTCGGTGATCCGGGAAATGATTATATTGCAGGACTGGCCATGAAGATGGGAAATGATGTCCTGACAAAGTTTGTGTGGGAAATGGTTTCTGGTGCTAAGCTGGAAGGACTTGCGACCATTAATGTCACAACTCCAGGAGGCGGCGACACAACTACGCTGGATGCTTTGGAGTTTACGCTTACCTTGTATGGAAAGCCAACATTTACACCGGCGATTAATTAACAGGAGGAAGAAAGATGGCAAAAATTCTTGATATTACGGATAGACTTACTTTTGATGGCAACCCGTTCCTGAAGGTTCGCGATGAGATGCTGGAGGTTAATGCTGACGCGCCGACCATGCTTAAAGTGATGAACTTTGTGAGGAACGATGGCAGCTTTAGCAATGAGCAGGTGGCGGAAATTTATGAATTAGTATTCCCAGAGAAAAGCAGAAAAATTATTGAGGAAATGAAGTTAAGCATGGCTGACTGGATGGTGCTCGTGCAGGCGGCAATGGAACTGATCACAGGTCCGACATCTGAAGCACAGGGGGAAAAGTAGACCCGTACTATGATCTCTTTGAAGACTGGGATCTGATTATTTCCAGTTTTCTGTCGCAGTACGGGCTTCGTATCCGGACAAAAGAATTTGAGACAGTAACATGGGATGAGTTCCGGTCTCTGCTGGCCGGACTTTCCCCAGATACCGCTTTAGGGCGAGTGGTGGCGATACGAGCAGAGCAAGACCAGAAGGTTATCGAACATTTTACTCCGGATCAAAAAAGAATTTACGATACTTGGAGAAAAAGAAAAGCCCAAAATATGCCAGAAGAGCAATATGAAAAAGCAATGAAAAATCTGGAGCAGTTCATGAAGGATTGCTTTGGAGGTGGTTAAAATTGTAAAAACAGATCAAGAAAAAGTGAAGTGTCCATATTGCGGACATCCAATAAATGCATACCGCTCGGCAAATGCCAAGTGTGTAGGCATTTTTTTTAAATGTAAAAACAGAGATTGCAAACGTGTGTTTGAGTTAAAAATTTGAGACGCTGTGCCGATGTGCCTGTCTTAAAAAGGCAGGTGAGAGTTTATGGCAGCGGATAGTGTTGGACAGATTGGCTTGGATTTGGTTGTAAACCAAAATAATTTTGAAAATCAGATGACCAACATTGAAGGCTTGGCCAAAAAGGCAGGTTCCGCACTCGCGGCAGCGTTTACGGTAAAGAAAATTATCGATTTCGGTGCAAGTTGCATCGAGCTGGGATCAGATCTTGCAGAAGTACAAAATGTCGTAGATGTAACATTTACAAATATGAGCAAGCAGGTGGACCAGTTTGCTCAGAACGCTGCTACGCAGTTTGGATTATCGGAGACAATGGCAAAGCAGTTCGCCGGAACATTTGGCGCTATGGCCAAGGCTTTCGGATTTAACGAAAAAGCTGCTTACGATATGTCTACGACTCTGACTGGTCTGGCTGGTGATGTAGCATCTTTTTACAATATTTCACAAGATGAAGCATATACGAAACTGAAATCCGTGTTTACCGGTGAGACAGAGAGCCTGAAAGATCTGGGAATTGTGATGACCCAGACAGCGCTTGATAGCTACGCTCTGGCGAATGGGTTCGGCAAGACTACGGCGAAAATGTCCGAGATGGAGAAAGTTGCTTTGCGGTACCAGTTCGTACAGAGCCAGCTTACGACGGCGGCAGGAGATTTCTCCCGAACTTCTGATGGTTGGGCGAATCAGGTGCGTATTCTCCAGCTCCAGTTCGATAGTTTAAAGGCAACAATCGGTCAAGGGCTTATTGCGGCATTATCTCCGGTAATTCATGTTATCAATACAGTTATCGGAAAAATACTGAGTCTTGCCAATGCGATTAAAGCATTGGCATCGCTGCTTTCCAAAGGTAAGGGCGCATCGTCTTCGGCTGCGAGTGGAATGGAATCTGTTGCAAAGGCGGCAAATAAGGCCGGAACAGCAGCAGGTGGCGCAGGCAACAGCGCAAAAAAAGCCGCCAAAGACATGAAAGGTGTCACGAGCAGTCTGGACGAACTGCATATCATTGATCAGTCTTCCGGAAGTGATGGCTCTGGAGGCGGATCAGGTGGTGGCGGTGACGATGGATATGCAGCCGATGATTTCGACATGGGTCAGCTGGATGATGGCGCTTCTGAAATTGATAGTCGTCTTCAGGCAATCGTCGACAAGATCAACGAACTGAAAAGTTCTTTCTCCAAAGGATTTTGGGAAGGTCTTGGTGATACATCTGTATTTGATGATATCCAGAAACATATTTCCGGCATCCAGCAGAGCCTAAGAAACATTTTTACAGATCCAGAAGTGCGGAAAGCTGCGGATAATTTCGGAAACACATTTGCTTATAGCCTTGGTCAGATTTCAGGTTCTGTTGTATCTATCGGACTTACGATAGCAGATAACATCGTGGGTGGCATGGATCTGTATTTGCAGCAGAATACAGGCAGAATAAAGCAGTATATCATAGATATGTTTAATATCGGTAGTGACATATCTACGATTGTCGGAGACTTCTCTATTGCGGTTTCGGATATTTTTACTGTCTTCCGGAGTGATTCAGCAAAGCAGATCACAGCCGATCTTATAAAAATATTTTCTGATGCAATTATTGGAATTACGGAATTACTGGCAAAATTTGGACGAGATGCATTAGGACTATTAACAACTCCCATAACAAATAATAGTGAACAGATTAAAACAGTTTTAAATGAACTTCTAAAAGTTTTTGAAAATGTTTTAAATACTATTTCACAAGCTTTTGAGCATGCTGTAGATGGAATTTTAAAACTTTACGATGATCACATCCACCCATTAATAGAGACTTTTACAGAAGGGCTTACTGAATTACAAAAAATATGGTTAGAATGTTTTGAAGCTTATATTGTGCCGGTATTAAATAATGCAGGTGAAAAATTTGCAATTTTTGTAAAAGAACATTTGCAGCCTCTTATAGATAAATTCCTGGAGTTTTCTGGAAAAGCGATAGACGCCATTAAGCAGTTATGGGAAGGTGCATTAAAACCTTTTATTGCATGGTTTATTCAAAATATTTTTCCTGTTATTGCTGAAAATCTTCAAAAAGCAATAGACTACTTTTTTATCTTTTTAAACGGAGTTACAGATGTAATAAGTGGAGCACTGGAAATACTGAGCGGTCTAATTGATTTTTTGGTTGGTATATTCACGGGTGATTGGAATAAAGCTTGGAATGGCATTAAGGAAATATTACGCGGTATCTGGGATATTATGAAAGCGGTTGTAAGCACTGCTTTCAATGCTATAAAAACACTTATACTTTCGATATTATCGTCTGTTTCGGAATATTGGAAACAGAAATGGGAAGCAATAAAAGAGTTTGCAACAACGCTTTGGAATGCAATACGCGATTTGGCCACAGAGAAATTTACAGCAATTCGTGACAAACTTTCCGAGATCTGGGATGCAGTAAAAGCTACGATCGAGGAAAAATGGAATGCTATAAAAACATGGTTTGAGGAAATCTGGGGAAAAATCAAGGACGCTTTCAAACCTGATGATATGCTTGAAATCGGCAAAAACATTATGAGCAAGCTCTGGGACGGCATGCAAGAAATTTGGCAAAGCATAACCGAATGGCTTGGTAATGTCGCTGATACTATAAGAAATACATTTAACTCTGTAATCGATAAAGCTAAAAGTACTTTTAAAAAGTCAAAAGAAGAAGCCGAAGCTGACGATGATGAAGGTGTACATTCCACAAGAACCGTGACATCTGGAAGGGGATCTTCTTCTGGCGGACCGGGAGTAAAGGGAAATGCATCCGGTGGATTCCCGACATCTGGCGAAATGTTTGTTGCGCGAGAAGATGGCACTCCGGAGATGATTGGACGCTGGGGCGGCCGTGCGGCGGTTGCAAATAACCAGCAGATTGTGCAAGGTATCACACAGGCCGTACAGCGAGGAATGAATTCTTGTGTTGCTCCGCTTGTTGCAACAATGTCTATGGTGGCAAGAAATGCAACGCCGCCGCTGGCAACAACGGGATCTGCAATTCCATATAACCAGGAAGATAGCAGACTGCAAAATGTGCTGGAAAAAGTTCTTGCTGTATCAGGAACAGCCGGCGGGGAGCAGTTATCCATCGTGATCGAACTACTCAGAAAGATCATCGAATTACTGGAAAATTTTGATCTGGTTGTCAACATTGACACCAGAGAGCTCCGGAAAAAGCTGAAAGATCTGGAAAAACGTTCTGGAATACAATTCGATTAAGGAGGGCAGGATATGTCGGCGTTTATTACGATCAACGGGCAGGAATTTCCTGCCCCTGACAATGAATGGGAACTGATTACATACACGAATGTAACATCTGGAAGAAATGCACAGGGAGAATTTATTGGAGACAGAGTTGGACGAGATCAGCATAAGGTTAATAATTTACAGTGGTCTTGGCTTCCAGCAGAAACATGGGCGCAGATGTGTCAGGCGTTTTCTTCTTTTGTGGTTACGGCTACAATCTGGGATCAGGTGCACAACGATTGGATGAGTATTCAGATATACCCGGGAGATCGCACCGCTTCCGGCGGAATCAATGATGCGGATCAGAGACCGATTCTCTACAAATTATGCAAGGTCAATATTGTTGATTGCGGGGTGATTGGATAATGCAGGAAGCGAGTGAAGCATATAAACAGGCGATGACACAACAGTGCAGAGACCAGTTTTATATGTATGTAACAATCGGAGTCATCAACCAGATTGCGCAGAATACGGCATATGCTTCGTCCAGTTCAACATATTCTCCGATGTCAAATCTGGAAAAACCGTATCAGAACTATGATCGGGAATATACCTATGCTACGCTGGAAGAAAATTTTTTCAGAGTGGATGGCAAGATGCTTTTTCTTCCGAGAAATGGTCCTTACTTCAATCAAGGCATTGTTACGGCTGATCTTCTTGGAAGTATAAAAACCAGTTTTAAAGATGGTCCGTACGATATAAAAGGCCTGACGATCGAGTTTGGAGATGCGTATCCAGAAGAGTTTATGATTATATCGAACAATCGGAGTGTTTCCATAACAGGAAATACAAGTGGACACTTTGCAACGGATAAAGTGTTCGAGAAAGCGACGTATATAACCATTCGGCCAATCAAGATGGTGAATGGACAAGGACGTCTTCGCATTCTGAAAATAAGCATGGGTGTTGGCATAAACTTCACGAACCGGCAGATTAAGACCAGCAGTAAGAAAGAGTTTTTGTCCTGGATATCCGCAGAACTTCCAACGATAGACTTAAATCTTACAGTTAATAACGAAAATCGACGATTTGATGTAGAGAACGAAGATTCTTCTCTTAACTTTCTGGAAATTGGTCAGAGGGTAGAGGTGACCTACGGTGCCACATTACCCAATGGAGAAATTGAACATTTTTCCGGGACGACATTGCTGCTCGATTCTTGGAAGGCGACCGATGATGAAGTGAGCTTTGTTGCAAAAGATGTGATTGCATCTTTGAATGATACTTATTACTGGGGGACATATAAGGAAACAAATTTATACGATCTTGCTGTGGTGGTGTTCGAGGATGCCGGGCTGGATGAGCGAGAGTATAGCATAGACAGTTATCTAAAAAATGTGGTGGTATGCAATCCTCTTCCGGTGGCAACACATGCGGAATGTCTCCAGATTATCGCCAATGCCGGAAGAGCGATTCTTCTTGTAGATAGGACGGGAATAATTCATTTAAAAGCCGGTTTCGTCACTGTGGTATCTCCAGAAAAAATGACAGTAAGCGGGAAGAACATGATGAAATGGTCGAATCCCAAGAGCATTGTACTGGCAGATCCAAAATATAGCTATGGTGTATTGTGGTCGGATTATTTTCGCGCAGATGGCAGCATGTATTTTCTACCGCGCGGAAGTAACTACCTAAATGAAGGATACATGAGCAGCGTTATTGCGGACGCTTCTGGCACTTTTACAACTGTTCCAGAGTTCTGGGTGGATCTGGAAGCGGCTTTTAAATATTATGGATTAACCATAGAATTTGGAGGAAATCCACCGACACAGATGCAGATCTTGACGTATCTGGATGGAGCTTTGCAAGAAACATATAACCATACAGATATACAGAAAACAACAACGATACAACATGATTTTCCAATGTTTGACAGGATTAAGTTTCGTTTTCCGAAAGGGAAAGCAGGGAATGGTGTAGTAGTTCGGCATGTTGGCTTTGGAGATGTTACAGATTTTGCAATTACTTACAAGACAATGACAGACACTCCCACCGGTGAGAGGACAACGTTGTATAAAAACCTAAAAGTGGTCATGACAAAATACTCCGAGACGACAGAAGAAGCAAAGGAACTGTATAAAGATACAGTGGTCGGCGGACAGGTGGTGGACTGCTATTTCAATTCCGCTGCCTATGGCTGTTCTGTTAATTACGGAAAAATTACAAAGTCTTCTGCTTATGCGATCCGTGTGGATCTATCCGGCATTTCCGGAAGTGTGGAGCTTGTTGTAACCGGCAAGGAATACTTACAGAATGAAAGCAGCTACGAATTACCACTTAATACTACCGGAGAGACAAAAACATGGAGTAATGTCCTTATAAGCAACCAGGAACATGCGGCAACTGTGGCGGAGTGGGTTGGAAATTATCTTAATAACAACATCGAATATGAAGTGCCGTATCGCGGAGATTTCCGTCCGGATGCAGGAGATATTATCTTTCTTCAGGGACACAAAACAGACCGGATGCAGGTATTTCTGGAAGAAAACAATCTATCTTTTTCCTCTGGAAAACTATCCGGAGATGTAAAAGCAAGGAGGGCGATCGATGGGGTGGACACAACCAAAAACGGACTGGGCCGGAGGCGCTGATTCGTCTGGAAACTACACAGGGGATTATTTTAATGCATCCGATTACAACCGCATTAAAAACAATATTGTGGAATTGTTAGAAAATGTAGCAAGGCTTTATCCGGAATTTAAGATACAAGATATGGGGGCGGACAAAAATGCAGGTGATTATATATATGCGGATGAAATAAATATTCTGGAAGATAATTTGTATACTATTTGCAAAAATACGATTCCACAGCTGGCAGGAAAGAAAAAAACTTATTACGAAAATACAGCAACAATCGATTTTGCTGAGCTTAACAGAATCGAAAAATGTTGTTTGGATTTGCGAGATTGCATAATAAACCAGTATGCCGCAGGGCGATATAAACTTGCGTTTAAGCTGGGTACAGGAAGGAGTCGATTCTAAAGTGGCATTAAAAACAAACTACAAGGATGCTGCGTGGTCTGGAGACCGATTATTTAAAATCGAGAGTGCCGGCAGTGACAAAGTTACAATTTCCGATGTGACGAGCTATACTGTTTCTGGAGACAGCTTCGGTGCTGCCGACATTAATGCAACCAACAAAGCAGTTAATGGTCTCACGGACGACATGGCAACCTTAAAAAAAACTGTGAGTGATGGAAAGACGCTTGTAGCCGCAGCCATCACGGCGAAGAAAGTTGCGGCTACGGTTTCGGACAGTTTCGAGACGCTGGCGGAGAAGATCGGGCAGATTGTTCTCGGCTCCGGAAACGCGACGGCATCGGACGTCCTGAAGGGGAAGACCTTCACGAACAGTGGTGGCGTGGAGCTGACCGGTACAATGCCGGATCACAGCACTAAGGATTCTCTGGGTGGAATTAACAGCAATTATCCAAACGTGCCGATCCACAAGGGGAGTTACGGACAGTTTTGTACTCCGACGGAAAGTTCCGAGCGGTTGTTTGCGGTGCGCCCAGACAAAGGTTACTGGAATGGAGATACCTATGTGGGAGCACCGGCGACAACGAAGACGGTTACGCCGTCGACGGCACAGCAGACGATTTCACCGGATTCTGGCGGTGTGCTGGAGAAAGTTGTCGTGGGAGCAATTCCAAATCAGAAAAATTATGGCTACGGAGGCTTTGGACAGGGTGACGGTTACTATTCGATCAACGCTCTGCCAGAGGGATATTATCGAAAAATGAGTGGCGGAAATTGGGAGCCGGAGGCGCGAATATCCAAGGACACGCTCAGATCAGCACTTGGAATCACAGCTGACAAGATCAAGAAGGGCGCTGTGATCGCTGGAATTACCGGTACATGGGAAGGTTATGTTGCGGGAAGCGGAGACCTCTACAACAAGGGTGCGCTGGGGCTTGGTGGCGGATTTTTCACGGTTCCATATTATGTAGATGGTGAATCAGAAGGCGCAGCGTGGTACACAAAAGTAGCTGGTACGCTTTATTACGACACTGCGCAAATGCGAGTAGAAGGACATACACTGTGGCTTGCGTCAAACCAGACAGTAAATTTATCGGCATACAGCCAATTAAACATAACTCTTAAAGTAAATAAATCCAGTAACCTCCGGATCCTGGCAACATATAACAAACCCGTCGGCGGATCTTCCAGTTCAAATAATATTGCGGTGAGTGAATATGTAACTGGAAGCCAAAATACAACACGAACTATAAGCCTTGATGTCTCAAAAATTAATGCAAATTGCTATATATTATTTGGTTGGAGTTCGGCTGCAAGTGATGCTGACGCAAAAATGATTGTTGATCGAGTATGGCTGAGTTAATCACTTCCGAAAAAGGAAGAGAAAATAAAAATAGGAAAGGAAGAAACAACTATGAAGAAGAACAGAAGTAAGGCAAAGTACAGTGGAGTAAACGTAGCATACGGACCGGCGACCGGTGTTCCGACTCCGGAACCGAAGAATGAGGTTCTGAGCAAGGGCAAGGAGTACGAATACACCGGCGATTCCACTCCGGGCACGACCAACGGACTGCATCCGGATCACGTCGCAGGTGGTCCGGGACACAAGGAGTGCAAGCACGAGTAATAGGAGGAAGACCTATGTCATTTTCAGGAACTACACAGGAAATAACGCTTAATATGTACGGCGCCCCATACGAGGGGCGCTATGTAGAGGTACAGCAGGGAGACACAAGCTCCAGAACGGTGCGCTTCTACCTTAAAACCTTCGGGGATGCGGAGTTTGCAATTCCACCGGGTGCATCCGTACAGCTGTGTGTAAGCAGAACAGACAAAAAAACGGTTGTCTGCGATGGAACAGTGGAGAAAGAGGGCGGGAACTCCGTGCTCGTGACACTCTTGCCGGAAGCCTGCGCCTGTGCCGGAAAGCAGGCAGCGCAGTTATGCATCTACTCACAGGATGGAGACATTCGATCGCAGATCTTCTATCTCCGCGCTCCGGAAGCAGTCTACAAGAAAGGCACTGTAAACCCATCGGATGATGACGAGGAGACGTCTGGACTTTCTAAAGAAGAGAAGGATCTGCTTCTGACTCTCTTAAAGAGCGCGGCATACACTTCAAGCGAGATGGAAGGTGCGTACAATGCGCTGAAGGACATCTGGAACGCGAAGCCGGCAGAAAAGGTGTATTACACAGTAACAAATACGCTCAGTAATGTGATCAATTCCAGCTCAGCGACATCAGTGCAGGAAGGAAAAGTCTATGGCGCGGTTTTGACACCGGCGGAAAATTATGAGATCAGCACTGTAAAGATTACGATGGGCGATGTGGACATTACATCCACTGCGTACACGGTATCCAGCGGAGCGATCCGGATCAGCGCAGTTACTGGAAATATTGTGATCACTGCAACGGCGACGAAGAAGTCACAGACCGTGGCTGTGCAGAGCATTACTCTGGATAAGCAGACAGCTTCCCTTACAGTCGGCGGAAGCCTTACGCTGAAAGCAACCGTACTGCCGGCAGATGCAACCGACAAGACTGTAAAGTGGACAAGCAGTAATGCATCGGCAACGGTTTCCGGTGGTACAGTCAAGGCGGTCTCTGCGGGGTCGGCGGAGATTACGGCGATAGCCGGAGAGAAGAGTGCGACTTGCAAGATCACGATTGCAGAGGCAACCGTAGCTGTGCAGTCCGTGAGCTTCACCGAGACTTCCGGAAGTCTGGAGATCGGAAAAAGCCTGACGCTTGTGCCTGTGATCACACCAAGCAATGCAACAGACAAGACAGTGACATGGAAGAGCAGTAAGCCGACAGTGGCAAGCGTGGAAGGCGGTCTAGTCAAGGCACTTACCGCAGGATCAACGGATATTACCGCAACGGTCGGTGGAAAGACGGCAACGTATGCTCTTACAGTTCCGGAAGCAACGGTCGAAGATGAAACGCTGGTGTATAGTCTGCCGGAGGAGACTGTTTTCGACCCGAGCGCAGAAAAGTACATCGATACGGGTGTGAAGATGTTCGAGAGCATCGAGGAGAAGCCGAGCTGGACGATTCTGATGGAAGTCCAGTATGGAGAAAACGTAGATACATCTTCTACATACTGTCTGGCACACTGCATGGAGGAAAGTAGTCCATGGCCCGGATTGAGCATTGCATCATGGGCGGACGGTTCCCTTGGAGTGAATGTGTATGGAGGAAAATCCCAGCTTAGTACGATGGCAAAACTGAAAGCGCAGAAACGTAAGTTAGCGCTTAAACTGGAAGGCACAACCGGTACAAGATGGAATGTAGATGGAGGTTCTACGACATTTACGATCTCCAATTACAATACAGCTGTGGATAAGACGATTATCCTTGGCGCGTACCAGACTTCTGATGGGGAGAAGGGACGTTATTTTGATGGTACCTTATCTAAATTCCTTGTATACAAAAAAGCCATGAGCGACGAGGACGTTACTACATGGCTGAGCGAATAAGGAGGACATAAATGGGAATCTACAATATTTTTGGCGCAGAGATTTCCGGTTCTTCAGTTCCTGGCAACATTAACGCTGCCGGGGACGGGGTAACGGACGATACCGAAGCACTTACGAAAGCGCTTAACCAGAGCAACGCAGTTGTGGATGGCGGAAATAAGAAATACAAATATATGTCGATCACCATGACAGGCGTAGAAAACCTGACCGTAAAGAACGTGATCTTCTGGAAAGGTCAGTCTCTGGAAGTAGCAGGATGCAAGAATATCCGCTTCGAGAATTGCATATGGGAAGGCATTAATTGCAACGGAAATGATACCATCTGGACTTGCGGAATTCGCCTGCGTGAGCGCAAGGACGCAAATGGAAATGAGATCTGGTGCGAGAACATCTGGATCGATCATTGTATTTTTGATGATATTTGGTACAATACCTTGCTCGACCATAGCATGCCACACAGCGTAAGCGGACAGGCGATTGTACCACGAAGCGTCCACAACTTGTACATTAAGCACAACTTTTTTACGCAGACAAAGGGAAATGCAGCGATTCACTGGAATACCTACAAAAAGTGTGGTTATGCGGAAATTACGGACAACACGTTCTATCTTACCGGTGTCGGTGGAATCTGTGTATATGCGGTACAGCAGGCTTTCCCGAAAGTTCGTGGCAAGCTGTCTAACAACCAGTTTATCGGTTGCGGTCTTGGATACATGCCTCCGGAATTCCTTAATAAGTTCCCGGAAAACCAGCGAGGACTTGGTTGTGCGGCTATTCTTGGTGGAGCAGGAACGAGAGCTTGCCCGTATAAGTGGCATTTTGTTTGTGAGAACAACACATTTGAGGACTGCGTAGAATCCAGTATTGAAGGACCTGTATGGAATCCTTGCATCGGTAACAGTATTACTGGACAGGGTGCGATCCAGACCGATGAGAACTGCCGGAAGATGGAAGAAAAATACCACTTGGACTACACTCTCCAGAAGAGAATTATCAATTCCGTGAATTTTATTTACAGGAACTATTACAGAGACGTTGACGGTACTTTCCCAAACGAAGACGATGATCCGATTGTCTTCCAGAATAACACAATGGGTATTTCTTATGTATCCCGCGCCAGTTACATTCAATTCAAGGGTGAGTACAATGTACCGTTAATTTTTACGAACAACACAATGCGCGTCGGATTAACGCAGGGATTAGACACGCATTTCCTTGGTTGCCAATTTAAGGCAGGAATCCGATTCGAGAACAATGATGGCATCTATCCGTACTTTAACGGCTGCACTTTTGAAGGAGATGTTGTGCTGGATGACATCCTGAGTGCATACAAGTGCGACTTCTCCAAGGCAAATCTGATCACAAACCAGTCCAGAGGGCGTTTTCCGGAGACACATTTTTCCATCTACGACCCATCGCAAGCTGTATTCGAGAACGATCAGGTTACGAGAGAGGATGGATATGCTGTCCTGACTTCCTACGATATTCCAGAAAAAATCAAGATCCCAGATGATACAGCATATAACATCCAGGCAGAAAAAGAGTATGTTGCCGGGGATGGATATATCTTCCCGGGACCTGCAAGCCACAAGCATATTGATACAGGTGTGCAACTTCTGAAAGATGACGGAGACTGGACAATTTTCTTGAAATTCACCGGAAATGAGACCACAGAAATCCCTTCTTCTAAATCTGGAATCATGGCACTTTGTACAGTCTACGATGCTGAAACTGGCGAAAATAGGTTGCTTACTGGCGGACAGTGGTCGAATGTTGCCACAGTCGTAAAGCCGAACAAAAACGTGGTTTCGCTGGACACTAAAACGAAATATACCCTTCGCGATCTCAAACTTTTAATGCGTAAAGTCGGAGAAAAAATTGAGATCTGGCTTGCAAGACAGGATACAGATGCAAGTAGTTTGTCTGAAAATCTGACAACATATGAAATACAGGAAGGGGATTCTTTAGATGGTTTTTCTGGAAATCTCTATATCGGCGTTCAGGAAAATTACAACGAAAGTGACATGTACTCCCTGTACGGAAAAATGGAAGAATTCGAGGTCTTCCAGAGATCCTTGAGTGATGCAGAAGTAGGGATGTTTTTATACGGAAAGGTTCTGGGAACTTCGGAGAGTACAGAAGAAGCCGTGCCAGTGTACAACATTGCAACAGATTCGCATTACAGTACGGACGAACGAGCAGTTGTGTTCGACGGAACATTTGGTATCGATACCGGCCTTCAGCTTTTTGCAGACAACTCAGATTTTACAATAATCTGCGAATTCAAGTTCGACAGCTACCATGATGAGGGGCTTGCGAACTTCAATTTTATTCCGGTTCTGTCATCCATGAACTATACAGAGGACAAAAAGAAAAGCCCTGGCTTTGATATTGGGCTGTTCCTGGCGGCAGGAAATGATCCGGAGACGATACCGACAGGCGGTTTTGTGAACTTCCGAAACAGCTGGAAATTTGCAAATTCCGCGACCCTTGTAAATTCTTATTTTGGATACCATAATAATAACATTGGTATTATCTGTATCCGCAAAGATGGCGCAATAAGCGTATACGATTACAACATGCAACGCTTGGCCACTTTAACCGGCACAGATGCAACCACTGTCTTTTCCGGGACGCTACACATCGGGGAAAATATGGTTGTTCCAACTCTTGGGGAAAACAATAAGCTCAAGGGAAAAGTATATGAATGCCGGGTCTATAAGGAAGCGCTCAGTACCTCTGTCTTAGAGAATATGTTTCCAAATATCTACTCGAACGAAAAACGTACAAAAGGTACGCTCTGTTGCTACGTTCCGAACCAGCGATATAAAAATGCTCTTATCCGTTATATCTACTTGGAAGCACTTATCGACATGGGAGAGCACGGAACCCCTGAGTACGCACAAAAGTATCCGAAAGCTGTCGGGATAAAAATAGATGGAATTGGAGATGTGATGTGGGTCGGAACCGGATCCAACGGACACATTAAAACCTGGATCTACAACAACAAGACAATTAAGCCATACCGAAACATCGCTGTCCGGATTGTGAATACCGGGTTGTGTCCAAATTTAAAAGCTAAGGTGCAGGCTTTCCGTTGCGCGATCCTGACAGAAGAAAGTGACGTTACGGAATCTGTGGATGCATTGGATTTCTCCGTGGAGTGGGAAAAGGAAGATCTGAGCCTTTCTGTCGGACAGGCATTATCCGGATATGTGAGCTATCTTCCGGAAGATTCCAACAGCGGCACGACGCTGGAACTTTCTACTTCCGAAGGCATTACAGCAACATTGGAGGAGAACCTGCTTACTGTTACTGGTGTAGCAGAAGGGGAAGCGACGCTGGAGGCGACACTGCCGTCCGGAATACAGAAAATCTATACATTCCAGATTTCTGGAGCATAAAGCAAAGCACCCGGATCCAGCGCAAAAGGACTTTCGGGTGCTAAAAAAGATTCTGATTGAATTAATTTTAACACAATTCAATCAGAAAGGAAAGCACATGAATGAAAGGAAAATTTTGTAGCATGGTAGGACTGATCGGAGGCTTTATTGCCTCTTTATTTGGCGGCTGGGACACTGGACTGGCCACACTTATGATTTTCATGGGAATTGATTATGTATCTGGAATAATTGTTGCAGGAGTATTCCACAAAAGCGGAAAGAGTAAGAATGGAGCATTGGAATCTTGGGCTGGTTGGAAAGGCTTATGTAAAAAAGCCATGACACTCCTTCTTGTTTTAATGGCATACAGAATGGATTTACTAATCGGAACTACATATATTAGAGATGCGGTAATCATCAGCTTTTGCACGAATGAAATTTTAAGTATTATTGAGAATGCTGGTCTTATGGGAATAAAAATGCCCGTTTCTGTAAAAAAAGCAATCGATGTATTAACAGAAAAAAGTGGAGACAAAGAAGAAAATATAAAAAAGGACAGCTGATCACCTAACTGCTTTTAGGTAATCAGCTGTTTATTATTATACTTTTGTTGTTTTCGCTTTACCGTAAATCAAGTTTAGAAAGGAGCGCTTCCTGAAGAACCTGAGAAAAGTTAAATCCAGCCGAAGTCGCAGCTTCGTTCAGCCATTCAGGAATTGTAAGGGTCTTTTTAATTGCTTTGTTATTATACATTTTTCGATATGTTAACGTATCACAAGCAATAAAATTGACGAATGAATTTTCAGGAGTTGAAATAGTTTTAAGAGTTGAAGCAGCAGGAATTGTACGTCCATCAGTCTCGTAACCATAGAGAGTTAGTGCGAGCGCATCCTCAGCCATTTCAATGCCATCTTCCAGATTATCGCCACAAGTGTAACATCCTTCCAAATCTGGAAAGATAATAGAGTATGTGCCATCTTCTTCGAGTGTAAAGATGGCGGGATATGCATATTTTGCCATATAAATTCCTCCTTTTATTAATAGTTTATGTCAAAGAACCCGGGGCTATTTAAGCCCCGCATCCTTCAGTATGTTGTTTAAGGTTCCGACTGGAATTTCTGCTTTGTGTCTGGGAATCACAAATTGCTTACCAGTAATTTCGCTAAACCAGACATCGTGACGACTTCCATGTCGTAAAAGATGACATTTATTACAGCCGTTAACCAGCTTAAGTAACTCTTGTGTTTTCATGCGCCCTCCTTTCTTACAATAATATTATAGCACGTATTGATACGTATGTCAAGTATAAAACACGTATTGACACGTAAAAAAGGAGACAAAACTATGCGAGATATTACATTGTGCCACCCGCGCCTTCAGAAACTGGCAGCGGAGCTCGTAAAAAAATGTGCAACGCAGGGCTTGCAGATCAAGATCGGAGAGACATTCCGAACCGTAGCAGAGCAGGATGCGCTGTATGCGCAGGGACGCACGAAGCCGGGAAAGATTGTCACGAATGCACCAGGAAGCAGTTACAGCTCCTATCACCAGTGGGGAACTGCTTTCGATTTCTACCGCAATGATGGTCAGGGAGCCTACAATGAAGCAGGACAGTTTTTCGAGCGCGTCGGTGCGATCGGTGTTGCTCTAGGTCTGGAGTGGGGCGGAAATTGGAAGAGTATCGTGGATAAGCCTCATTTTCAGTTACCGGACTGGGGCAGTAGTACGAGTGGGATCAAAAAGCTGTACAGAGATCCGGACGAGTTCAAGAAAACGTGGGTTCCGGAGAACGTCAAGACCGGCTGGCAGCAGGAAGATGGAGGCTGGAGATTCTACTACATGGATGGATCTGGCAAGTATGTGGTAGATAATTGGTACAAGGACGGAGATAACTGGTACTGGTTCGATGGTGCCGGTCTTATGGTCCGTAATGTCTGGTATATGCACAACGGTAGCTGGTACTACCTGGGTGCAGATGGCGCGATGATAAAGGGCTTGCAGACAATAGGCGGTAAGTGGTATTATCTGGATGAGACTGGACGTATGGCAACAGAGCCGGTTACACTCACGCCGGATCAGGACGGGGCGCTCCGGATGCCGGGACTGGCAAGCTAAGTGTGATCAGGTGTGAGCGTTTTACTTGTTGATAGCTTGACAATTTTAAACAAAAATCCTTATTTTATGCGCTTTTTTCATTTCCGTAGAGGAAGCAGCTAAGGCTGGCAAGTTCTAAAGATAACGGATTTGGATTAAAGCATTTCCGTATATAAATAGGGGATGTCACTCAGGCAAATGTTTGTCTGAGCGACATCCCCTATTTTTTCTAAAATGTCAATATTCCATAAAAATCACATTTTCGATCTTTCGGCAGAAACTTGCCCGCACTCTCATAAAATGATAAAATAGAGGTATGCAGTTACACGCTTTTTGCGCGTTAACTTGACTAAGTGAGGGGAGACTGGTAAATGAAGATTCAGAATCGAGAGATTATCCTGGACTATCCGATCCGCAATGAGGTAATGGGAAAAATTGCGGGTTATCACGTAAGACCGGGACTGTTTGACATTAATGGAGCGATGGTGCTCGAGTGTGGCGTGAACTTTACGATCCACACAAGAAACGGCACAAGTTGTGAGCTTCTGCTGTTCCATCGCGGGGAAGAAGAGCCATTTGCCGTGCTTCCATTTCCGGAGGAGTACAAGATCGGTGATGTGTACTCGATGATTGTATTTGGATTACAGCCGGAGGAATTTGAGTATGCGTATCGGATTGACGGACCAAACAATCCGAAAGCAGGTCTTCTGTTTGACAAGAAAAATGTGCTTCTTGACCCGTATGCACGCTGTGTTGTGGGAAAAGAGCGCTGGGGAGAGAAGAAGAGCCGGGATTATCATGCCTGCGTGGTGCGTGACAACTTTGACTGGGGAGATATGCCACAGTCAAAACGGGAGATGAGTGATCTGGTCATCTATGAGCTTCATGTGCGTGGCTTTACGCGCCATCACTCTTCGGGTGTGCGTCATCCGGGAACGTTTGAGGGTCTGAGAGAAAAAATCCCATATCTCAAGAGCCTCGGAGTCAATGCGGTCGAGCTGATGCCGATTTTTGAGTTTGATGAGATGCTCAACTCGAGAGAGGTCGATGGAAAGACATTGTTGGAGTACTGGGGATACAATACGGTCTGCTTCTTTGCCCCGAATGCGAGCTATTCGTCCACCCATGTGGATGGAACAGAGGGCAAGGAACTCAAAGAACTGATTCGTCTTCTGCATGCAAACGGAATCGAAGTCATCCTTGATGTGGTGTTCAACCATACCGCAGAGGGAAATGAGAAGGGACCTTCTTTCTGCTTCAAGGGAATTGACAACAAGATTTATTACATGCTGACTCCGGACGGATATTACTATAATTTCAGTGGTTGTGGAAATACGCTTAACTGCAACAATCCGATTGTTCAGAATTTGATTCTTGAGTGTCTGCGCTACTGGACGGTTCGCTACCGCGTTGATGGATTCCGTTTCGACCTTGCAAGTATTCTTGGACGAAACGAGGATGGTTCGCCGATGAACAATCCGCCTCTTCTGCGAAGCCTTGCCTATGATCCGATTCTCGGAAATGTTAAGCTGATCGCGGAGGCATGGGATGCCGGCGGTCTGTATCAGGTCGGAAGATTCCCGGCAAGTGGACGCTGGGCAGAGTGGAACGGACGTTACCGCGACACGATCCGCGGATTCTTGAAGGGAGATAACTGGGAAGCCTGGGATGCCGCATGGAGAATTTCCGGTTCCGGAGATCTCTATGGAGGAATGACTTCAGATGATCACGCCGAATATGCCGGATACAACTCCTGTGTCAACTTCCTGACCTGCCACGATGGATTTACGCTGTATGATCTGTATGCGTACAACGGCAAGCACAATGAGGCAAACGGATGGGATAACACGGATGGAGCAAATGACAACCGGAGCTGGAACTGTGGAGCAGAGGGAGACACTGACGACTGGCAGGTCAACCAGCTTCGCATGAGAATGATCCGAAATGCCTGCGCGGTTCTGATGTGCAGTCGCGGTACGCCGATGTTTCTTGCAGGAGATGAGTTTGGAAATACCCAGTACGGAAACAACAACGGCTACTGTCAGGACAGCGAGATTTCCTGGCTTGACTGGTCTTTGCTTGACAAGAACCGGAACCTGTTTGAGTTCTTCCGCTACATGATCCAGTTCCGTCACGATCATCCGGTGATTCGCAAACGTCTTCCGGATGCGGTCTGTGGAATGGAACCGATTCGTTCTCATGAGGCAGATGCCTTACGCCCGGGAAATATCTCCCACGACACGAGAACGCTGTGCGTGAGCTTTGCGGGATACGATAAGGATAAGGGAAGAGATGATATGGTCTACCTTGCAGTCAATACCTATTGGGAGGATGTAACGATCACACTTCCGGATACGCGCAGAGCAGGTTTCTGGTATCTGTATGTGAATACCTACGGGGATGGACAGGGACGCTATTGCTATTCCGAGCAGGAGGCAGTTCGGATTGAGGGAACATTCACGATGCGCCCGCGTTCCGTGGCAGTTTTCTCAGTCAGAACCTACTAGAAAAAAACTTTGCATAAAAGTCTGAGACCGCAGAAATATAAGAAATAGAATCATAAAAATGTAGAACTTAAAATCAAAAAAACTATAAAAAGATAAAAACTATAAAAACATAAAAGCATAAAAACCTAACAACCTAACAACAAAACCGCTGTGAACCCTCACACAAATGAGAAGTATGAGAGGACACAGCGGTTTTTTGATGATAAATCACATATAAATTCCAATAATCAAATGATCAGATCATACCAGATCATACCAGATCATACCAAATCGTATCAGATCATATCAGATCTTATTTGATCATATCAGAGCTTATCAAGATTGTATCAGATCTTATCCGGTTTTATACGGTCTGTCTCTTCGGAATAAATACCTGGAAGTCTTTATTTCCCTTGAGCTCTTTTCCGGCGGAGATCGTCACGTTCTTATCGGTGATGACGTAATCCAGATCAGCACCGGCCTCAACAACGGTATCCTGCATCAGCACACAGTTGCGAACGCGAGCGCCCTTTGCGATTCGAACGCCTCTGAAGAGGATGGAATCCTCGACATCGCCCTCGATCACGCAACCATCGGCAGCCATGATGTTCTTCGCATTTGCGCCGTTGATGTAGCGGGTCGGGTTATCGTCACGAATCTTCGTGTAGATCGGGTTAGCGGAGAAGAGGGCATCGACATTGACGTCGTCGAGCATCTTCATGTTCTCCTCAAAGTAGCTCTTCATATCCGTGATGCGGGCAACGTATCCGTTGTAGCGGTATCCCTGAATATTCAGCTTGTTGACCTGAGGAGCGAGAATGTCGCGCTCGAAGTAGATGTATCCGCGCGCAAAAGCAACCTCAATCTGCTGAATCAGGAGCTCTCTGCTGAGAATGTAGATGTTCATGCCAAAGTTCTGGATTCCCTGCTCCTTGGAGTTCATGTAGATGTTTCTCACACGACCGTTCTCGATTGCGAAGGTATAGTAGAGAACATCGTCTGTGATCGGAGCGGAGAGAAGACCTGCCGGAAGCGGCTCTTCCTTGTAAGCGATCGTGACATCAGCACCACTCTCAACGTGCTTGTTGATGAAATCCTTGAAGTCAAAGTTTGCAACCAGGTTTGTGTCTGCCAGGATGACATACTTTTCTTTCTGGCGCTTTAAGTGGCTTAAGATGTTTGCAAGAGCCTGTACACGACCGTTGTAGACGGAGACACCGCGCTCAGCGTAAGGCGGAACGATATTCAGACCGCCGTTCTTGCGAACGAGATCGTAAGCACGACCGGAACCTAAATGATCCATCAGGGACAGGTAGTTCTTGCGGACAACAACGGAGATGTTGTCGATTCCGCAGTTAGCCATGCTGGACAGGATGAAGTCAACCAGACGATAACGGCTGGCGAAAGGAATGGAAGCCATCAGGCGTTCTGCTACGAGATCCGGAACCAGAGCGTCGTATGAGTTTGGAAAAATGATGCCCAGAGCATCAGAGTTAGAATTTACCATTGTTCTTCACCATCCTTTACATCGTTGTTGATCATCGCCTTAGGACCGATCTTTGCGTTTGCGCCGATCTTCACGCCGGAACCGATGGTTGCCACATTCTTCTCATCGCCAGATGGCATATCGCCGACTACCGCATTCTCGCCGATCTCTACATTCTCAGCGATGATGGCATGACGTACCACAGCACCTGAACGGATCGTGGAACCACCCATGACAACAGAATCCTCAACCACAGCACCCGGTTCTACTTTGACACCGGAGAACAGGATGGAGTGCTTGACACCGCCCTCAATCCGGCAACCGTCTGTGATCATGGAGTTTGTGACAACAGCGTTCTTTGCGATCTTGTGACCGGTCATACCGCTGTTACGGCTGTAAATCTTCCAGTTCTCATCGAACAGGTTGATACCGCTGTGCTCCGGATCGAGCACTTCCATGTTTGCTTCCCAGAGAGACGGGATGGTGCCGACGTCTTTCCAGTAGCCGTCAAAATGATAAGCGTACATTCTGCGTCCGTCACGCAGGAGATTGGGGATGATATTGTTACCGAAATCATTCTCAGAATTCGGATCGGCCTCGTCCTCGATCAGATATTTGCGCAGGATATCCCAGTTGAAAATGTAAATTCCCATCGATGCCAGGTTGGACTTCGGGTTCTTCGGCTTCTCCTGGAATTCGGTGATGCGGTCGTTCTCATCTGCAACCATCAGACCGAAACGGGAAGCATCCTCCCACGGAACCTCCATGACTGCAACACTGAATTCAGCGTTCTTTTCCTTGTGGAAACGCAGGAAATCACTGTAATCCTGTTTGCAGATCTGGTCACCGGAAAGAATAATCACATACTCGGGATTATAGCGCTCAATAAACGAAATATTCTGGTAAATCGCATTCGCAGTTCCCTTGTACCAGTCAGAGCCGGATGCCTTCTGATAAGGCGGGAGCACATGAACACCACCATAGAGACGGTCGAGGTCCCACGGCTGTCCATTGCCGATATACTCGTTGAGAACCAGTGGCTGATACTGGGTCAGGATTCCTACGGTATCGATACCGGAATTTACGCAGTTGGAAAGCGGAAAGTCGATGATACGATATTTTCCGCCAAACGGAACTGCTGGTTTTGCCAGCTTCTGGGTCAGGGCATAAAGCCGGGAACCCTGGCCGCCAGCAAGAAGCATAGCAATCATTTCTTTGGCCATAAAATTTATCCCCCTCAAAATATTCATGTATTCTCAGCCGTGCACATCTTCTATGAGCCGTGTCGCTCAACGAAACCTGTCTGCGGGTGCTTGTGAAAAAGACTCTGAGAATACATCTGTATGCGCATTTTCCATTTTTTGGAAAATTTATAAAAAGATCGCGCATAATGAGAATCACTCATATACAAATTGTACCATAAAACCGAAAAAAAAGACAGATGTTTTGTTAAATACAGGAAAGAAAATTTGTGGTATAATGCGAAAAGAGTTTAAGTCTTTTCAAGTATTGACTTGAATGGGATCATACGGAATTTTTCATTCAGTTTTCATTTAAAAAATTCCTACCTGTGTATTATCATAACTTAAAATACACAGACTTGTATGAAATTTAGGAAAAGAGAGAGTAAAAGAGATGAATTCAAAATACAGAGGAATCTGTTGCATCGTGTTTTCGGCGTTCTGCTTTTCGCTGATGAGTGTGTTTATTCGTCTGGCGGGAGATCTGCCGTCGATGCAGAAGAGTCTGTTCCGCAACCTTGTGGCAGTCTTCTTTGCGATTGGGATCATGAAGAAACAGAAGGTGGGATTTTCGGGCGACAAGAAAAATCTCGGTCTGCTCGTGATCCGTTCCCTGTTTGGAACGATGGGAATTCTGTGTAACTATTATGCGGTCGATCATCTTGTGCTGGCGGATGCCTCGATGCTCAACAAGATGGCACCGTTTTTCACCCTGCTTTTCAGTTTTATTCTGTTACGAGAAAAAATCAGCCTTGTTCAGGGACTTGCGGTTGCGGGCGCATTTCTCGGAAGTCTTCTGATTCTGCGCCCGACCGGGTTTGACCTCACAAGACTCCCGGCTTTTGTCGGACTTCTCGGTGGAATGGGAGCGGGAATTGCGTATGCGTTTGTGCGTCTGCTCGGAACGAGGGGAGAGAAGGGACCGTTTATCGTTTTCTTCTTTTCCTCCTTCTCGGTGTTGATTCTTCTGCCGTTTGTGATTGTGGGCTATCATCCGATGCAGTGGTGGCAACTTGGAAGTCTGCTCCTTGCAGGACTTGCAGCGACAGGTGGTCAGTTTGGAGTGACGATGGCATACTGTTATGCGCCGGCGCGCGAGATCTCGGTCTATGATTATTCTCAGATCATTTTTTCGACAGTCTGGGGCTTCCTGTTCTTCGGACAGATTCCGGATGCAATGAGTCTGGCGGGATATGTCATTATCTGCGCAATGGGAATCTGGATTTTTGTATACAATAAGAGAAAGGCACAGGCATAAAAAGCGCATAAAAAGCCGGGCACTTTGGCAACAAAAAAGACGACTGCGAGAAAGGAAAAGGAGTTCCATTCTGCGGTCGTCTTCAGATTTCAAAGGGAGGAGCCGGCAACCCGTCGTTGCCGGCAATTATGAAAAAAATTTTATCAAATAGTTGGTAGCTTCATTTGATGATCTTAGTATATCGAGAAATTGTGAAAGAAGTTTAGCGGAAGTATGGAATGTTTGTAACAGATTTATGAATAAAAAATGAACGCGGGAACAGCAAAAAAGGAGACAATAGATAGATAACAAATAGATAACAGACAGACCATATGGACGTGCAAAGATGATGAGAGGTGAGTGATAACAATGAAGCAGACGATTCGGATCAAAGTGGAAAATGGAATGATTCTTTTTCTGGCGGTACTTTCTGTGATCCTGTTCGGGCTGACATTTGTGCCGGCGTGGACCGTGGAGTATCGGGTGATGACGTTTCTTGAGATGGGAAGAATGGTGCAGAGAGCCTTCTCTGTAATCCTGTTTTTCCTGTCGTTTCAGCTGAAAAAGCGAAAACATTCGGCGTGGAAGATCACAGTCTTTGTTCTGATCTTGAGTTTACTGCGCTGTATGGCAGAGCTGGCAGAGAGTCCGACGCACCGGATTGCGTTTGTGATCAATGGACTTTTGGTGATTGGATTTTGCATTTTCCGGACGGATTTCTGTTGTCCGGCATCGAAGCGATCGAGACAGCAGGCAATGGTGCTGTTTGGCGTTTCGCTCGTGGGAATCCTGATCAATGCGGGACTGGGCTACCATTATCTGAAACTTGCCGTACAGCCAAATGGCGGAAGTGTTTCGTTCTGGCAGAGCCTTGTAGAGGGCGCAGGGATGATTTTTGGGATGAGCGTGAGTCCGGTCACAAGCCCGTGGGCGCAGAGGGCGGAACCTGTGATTTTCTGGTTCAGCTGGGGCTGTATGCTCGCCTCGGTGCTGTATGCGGTGAGACCGTGGCTTGAGGCTCCGTCGGACAGCCGGGACATCCAGCATGCGCGGACTCTTTTGCATTTATATGGAAAAAATCCCTGCTCGTATCTGACACTCGAGGAGGATAAAACACTGTATTTTGGAAAGAATGTAGACGGCGTGATTCCGTATGGAACCGTGGACGATACGGTGATTGTCAACGGAGATCCGATCTGCGCCGATGAGAATTTCGGCACCCTGCTTGCAGAGTTTCGGGAGTTTTGTCAGAAGAGTGCTTATAAGCTGTTCTTTCTCGGTCTGACGGATGATTATTTAGAGGAGTATAAAAAACAAGGTTTTGGAATCGTCAAAGCCGGCGAGGAGGCGCGGTTTAAGCTCTCTGACTATGAGATTTCCGGAAAAAAGGGTGCGAAGATGCGCATGAATATCAATCATGCAACGAAAGCCGGAATCACAATTAAGGAGTATCGCATCAGCGAACAGAGAGATCCTGAGATTGAGGCGGGACTGACTCGGGTCAGCGATGAGTGGCTTTCCGAGAAAAAGAGCGGTCTTCTGACGTTTACGATGGGAACCGTCGGTCTGGAAAATCCGATGGATCGTCGTTATTTCTATGCGCAGACGGAAGCAGGGAAGATTGTGGCATTTGTCGTCTTCGTACCGTTTATGGCAGGAAATGGCTATATGGCAGATGTGACCCGTCACGGAAACGATGCTCCGGGCGGAGTCATGGAGACGATTATTTATCAGGCATTTCAGGCATTTAAGGAGGAGGGGATCGAGTATGGAAGTCTCGGTGTTGCTCCTCTGACCGGACTTGACGAAAAAAGTGCGAATCCGATCGAGAAACTGCTTCGCTTTGTTTATGACAATCTGAATGCCTGCTATGGATTCCGCGATCTCTATCGGGCAAAGGAGAAGTACAGTCCGACTGAATGGGTGCCGTCCTACTATGCATACCTGCCGAAAGTGCCGACACCCGATATGTTTTATGCAGTGGTAAAGATCCAGAATCCTCAGGGAATCATGGATTATGTGCGGTCATTTTTGAAAGAACGTTTTCAGAGGAAACAAGACAAAAAAGATGAGAGAAAGCAGGAGAGCAAATAACGAGGGAATCGATGAGAGAATGGATAAAACCGTGAACGAGAGAGTCGATATCGTTGGCAATGGAAGGGAAGATGCAGAGTGATGGGGAAAGATGAGACGGAAGATAAGATGAGAAGC
This sequence comes from Brotaphodocola sp., assembly GCF_050873365.1. Taxonomy (GTDB): domain Bacteria; phylum Bacillota; class Clostridia; order Lachnospirales; family Lachnospiraceae; genus Brotaphodocola. Next base: position 137,405 of record NZ_JBNMIQ010000001.1, on the reverse strand, counting down.
GGAAAGTTTGAGACGGATGACGCAAGAATCTATTATGAGGTGCACGGGAGCGGAAGACCGATCGTCCTTCTTCACGGAAACGGGGAGTCCCACAAAATTTTTGAGAAGTATGCAGTCTGGTTTGAAAAACGGGGATTTCAGGTGATTTTGATGGACAGCAGAGGGCACGGTCATTCCCTCTTAAAGAGAACGTCGAGTCTGGAATTTACGACTCAGGATATGGCGGGCGATGTTCTCAAATTGCTCCACCATCTCGGAATTGAGCAGGTCACGCTTCTCGGATTCAGCGATGGGGCGAACATTGCACTGGAATTTGCATCCCTCTATCCGGAGCACACGACGGAAGTGATTGCGGTCAGTGGAAATGCAAAGCCGTGGGGGATGCTTCTGCCGTATTATCTGTTTGTCGGCGCGGAGTATGCGGTTGCCGGAATCATGAGGGAATTCTGTCAGGACAAGAGACAGCGCCAGAAGTTTGATCGGAGCAGGATGCTCAACGGCTTGATGTTTCACTCTCCGGATTTGACGGAGGAGAGACTTGGGAAAATTCAGGCACCGACGCTGTTGATTGCCGGAACGAACGATGTGATCCGAGTTTCTCACAGCCAGTGGATGCAACGCCAGATTCCGGGAAGTCGTCTGGTTCTGTTAAAGAAGGCGCGCCATGTAGATTTCCTGCACAAGAGGGAGCGGTATCTGAGAGTGATTGAGCGATTTTTAAAAGAGGAAAAGGGCACAGTCATAAGATCGGATACAAGACAGAATATAAGACAGGACGCAGGAAAGAGCGAAGCAAAGGCCGTGTAAGAGATCAATCCAAGAAAGGATTATCCAAGAAAAGATCATGAAAGAAAAAATGATACAGAAAAAATCATAGAAGAAAAGATAGAAGAAGAGATAGAAGAAGAGACTGTGGAAGAACAGGAAAGGAATGACGGGGATGAGAGAGAATAAGAACACAAAAATTGACCTTCATGGAGATATTTCCATCCCGTATTTAAAAAAGAGCCGGTTTACCGGAAGTTTCCGGGGAATGCGCTACCTTCTTGAGAAGGCGGAGCGGACGATCGAGGAGGCACAGGGAGAGGAGCCTGCAAAGACAGAAAACGTGATCTGCGCCGTGATCTGGCCGGAACCGTTTAATTATGAGGTCACAGCGGACGAAAAGAAGCACAGCCGGGATTTTCCGTTTACGACGGAGGGAATCTGGGAAGCAGTTGCATGGCTCAATGAGGAGCATGAGGCAGGTCATTTTTGAGTGGATCCATAGACTAATGGAAAAAGCAAACATGTACTTGCCGTCAAGTTGGATGTTGCTCAGACAAGAGAGACTGGAAAAGAAAAAAGAAAAGCGAAGAAGAGATTAAGAAAAATATAAGAAGAGACATAAGAAGAAATTTAGAAGAAACAGGAATGGGTAGGAGAGATGGGTTCAGAAAATAGAAAAGAGATGAAACTGGAAAATAACCTTGACACGGATGATGTGAAAGGGCTTGTCTGGAGACTGGCGATTCCGTCGATGCTCGCGCAGTTTGTCAGCGTGTTTTACAGCATTGTGGATCGAATGTACATAGGAAATATTCCACAGATCGGAGAGAGTGCGCTTGCGGGAGTCGGGGTCTGCGGACCGATTGTGACGCTGATTTCCTCGTTCGCCTGTCTGATCGGAATCGGTGGTGCTCCGCTAATGAGCATTCGACTCGGAGAAAAGAATGAGCGTCTGGCGAAGCAGATTCTTGCGAACTGTTTCCTCATGCTTCTGATTTTATCGGCAGTTCTGACGGGGACGGCGCTTGCGCTCTCAGAAAAGATGCTCTGGTGGTTTGGCGCGGGAGAGAGAACCTTCACCTATGCCTACCAGTACATCACAATTTACCTGATCGGTACAGTTTTTGCGCTGATGACGACGGGAATGAATCAGTTTATCATCTGTCAGGGCTTTGCAAAGATCGGAATGAAGGCGGTTGTGCTCGGTGCGGTTGCAAACATTGTGCTGGACCCGCTGTTTATCTTTGGACTGGGAATGGGGGTACGCGGGGCAGCGCTTGCGACGGTGCTCTCCCAGTTCGCGTCCTGCACCTATGTGCTGACGTTTCTTTTTGGAAAGCGGGTGCCGATCCGCATCACGTTTGGGGATTACAGCTGGAAGGTCATGAAGCGGGTCATCAAGGTCGGTGCGTCCCCGTGCATCATCATTGCGATGGACAATGTGCTGATCATCTCGATGAACACAGTGATTCAGAGACTCGGAGGCCCGGTGCAGGGCGATACGCTGTTGACGTGTGCGACGATTGCACAGAGCTTCATGCTGATTGTGACGATGCCGCTTGGGGGAATCACGAGTGGAACGCAGACGATTCTCGGCTACAATTTCGGTGCAAAGCGTCCCGACCGCATCTGGAAGGCGCAACAGCACATTTTGAAGATGTCATTGGGATTTACGACGATCATGTTTTTGCTCTCCCAGTTGGTACCGGGGCTGTTTGCACAGATTTTTACGAGAAATCCGGAGTACATTGAGCTGACGGCAAGGGCAATCAGGATCTCAGCACTTGCGGTGATTCCGCTTGCGGTGCAGTACACGATTGTGGATGGATTTACGGGAATGGGAATCGCACATGTCGCAATCAGTCTGTCGCTGTTTCGAAAAACGCTCTATCTGGTGGGCGTGTTTGTGATTCCGCTTCTGTTTGGTATCACGAATGTATTCTGCACGGAGCCGGTGTCGGACATCATTTCTTCTATTGTGTCGACGACGGTGTATCTGCTGTTGTTTAAGCGGGTTGTCGGAGATCCGTCGATGGGTAAGAAGAATCAAAAAAAGAAATAAAATAGAGAACAATCAGAAATACGGAGAATCGATTCGATCAAGGATAGAAAAGCTGAAAAATCGGTTTGAAGATCGAAAAAAGAGAGGTAAAAAAGAGAGGCAAAAAAAGAGATCGAAAGGGGCGGTTTCATGAAAACGGTGAGAAAACATTTCTATTTTTCCGGTCGCGTGCAGGGAGTGGGATTTCGCTATCAGGCGACGCGAATTGCGCGGGGACTCGGGCTTTACGGCTGGGTGCAGAATCTCTGGGATGGTCGTGTTGAGATGGAAGTGCAGGGGTCAGAACTCATGGTTTGGGAACTGGTACGGCGTCTGAGACAGGAGCCGTATATCCAGATTGAGGATGTGGAGTCGGAGGACATTCCACTCAAAGACGAAAAGGGATTTTACATGGCAAATTAAAGAGATCAAGCGATCAAACCATTAAATCGATTAAACCATTAAAGCAATCAAACTAATCAAACCATCAAAGCAATCAAACAATCAATTTGATTTGAAAGGAAAGCGGGTTAAAAAATAAAAAATCAGGAGGATGAGGGCAATGTTGACAAAGAAAGAAGTGCTTCTTCAGGCGAGAACATGTCTGGGAAAATATTGTAAGGGGTGTGAGATCTGTGACGGGCGGGCGTGCAGAAATCAGATTCCGGGACCGGGTGCAAAGGGAGTCGGAGACACCGCAATCCGCAACTACGAGAAGTGGAAGGAGATCCGTGTGCAGATGGACACGCTCTGCGCAAATCGCCCGGTTGACACGACATTTGAGCTGTTCGGAAAGAAATTTGCGTTCCCGTTTTTTGCAGGTCCGGTGGGCGCAGTGAACCTGCATTACGGGGAAGCGTATAACGACGCAAGCTACAACGATGTTCTCGTTCGCGCGTGTGCAAATGCAGGAATCTCGGCATTTACCGGCGACGGAACTGATCCGAACGTGATGATCTCGGCGACACAGGCAGTAAAGCGCGCAGGCGGAATCGGAGTGCCGACGGTCAAGCCGTGGGATGCGCCGACCGTAGCAGAGAAGATGAAACTTGTTCGCGAGAGCGGGGCATTTGCAGTTGCAATGGATGTGGATGCAGCGGGACTTCCGTTCTTGAAAGACCGCAATCCACCGGCTGGAGCAAAGACGGTGGAGGAGCTTGGTGAGATCATTCGCGAGGCAGGACTGCCATTTATCGTGAAGGGAATCATGACTGTGCGCGGGGCAAGGAAAGCGAAGGAGGCAGGTGCATCCGCAATTGTCGTCTCAAATCACGGCGGTCGTGTACTTGACCAGTGTCCGGCAACCGCAGAGGTTCTTCCGGAGATCGCAGAGGCAGTCGGAGGTTCGATGAAGATTCTGGTGGACGGAGGAATCCGGACCGGAGTGGATCTGTTTAAGGCGCTTGCGCTTGGTGCAGACGGTGTTTTGATCTGTCGTCCGTTTGTGACAGCCGTGTACGGCGGAGCAGAGGAGGGGGTTGAGGAACTCATCACCCGTCTCGGAGCAGAACTGAAGGATACGATGGCAATGTGCGGGGCAGGAAGTCTCGCAGAAATCACGAGAGATATGGTGCGTTGATCGAAATGAGATCGGATTGCCACCAGAATTCGTTGCTGTTTTCGCCATGCGTGAACAGCAACCTATAACTCTCAGGAATATCATACATTCCATTTTGAGAGTTGACAAAAAGGTACATGATTGTTATCATAAGAATTACGAATTACATGCGAGGTCCGATAGGAGATCAATAAGATAGGAGATCAGTGATTATGGGAAATCGATATGTAATGGGCAAGCTGAGAATCCGATTTGTGTTGGCAGTCGGAATGTCAGTTGACAGGAAAGGGTGAGAGCCGATGGATAGAATTGTTTTATCATTGCTGGTAGACAACACTTCTGGTGTACTGAGTCGCGTTGCGGGTCTGTTCAGTCGCCGGGGATATAATATCGAGAGTCTGACCGTTGGTGTTACGGCAGATGAGCGCTATTCCAGAATGACAGTGGTTTCCTACGGAGATCAGAGCATTTTGGAACAGATTGAGAAACAGTTGCGTAAGCTGGAAGATGTCCGCGACATCAAGGAACTCAAGCCGGGTCATTCCGTTTACCGGGAACTGATCATGGTAAAGGTTCGGGCGAATGCAAATCAGCGTCAGGCAGTCAATGCGATCTCTAGCATTTTCCGTGCGACGATCGTGGATGTGGGAAAAGATTCCCTCACCGTTATGCTGACCGGTGATCAGTCCAAACTGGATGCCCTTATCAACCTGCTCGAGGATTATGAGATTCTGGAGCTTGCAAGAACTGGTCTGACGGGCCTTTCAAGAGGTTCTGATGACATCCGTTATCTGCCGTAAGCGCAGGGCGGACGGATTTCGACGGAAATGTTGATGAGACACGGCGAGATCCATGAGAGATGTTAGCGAGAAGGAATGCCAAAGACGGACAGAGAGACGCCGGTATGAATCCTTTTGCTTATAAAATTTTAAAAGAATTTAGATTCATATGTATTTCCAAGGAGGAAAAGAATCATGGCAAAGATTTATTATCAGGAAGATTGTAACTTATCCTTACTGGAGGGTAAGACGATTGCGATTATCGGCTACGGTAGCCAGGGACATGCACACGCATTAAACTTAAAGGATTCTGGATGCCACGTTATCATTGGTCTGTATGAGGGAAGTAAGTCCTGGGCAAAGGCTGAGAAGCAGGGCTTTGAAGTTTATACCGCAGCAGAGGCTGCAAAGAAGGCAGATATCATCATGATCCTGATCAACGATGAGCTGCAGGCAGATATGTACAAGAAAGACATCGAGCCGAACCTGGAAGAGGGCAACATGCTGATGTTTGCTCATGGTTTCAATATTCATTTCGGATGCATCAACCCGCCGAAGAATGTCGATGTAACCATGATCGCTCCGAAGGCACCGGGTCATACCGTTCGTAGTGAGTATCAGGCAGGTAAGGGAACTCCGTGTCTGGTAGCTGTTGAGCAGGATTACACCGGCAAGGCTCTGGAGAAGGCACTGGCTTACGGCCTGGGCATCGGCGGAGCAAGAGCAGGTCTGCTGGAGACCACCTTCCGTACCGAGACTGAGACCGATCTGTTCGGTGAGCAGGCAGTTCTGTGTGGCGGTGTTTGCGCTCTGATGCAGGCAGGTTTCGAGACTCTGGTTGAGGCTGGTTACGATCCGAAGAACGCATACTTCGAGTGCATCCATGAGATGAAGCTGATCGTAGACCTGATCTACCAGTCTGGTTTCGCTGGAATGCGTTACTCCATCTCCAACACTGCTGAGTACGGCGATTACATCACCGGACCGAAGCTGATCACTGAGGAGACCAAGAAGACCATGAAGAAGATCCTGACCGATATCCAGGATGGTACCTTCGCTAAGGAGTTCCTGCTTGATATGTCTCCGGCAGGTCGTCAGGTACACTTCAAGGCTATGAGAAAGCTGGCTTCCGAGCATCCGTCTGAGAAGGTTGGTGCAGAGATCCGTAAGCTGTACAGCTGGAACAACGAAGAGGATAAGCTGATCAACAACTAATCCGCGTTGCTCATCTGAGAACAAAACCGAATAAGAAGATTTCTTCTACATAGGGAAAAGAGAGAGACTTTGCAGGCAGTTGTCCTGTGAGGTCTCTCTTTTTTTCGGCTCTGTTTCCGGAGAGGTTTCTTGAGAAATTGAATTTTATTTGAGATTTTTTCGGATTTGTAACAATCGTTACGGAGTTTTGATGGATTTTCGAGTATTCTGTATACGAGCGAAAGAAAAAAGAAAGCATGGGAATAGCATGAGAATAGCATAAGAATAACGAGAGAACTCAAAAGAAATATCGAGAAAAATTGAAGAAAATAGAAAGAAAAATCGAAAGAAATAAAGAGACAAAAGAGATCAAAAAATAGCGCAGAGAGATGGAGGAAATCTTGAATGAATAAAATGTTTTGTTTTCAGTGTGAACAGACCGCAGGATGCACTGGATGTACAGGAAATGCGGGAGTATGTGGAAAGAGTGCAGATGTCGCAAATCTTCAGGATGAGCTGACCGGAGAGCTGATCGGTCTGGCGAAAGGGTGCTTTCATCATCCGGGTGATGAGCACACGACCGAGCTGATTATAGAAGCCCTGTTTACGACGATCACGAATGTAAATTTCAATGAAGAGACTGTAAAAGAAATGATTGAGCGCGTGCGTCAGGAGAAGGCGAGAATCTCCCCGGGATGCATCACCTGTGCTTCTCGCTGTGGCGACACAGATGCATATGAGATGAAGGCGATCTGGGAGGCAGATGAGGACATTCGCTCATTAAAGTCGCTGATCCTGTTTGGAATCCGCGGAATGGCAGCCTATGCCTATCATGCGATGGTACTCGGATACCGCGATGAAACGGTTGACCAGTTCTTTGTGAAGGCGCTCGCTGTGCTCGGTTATGAGCTTGAGATGGCAGATCTGCTTCCGGTTGTCCTTGAGGTCGGAGAGGTGAATCTGGCATGTATGGAGCTTCTTGACAAGGCAAATCGCGAGAGTTTTGGAGATCCGAAGCCGGTGACAGTTCCGCTCTCCGTTGAGAAGGGACCGTTTATCGTGATCAGCGGTCACGATCTTCTTGATCTGAAACTTCTGCTGGAGCAGACAAAGGATAAAGGTATTAACATTTACACGCACGGGGAAATGCTCCCGGCGCACGGCTATCCGGAATTAAAGAAATATCCGCATCTGAAAGGAAATTTCGGAACGGCATGGCAGAACCAGCAGAAGGAGTTTGACAACATTCCGGCTCCGATTCTCTTCACGACAAACTGCCTGATGCCGGTGAAGAAGAGCTATGCGGATCGCGTGTTTACGACGGAGGTTGTCTCCTATCCGGAGATGAAACACATCGGAAAGGATAAGGATTTCACACCGGTGATCGAGAAGGCTCTGGAGCTTGGCGGTTATCCGGAGGGGCGCGAGATGACAGGAATTAATGGCGGAAAGCAGGTGATGACCGGATTTGCGCATGGAACGGTGCTCTCCGTTGCAGATCAGGTTGTGGAGGCTGTAAAATCAGGAAAGATCAGTCATTTCTTCCTCGTAGGAGGTTGTGACGGTGCGCGCCCGGGAAGAAATTATTACACGGATTTTGTGAAGAATACTCCGGCGGATTCTGTGATTCTGACGCTTGCGTGCGGAAAGTATCGTTTCAATGATCTCGATCTCGGGGAAGTGGCGGGACTTCCGCGCATCATGGATATGGGACAGTGCAACGACGCGTACAGTGCGATTCGCGTGGCAATTGCGCTTGCGGAGGCATTTGAGTGTTCGGTCAATGAGCTTCCGTTGTCGCTCGTATTGTCCTGGTATGAGCAGAAGGCAGTCTGCATTTTGCTGACCCTGCTTCACCTTGGAATTGAAAATATTCGACTTGGCCCGACTTTACCTGCATTTATTTCTAAAAATGTGTTAAACTATCTGGTGGAGAACTATCACATCGCGCCGACGACGACAGCCGAGGAGGATTTAAAGGCTCTGCTGGGTCGCTAAAGATACTAAAAAGGCGAAGGTGGAAGATTCAGAGAATCTGGAACGCAAGAAAAGCAAGAAAGAGAAAAGACTGCACAATGTACACAGGAAGAATCAGAGGCAAATCCGCTAGATGGTCCGGGTGGACGGTAAAGCGGGAAATTAATAACAAAAAAGGAGAAGGTATGATGGAAGAGAGAATGAAGAACATTAACAAGGCAGAGGTTTTAAGTCTGAAAGAGATGATTGCGTATCAGGAGGGTCAGGTAGTCAGCCGTACACTTGCGCAGAATGATGCAGTCAGCCTGACGCTGTTTTCTTTCTGGAAAGGGGAGGAGATCAGCACACATGAGTCCGGCGGAGATGCAATGGTACAGTGCCTTGACGGTGTTGGACGGATTACGATCGATGGTGTCGAGTATGAGCTTCACGAGGGAGAGACGATTGTGATGCCGGCTCGCCATCCGCATGCGGTGTATGGAAAAGAGAATTTTAAGATGCTGTTGACGGTGATCTTCTAAAAATTTATAGATTTATCGAGGCGCCGACGACGAGTAAAGTCAGGCAAACGCGCTCTCGCTCCGGGTTCAACGTAGCAGTGCATAAGGTCGCAGACTACGCGACCTAAGCACTGACGTTTCACACGGGTTTGCCTGCACTTTCTCGTCTTACGTCGCCAGCTGGTATAGACGTAGGCTTTAAGTATTTGCAAAAATATTTCCCGCAAGTAGAAAATCTATTGCTGTTTGCGCAATGCGTAATTGGTAACGAGAAATCTGCTTGCGGGATTTTTTATGATAGGAAATAGAGTGAATTTCTTTCAAAAGAGGAGCTGTCAATTTGGGGCTTCCTGTGGTACGATGAGATTGATGAGAAATAAAATCTAACATACACTGGGCATGCAGACAATGGGGACGAGAGATGGTTCGAGGAATATGTCTGGGTGAGACAGGGAAAGGACAGATTTGTTATGAGAATACTGCTCTATGAGGTACGAGAGGACGAGAAGGCGGATATTGCCAGAATCGCGGAGGAGTTAAAGGTTGAGGTTGTGGAGACCGGTGAGGTGCCGTCGCTGGAGAATGCGGGGATGGCAGAGGGCTGTGACGGCGTGTCAATTCTTGGTCAGGGCACGATCGATGCTCCGCTTTTGGACGCGTGGAAGAAACTGGGCGTGGAGTGCCTCTCAACGAGAACGATCGGATTTAATCATATTGATGTAGCGTATGCGAAGAGCATTGGTATCCATGTGTGCAACGCAAGCTATGAGCCGGACGGAGTGTCGGATTTTACGATTATGATGATGTTGATGTGTCTGCGCAATTACAAGCAGGCGCTCTGGAGAGGTCAGGTCAATGACTTTGCACTCAAAGGACTGATGGGACGCGAGCTCAAACATATGACAGTCGGTGTGATCGGAACCGGAAAGATCGGTGCTCAGGTAATCCGCAGTCTGTCTGGATTTGGCTGTCGGATTCTGGCAGTTGACCCGTATGAGAAGGAAGAAGTGAAGAAGTATGCAACCTATGTGGATCGTGAGACCGTTTACCGCGAGGCAGACATCATCACGCTTCATCTTCCATTGACACCGGAGAATTATCATATGCTCGATCGCGAGACGATTGCAAAGATGAAGGATGGCGTGATCCTGATCAACTGTGCGCGCGGAGAGCTTGTGGATATCGATGCGCTTGTCGAGGGCATCGAGAGCGAGAAGATCGGAGCCCTCGGTCTTGACACCGTTGAGGGCGAGGAGGGGATTATCCATGAGGATCACCGCATCGATATTCTGAAAAACAGAAACTGGTTCTATCTGCACCAGTTCCGCAACGTGATCTTCACCCCGCATATGGCATTCTACACGGATACCGCAGTTCGCAGTATGGTGGACTGTGGAATCCGGGGAATCGTGCAGATGAAAGAGGGAACGCCCTGCCGAAACGAGTTATAGGTTCAATCTATAACTGGAGATCTGGTTTTTTCTATTAGACAGATTTTGGAAAGTTTGTTATTATCTCCTTGTAAGTTGATAGGAAATAAAGGAAACAAAAAATAGACCTGAACTTGAGGAGGAAATCAATTATGAGTAAGAAAGCATACGCAGACAGAAATTTAAAGTTTGAAACCTTACAGCTTCATGTAGGACAGGAACAGCCGGATGCAGTGACCGACGCAAGAGCCGTTCCGATTTACCAGACAACCTCCTATGTGTTCCGCAACTGTGATCACGCAGCAGCACGTTTTGGACTGGCAGATGCAGGTAACATTTACGGTCGTCTGACCAACCCGACCGAGGATGTATTTGAGCAGAGAGTTGCAGCTCTTGAGGGCGGTGTCGCAGCTCTGGCAGTCGCTTCCGGTGCAGCAGCAATCAGCTACACTTTCCAGAACCTGGCACATGCAGGCGATCACATCGTAGCAGCAAAGAACATCTACGGCGGTACTTACAACCTCTTAGCACACACCTTAAGCGAGTACGGCATCACGACCACTTTCGTAGATCCGTTCAACTATGAGGAAGTAGAGTCAGCCATTCAGGACAACACCAAGGCAATCCATGTAGAGACCCTTGGAAACCCGAACTCCGATGTTGTAGATATCGAGAGACTCGCAAACATTGCACATGCACACAAGATTCCGCTGGTAGTTGATAACACCTTCGCAACCCCGTATCTGGTACGCCCGATCGAGTACGGCGCAGACATCGTGGTTCACTCCGCAACCAAGTTCATCGGTGGTCACGGAAGCACCCTTGGCGGTGTGATCGTAGACAGCGGTAACTTCGACTGGGAGGCAAGCGGAAAGTTCCCGTCCTTAACCGAGCCGAACCCGAGCTATCACGGTGTTAGCTTCACAAAGGCAGTTGGCAAGGCAGCATTTGTAACCAAGATCCGTGCAGTCCTGCTGAGAGATACCGGCGCAACGATCGCTCCGATCAGCGCATGGATTCTGTTACAGGGTCTTGAGACTCTGTCCCTGAGAGTAGAGCGTCATGTGGAGAACGCACTGAAAGTCGTTCAGTATCTGAACAATCATCCGCTCGTAGAGAAGGTTCATCATCCGTCTGTATCCGATGATCCGGAACAGCAGGCACTGTACAAGAAGTACTTCCCGAACGGTGGTGGTTCCATCTTCACCTTCGAGATCAAGGGTGGCGCAGAGAATGCGAAGAAGTTCATCGACAATCTGGAGCTCTTCTCCCTGCTTGCAAACGTCGCAGATGTGAAGTCTCTGGTTATCCATCCGGCATCCACAACCCATTCTCAGCTGAATGAGGAGGAGCTGGCAGATCAGGGCATCACCCCGGCAACGATTCGTCTGTCCATCGGTACCGAGAATGTGGACGATATCATCGAGGATCTCGACGAGGCATTCAAGGTAGTCGCTGAGGCTTAATTTGATTAAATACATATAAGTAATAAAAGAGAATTCTTTTTGGCAGGATAATCAGAAATTGATTATCCTGCTTTTTTTGTGTGATCAGAAATTGCGCCCTATTCAAGTCGGCGCTCGCGGAGGTTCATCGAATCAAATGTCGCATATATAAACAGAAAGAAACATAAAAGAAACATAGCGTTTCAAAAAACGTCAAATATGGAAACTATTATAAATTTAGAATGATATTTTGGAGGAAAAGGAAATAGAATTCTTTTTTTAAAATCTGTATGATAAGCATAACCGAGATGCAGGAAAAACAAAGATGGGAGGTTGTCATGCAGAAAGCATTCAAAATGAAATTGTTTCCGGGAATGGAAGAGGAATATGAATATCGTCATAACCAGCTTTGGCCGGAAATGAAAGAGATGATTCATGCTTATGGGGGAAAAAATTATTCTATTTTTTTAGATCGAGAGACCAACGTTCTCTACGGATATATAGAAATCGAAAATGAGGAATTGTGGAGAAAAGGCGCGGACACAGAAATCAATAGAAAGTGGTGGGACTATATGGCAGACATTATGGAGACCAACGAGGATAACAGTCCTGTCAGCGTTGATTTAAAGCAGGTCTTTCATTTAGATTAGGATGAAGGAGAGAACATGAGACAGTATTATCTTGCAGTTGATATAGGGGCTTCGAGCGGGCGACACATTCTGGGCTGTCTGTCAGAGGGAAAACTGGAGATTGAAGAAATTTACCGGTTTGAAAATGGAATGAAAAAAGAAGACGGACATTTATGCTGGGATGTGGAACATTTATTTCAAGAGGTAAAAAATGGACTGAAATGTTGCAGAGAAAAAGGAAAAATACCGGTCAGCATGGCCATTGATACCTGGGCAGTCGACTATGTGCTTATGGATCAGCAGGGAGAACGAATTGATCCGGTTTATGCGTATCGAGATGGAAGAACGACGGGAATGGATGAGATTGTTGAGGCTTGTATCGATCCAGAACAGTTGTATCGACATACCGGCATTCAGAAACAGATCTTTAATACGATTTATCAGTTGATGGCGGATAAGGAGTCAAAAACGGGACGTTTAGAAAGGGCAGAGACGATGTTGATGATTCCGGATTATTTGAGCTATCTTCTGACCGGGGTCAAAATGACAGAGTACACGAATGCGACGACGACGCAGTTGGTGAATCCCCTGACAAAAGACTGGGACTGGTCCTTGATTGAAAAGCTGGGTTATAAAAAATCCTTGTTTGGCAATATCACGATGGCAGGAACCAAGATCGGAGTATTGAAGCCGGAAATTGCAGAGCAGGTCGGATTTCAGACACAGGTGATTCAGCCGGCAACTCATGACACGGCATCGGCGGTGATGGCAGTTCCGGCAACAGGAGAAGATTTTTTGTATCTCAGTTCCGGAACCTGGTCGCTTTTGGGCACAGAGCGCAGGGAGGCAGATTGTAGCCGGGAAAGCCAAAAAGCCAACATGACGAATGAGGGTGGCTATGAGTATCGGTTTCGCTATCTGAAAAATATCATGGGACTGTGGATGATTCAATCCGTGCGACATGAGTGGAACGATCGATGGTCATTTGCCGAACTTTGCGAGATGGCAGAAAAAAATACCGATTTCCCATCGCGTGTGGATGTGAATGATCCGGTATTTCTTGCACCGGAGAGCATGATTCAAGCGGTTTTGCAGTATTGTGAGAAGACGGGACAGAGGGTGCCGGAAACGGAAGGTGAAATTTCTGCGGTGATTTATCAGAGCCTGTCTGACTGTTATGAACGGACGATAAAAGAGATGGAAGAACTCACGGGCAAAGAGTACGATGCGCTTTATGTTGTGGGAGGCGGTTCCAATGCGACGTATTTGAACAGACTGACGGCAGAAAAGACGAAAAAGACGGTGTACAGTGGACCGTCCGAGGCAACGGCGATCGGAAATTTGGTGGCGCAGATGATTCACTCGGGCGAATGTTCTTCGTTGGAGAATGCGCGGAAAATGATTTACGATTCATTTGATATTAAGGAATACAGGAGGTAGGAATGAAAACTCAGGCATATTACGATTGGGCAAAGGAACAGTATGAAAAGATTGGGGTAGATACCGAACAGGCGATGAAGACGCTTGAGAAAATTCGCATTTCTCTGCACTGCTGGCAGGGAGACGATGTGGTCGGTTTTGACCAGAAGGGACCGTTGACAGGAGGAATTCAGGCGACAGGAAATTATCCGGGACGTGCCAGAACTCCGGAAGAACTTATGAAGGATATTGATTTTGTCCTGAGCATGATTCCTGGAACGCATAAGCTGAATCTGCATGCCTGCTATGCGATCTTTAACGATGAGGAATATGTGGATCGGGATCAGATTGAGCCGAAACATTTTGAGCCGTGGGTTCAGTTTGCAAAAGAGCGTGGACTTGGATTGGATTTTAATCCGACGCTGTTTTCTCATCCGATGGTGAAAGACAATTTGACGCTGTCAAGTCCGGATAAAGAGGTGCGGGATTTCTGGATTCATCATGTTCAGGCATGCATTCGCATTTCCGAGTATTTTGCGGAGCAGACGGGAGAGCCGTGTGTGATGAATATCTGGATTCCAGATGGCTATAAGGATATTCCGGCGGACCGTCTGGCACCGAGAAAGCGTTTTAAGGAGTCGCTTGATCAGATCCTCAGTATTCCATATGATCGCTCAAAAGTTCTGGTATCCCTGGAATCGAAGGTGTTTGGAATTGGATTGGAGTCCTATACGGTGGGTTCATCGGAATTTACCATAAACTATGCGTCTAAAAATGGCATTTTACCACTGATGGATAATGGACATTATCATCCGACAGAGGTCGTATCCGATAAGATTTCTTCGATGCTGTTGTTCTTTGACCAGATCGCGCTTCACGTTACGAGACCGGTGAGATGGGATTCCGATCATGTGGTGCTGTTTGATGATGAGACGCGCGAAATTGCAAAGGAGATTGTGAGAAACGATGCGATTGATCGCGTGAAAATCGGACTGGACTTCTTTGATGCAAGTATCAACCGGATTGCAGCCTGGACGATTGGAATGCGCAATATGCAGAAGGCACTCCTGTATGCATTGCTCACGCCAAATCAGAAACTGGCAAACCTTCAGGATGAGGGGAGACTGACGGAGGTCATGATGCTTCAGGAAGAATTAAAAACCTATCCATTTGGTGCGGTCTGGGATTATTTCTGCGAAAAGAATCAGGTTCCGTGTGGGGAAACCTGGTATGAACAGGTAAAAACATATGAAAATACGGTGTTGAGAAAGAGAGGATAAAAATGGGTACGGTATTGGATGCGGAATTTGTAAAAGGCTTTATTCGCATGTGCAATGATGGCTGGGAACAGGGCTGGCATGAGAGAAACGGAGGAAATGTATCCTATTATCTGACGGAAGCGGATGTGGAGGAAGTCAGGGACGGACTCAATTTTGAGGGTGAGTGGAAACCGATCGGGACAGAGGTTCCAACACTGGCCGGAGGCTTTTTCCTTGTGACGGGAAGCGGAAAGTACTTGCGAAATGTCATTTTAAATCCAGAGGATTCCATCGGCTTGATTCAGCTGGACGAAACGGGAAAAGATTACCGGATTGTATGGGGATTTACCGGAGGCGGAAGACCGACAAGTGAATTGCCGACTCACCTGATGAATCACGAGGTAAAGCAGAAGCTGACAAAGGGGAGAAATCGCGTGATTTATCATGCGCACACCCCAAATGTGATCGCTCTGACATATGTACTTCCGCTGACAGATGAGGTATTTACCAGAGAACTGTGGGAGATGGCGACGGAATGCCCGGTTGTCTTTCCGCAGGGAGTCGGTGTTGTCGAGTGGATGGTGCCCGGTGGAAGAGAGATCGCAGTTGCCACAAGCAAGTTGATGGAGAAATATAACGTAGCAATCTGGGCGCATCACGGAATGTTTTGCTCCGGAGCAGACTTTGATGAGACGTTTGGTCTGATGCATACCGTGGAAAAGGCAGCGGAAATTCTTGTGAAAATGCGGTCAATCTGTCCGGAAAAACGGCAGACGATCACACCGGATCAGTTTAGAGAGCTGGCAAAAGCATTTGGCGTGGAACTGCCGGAACGTTTTTTATATGAAAAATAATAAATAAATGACTCAGCGTAGATGCATAGTGAGTTTTGTATAAGAATGCGCAGTAGGTGGTATCGAAAAGTACCGTCTACTGCGCTTTTTTGGTTCTCTCGCGAGTTGTTTTCTTTCGTTTTTTGTTTCTGATGACAGAGATTGTGTGTTTTGACTTTTTTATTTATTGCAGATGATAGCGTTTCAGTTTTCTCCAGAGCGTTGAACGGCTTATGCCGAGCATGTTTGCGATCTGATTCTTGTTCCCATTGTACTTTTTGAGCAGTTCAGCCAGATGGCGGGCCTCTTCATTCGGCCAGAAACGGTCTGAATCGGAATCCGAAGCGGTCTCCTGCTTGATCGGCGGAAATGCATTGATCAGCTCGGAAGAAACAAAATCTTCGGAGATGATTTTGCGGTTGGAAAATAGAACAAGGTGTTCACAAAAATGAGAGAGTTGTGTCAGGTTGCCGGGCCAGGGATACTGCACAAGGATTTTCTCGGAATCCGCAGATAGGGTGTTAAGCCGTGAGTGCAGATTCGAGTAGTGTCGGATGTAGGAATGAATGTAAGCGCGAACATCCTCTTTTCGCTGACGCAACGGAGGAAGGTGGAGGGACATTCCGGATAGCAGATAAAAAAGCTCCGAATTAAACTCTTCCTGCTCAAGCTGTGAGCGCAGGTTAGAGGCGGCCGTTGCGATGATGCGGACATCGTAGGTGTAAAGCCGGTGAATCTCAGGGTCAAGCACGGTTTTAGCAGTCAGGAAATGCAACAAAAATTCCTGATTATCCGAAGTCAGATGGTCAATGTTTTTGATCAGGAGAGTGCCCTTATCCGCAAAGGAAAATGGGGAAATATAGTCGGCATTTTTGTCATTGCCCAGAAAACCGCGTAAAAGTTTTCTCTGTTCCTCAGCGCGATATCCTTTGCAGTCAAAGGTGATGAAGGGACCATTGCATCGGGTGCTTTCGAGATGAATGCATTCCGCGAGCTGTTCGCGTTCTGTCCCGTTTTCGCCATAAATAAAGACGGGAGAGTCAGCCTGGGACATGATTTTTGCGTTTCGGATGATCTGTTGCATCGTTTCTGAAACGCAGATGAAATTTTGAAACGAAAATTTTGCCTGTGGGTCCGCCTGATGGGAATCGCGCTTGATGATGGAACTGGCGTTCAGGATCGTTTTTGTCTCTTGCAGGGAGAGAATCGCGCCATCCGACACCTGATTCGCAGTCAGCGGAATAAAGTTACATAAAAAGTCATGCTCTCCGATCGTCAGGAACAGGGAATGAATGGACATTCCAAGATCAAGCACCTGGTGCAGAAGGGAGGGGGAAATGTTATTGCTCAGGGCAGAAATGTGCTGGTGAGAGGTACTGTCAAACGGATAGTGCAGAGTCTCACGGGCGATTCGATTCATATTGATCATATGTCCATTGCTGTCTATGCGGATGATTCCGTTGATCGAATAGTCGAGAAGAACCGAGATTTCAGCGCGGTTCTTTTTTTCAATTTCGGAGGCGTAGGAAATCTGACGCGCCACACGAAGGGCTTCGAGAAGAGAGTCCTCGGAGCCTTCAAACGTCAAACTGGGCATCTGGATGGACTCTGCGTACTGGCAGGCGGACAGACCTCCGAGAATGATGTCGTACTGGTCGTTTTGTGCGCGATCCACGCAGGTGCGAACCTCATCCGGGGCAGTGATGTAAAAGAGCGTGATCGTGGCATTAAAAAAAGAATTCAGTTTGGAAATATCAGGAAAGAGTTCCTTGGAACCGATGATTCCAATTTTTATGTGATTGCGATCAAAACGGTTCACTGCCTGATGGATCAGCGCCATCATTTCCTGGCTTGTCATACGCATGGAGACAACGGGAAGGCTGGTTGCAGACTTGACATAGTTTACAATCAGTCCTCTGGCAATGATCAGATCGTATTTCTCAGGAGGGAGAGAGGTTGCCTTTTTTATGACCTCTTCCTTCTCGGTACAGAGCTCAATATCGATGTGGTAGTCGTGAGTTTGCGCGTTGATTTGGCTTGCAATGTTTGCAATGTTAGAGTTTGGTGCAAACAAGAGATAATTTTTCATACCTGCCTCCTTCAGTGTTATTTTTGTTCTTTCTGTTAGGTTCATTATACCATATTTTTGAAGAAAAACAGAAACAAAATGAAAAAATGAGACATATATGAAACATTATTATGTAAAAATATTGGAATATGGAAAGTATAATAAAATAAAATTGATATTTTAGGAAAAAAGGAAATAGATCTCAATAAGAGAATCTAGTATGATAAGGACAACCGAAGCGCAACGGAATAAGAAGAATGAAGAAGAAATGGAAACAGTAGCATGGAGAAAGGAAAGAAGATAAAAGTCCAGCATATTGTATGGTCGGATGCAACGGATGAAGAGTTACTTTTTCTGAAACAGATTGGTCTGGAATATGTGTATGTGTATTTTAAAGATGAGCACTGCAATTACCAGGATATGAAAAACTTTCAGGAACGACTGAGACAACATGGATTGACGATCACAGACGCCGGAAATCTGAGTATTTATAAGTGTCCCTCGATCCATTTGGGATTGCCGGATCGGGATGCCTGCATCGATCGCTACATTGAGTTTACCAGAAATCTTGCTCGACTGGGAATCCATGTGGGATACATGAGCTGGGACCCGGATAAGATTTTCAGTAGCAGATATGCAGTGGGAGAACATTCGCGTGGCTGTATTACAAGAATTGTAGATGAAAAAGATATTTCGGATGATATCTTGATGTTTGGCAGACGGTATACGGAAACGGATATTTGGGATAATTGCAAGTATTTTCTGGATCGTGTTCTTCCTGTGTTGGAAGAGGAGAATGTCACACTTGCTTTTCATCCGAATGATCCGCCAATTCCATCCATCAATGGAGTTCATAATCTTCTGTGGTGCACAGATTCTTACAGACGTTTGTTTGAACTCTCAGGAAACAGCCCTTATATTGCCATGAAACTTTGCACGGGATGCTGGCTTGAGACGGGAGAAAAATTCGGAAATCTCATGAAAGACATCGAAGAATTTGTTCCACAAAACAAGGTAAAAGTGGTGCATTTCAGAAATGTGAGCAGTACCATGCCGTACTTTGAAGAAACCATGATTGAAGACGGATATATGGACATGTACAAGGTGATGAGAAAACTGGTTGAACTGGATTATGATGGTACCGTGACGATTGATCACCCGTTAAGTTTTGTTGAGAAATATGGTGGTCAGAAGGCGGGTGCAGCTTACATGCTTGGTTATCTGAAATCGATGTTGGCCAGTGCTCAAAAAGAAGTGAACGGGGAAGTAAAATAAAAAATAAAATAATTTAAAAAAGAGATTTGTGTTGGAGGGAAAACATATGAAAAAAACATTAGCAGTATTACTTGCAACAGCAATGATGGTTTTAGCGGGATGTTCCGGTAGCAGTAAGCCGGCGGAGACAGAAAAAACGACCGAGGCGCAGGCACAGGTGACAGAGAGCCAGACAGAAGGTCAGAAGACCGCAGGTTCCGCTGAGTGGCCAAAGAGCCAGCTGACGATTTATGTTCCGGCTAAGGCAGGTGCGGGAACGGATCTTCAGGCAAGAATTTTTGCACAGTATGTGCAGAAGACGACTGGGAAACCGGCAACGGTTGTAAATCAGCCGGATGGTGGCGGTACCATTGCATTTGAGAGCGTGAGAAATGCAAAGCCGGATGGAGATACTTTGCTGTTTTATCACAGCAATCTGTTATCTGCGTACTGGACAGGAACGTATGACCACACCTATGAGGAATTTACCAATATCTGTACCGTCACAGATAACGGCAGTCAGGCATTTGTAGCAGCTCCGAATGCACCGTATAATGATTTGAAAGAGCTGGTTGAGTATGCAAAGGCAAATCCGGAGAGCGTAAAGACCGGTGTTCAGATTGGTGGTGGAAGCCATATTACAATGGCAGTGTTTGAACAGTCCGCGGATATCAAGCTGAAGATGGTGGAAGCTGGAAGTAACTCCGATAAACTGGCAGGACTGGCAGGCGGTCATATTGACTTTACCGTACAGGATCTGATGACAGCAAAGCAGTATGAGGAGGCAGGCAAGTTAAAGATTCTTGCAGTTGGCACAAAGAGCGAAAAATATCCGGAGTATGAGAGCTGTGAGGAGCAGGGATATCCGGAGATTGGTCAGAGAACCTTATACCTTCTGCATGGACCGCTTGGAATGGATCAGTCTGTGGTAGATGCAATCAATGAGTGCGTAAAGAATATGGCTGAGGATGAAGAGAGCAAGGAAGCACTGGATAAAATCGGAGCATTTGCATCTTATGGAGATCAGAAATTTGCTCAGGATTGGATGAAGCAGGAGTCTGATCGCTATGATGAGCAGACCAGTCTTGTGGGAACAAATGCGCGTAAGTAGTGTTGGTGGAGGAATGTGAAATGAAAGTTACCAGAAGCAGAGTAACTGGATTACTGTGTGTGATAGCAGGCCTTGTATGTGCCGGATTATCCATGCAATTAAAACCGCTTATTCAACTGAATGAACCGGGACCGAAACTGTTCCCGATGATTGGAAGTATAGGACTGGCGATCTGTGGTGTTGGAATCTTTTTTGAAAAAAACAGGGAGGAAGAACCATTTTTGACAAAGGAAGGCTGGGTGCGTGTGCTTCAGCTTCTGGGGTTGATTTTCCTCTATGTAATCGGGATTAAATTTGTTGGTTTTATCATTCCGATGCCGTTTTTCCTGTTCTTTATGATTCTGGCACTGGCAAATCAGGGAAAGCGTCCAAAGCTGATTGTGGCGGGACTGGTAGCGGTTGTTGTGACCGTGGCAATCTATCTGATTTTTACATATGCCTTAAAAGTAAATCTCCCGATGGGATTGCTGTTTGAGTCCTGATCTGGAAATACATGTCTGAAAATATATGGAGGCAAACATGGAATATTTGTTTTCATCAATGCTTTTTTTGGTACAACCATTAAACTTGATTATTATTTTGACTGCGGCAATCGCGGGAATGATTTTAGGTGCGATCCCGGGACTTTCAGGAGGTCTTGGAATCACGCTGATGTTACCGCTGACTTTCGTTATGGAGCCGAAGATTTCGATCGCGCTGTTGACAGCTGTCTGGATCGGTGGAGTTACCGGTAGTTTTATCGCCGCAGTTCTGATCGGAATTCCCGGTTCCGGTTCTTCGATCCCAACGACATTTGATGGCTATCCAATGACGAAAAAAGGTCGTGCGGTAAAGGCTCTGGGAATTGGAATTGTCGCTTCTTTTATGGGAACCTTCTTCTCGACCGTGGTAGCGATTTGTCTTAGCACAATTATTGCGGATCTTGCCTTGAAAATGGGTCCGTGGGAGTATTTCTCCTTATGCTTCTGTGCAATCACGCTTGTGGTATCTCTTGCAAAAGGAAACATGTTCCGAGGACTGGCTTCCGCATTTATCGGAATTCTTCTGGCATCTGTCGGTACCTCTCCGATTGATGGAACGTTTCGTTTCACCTTTGGATCTTCCAATCTGATTGGTGGTTTGAGCCTGGTCGGTGTCATGATGGGACTGTTTGCGGTACAGCAGGTCGTTCTGGCTCATGGACAGGGACAGAAGGAAATGCCACCGGTGGATATGAGCGGTCTTCATGGAATTGGAGTTGGCATTAAGGATATCACAGCTCATATTGCAACAATCATCCGTTCCTTCTTTATCGGTCTCTGGATTGGATTTTTACCGGGAATGGGTTCTTCCCTTGCAGCGATGGTATCATACGGACAGGCGAAAAATGCATCGAAAAATCCAGAAGAATTTGGTACAGGATGTGAAGATGGTGTCTGGGCTTCTGAGGTTGCCAACAATGCGGGAATCGGTGGTGCAATCATTCCTTTGATTTCACTTGGAATTCCTGGAGATGGAACAGCAGCATTGTTACTTGCAGCGCTTACGATTCAGGGACTTTCTCCGGGACCGTTGTTACTGACATCAAATCCGGATATCGCCTATATTGTGTTTGCAGCAACCCTGCTGTCCGCGGTTTTGTGCCTCCTCGTTCAGTTTGGAACTATCCGTATTTTCCCGTTAATTCTGAAACTGCCGTATCATTACCTCTTTTCTGTGATTCTGGCATTATGTTTCATTGGAGCTTATACGGATTCCAATAACATCTTTAATATTTATGTAATGCTGGCGATGGCTCTTCTTGGAATTCTGTCTGTTTGGGGCGGACTGCCAAATGCGCCGATGTTACTGGGATTTATTTTAGGACCGATGGTTGAGCAGAACTTCCGTAAGGCGGTTACTTACTCAGAAACCGGTGGATACATGGAATTCTTCACAAGACCGGTGAGCGGAGCGATTCTTCTGCTTGCGTTAGTCAGCCTGCTGTGGCCGTTCGTATCAAAGAAAATCAAAAAAGCAAAACAGAAGTAAATCAGGATAGAAATAAAGCAAGACAGAAATAACATAAAATCGACGAAAAATAAGAGCAAAATAAAAAGCGGATCTGCAAGTTTGATACAGCTTGCGGATTCGCTTTTTATGATATCGATCGAATACTTTAATTTAATACTTTGAGTAATCATTTTTCTTGCAAATCGACAAGTTTGTGAGTGTGCAACTTAAATGTTATGGTGTCATGTTTTGGCTGTGACAGTCGGACGGTCTTCTGATGGTTTGACGGTCAGGAAGCTGAAAAATTGTCGTCAATCAGGTCTCGAATCGTCTGCATTGAGAGATCAATCGAGGCAATCTCATCGGCGCATCGTTTCAGCTCACTGCGAATCAGGGACTCATGCGTGATTTCGTGCTTGTACTTGAGCTGGTGCTCCAGACTCGCCCAGAAATCAATCGCGATGGTTCGCAGTTGAATCTCGGCGAAGAGTCCTGCACCCGGTCCGTCGACAAGCTCAAGAATCAGGTGATAGCTCCGGTATCCGTTTGGTTTCGGATAGGAGATGTAGTCTTTTTGGTTGATGACGTTAAATTCCGGGCGTTCGCAGAGCCAGCGCGCAAGCGCAAACACATCGTCGGAGAATGAGCAGATCGCCCGGACTCCGATCGCATCCCGGACATTCGTGAGCGCCGACTCGCAGGTGAGCGGGTAGCCGTGCTTTTTGAGCTTGTTTTTCATGCTCTCCGGCGATTTGATCCGGGAGGTGCAGTAGAGAACAGGGTGATACTTGTTGTCACTGCCGGAGCGGGTATTTTCCGGGTAGGACTCTATGATTTTTATCAGTTGTTCGGCGGTCGCCTGCATTGCAGGAAGACGATCTCCGTAAAAAGAGTTACTATCTCTGTCTGTTACATCGGTGGTCGTGTCTGTGTTCATCTCATATCCCCCTCTTTTTTGCATTTTAAACGGATCGTAGTTATGAATTAATTTTTATTGCGTTTTGTTGATCGGGCAGGTGGGAATCTGCACGGTGATCGTCAGCGTGTGCGGGTCGGGAGAGGAAGCCGAGATCTTTCCCTTGTGGTTTGCGGTGACTGCACTGGCGATCGAGAGTCCGATTCCATATCCGCCGGTCTTGGAGTTGCGCGATTCATCTCCCCGGTAGAAGCGATCGAAGAGATGGTCGAGCTGAAGCGAGATCGGATCAGCTGTGGAATTCGTCACAATGAGGCAGGCATAGCGTCCCTGACGCTTGAGTGACAGAGAGATGTTTCCGTTTTCTCCCGAATACTTGAGCGCGTTGTCAAGCAGGACGGAGAGAAGCTGGCGAAGCGATTTTTGATCGCCCTTTACGCTGATTCGAGGTTCGATCGAGGTCACAAAGCTCTTGTTTTGTGCCTTTGCCATTGTCTGAAACGACTGAACGACTTCCTGCGCGAGATCGGAAAATGGAAATTCAATCATCTGAACCTGATTTTGCGCTTCCTCCATTCGAGAAAGGAAAATCAGATCATTTGTCAGGCTTGTGAGTCGTCTTGTCTGCTGACGAATATCCTGAAGCCATTCATTGTCATCGCCGATGTCCATCTCAAGGATCTCGGAATCTGCCTCAATGATCGCGAGCGGAGTCTTGATCTCATGTCCGGCATCGGTGATGAAACGGCGCTGTTTTTCATAGTTCTCAGAAAATGGACGAAGAATCCACTTTGAGAGAAGAATCATCAGGATGAGGACGGCGAGGAGTCCGCAGAGTGCCGTCCAGATGCAGGCGAGAAAGAAGGTGTGTACGTTGCTTAAGCTTCGCCAGCAGTCGAGGAAGATGATGCGGACAACCGGAGAGTTGCTCTCGTCGTTGCCCGTCTCATTTTCTGTGTCGACAAGATCAGAATTGTCATCAGAATTATCAATCGAAGTGGTTTCCGAGGTTGTGGTTTCGTCTTCATCCAAGGACTGAACGAGGTAGCGATAGTGTGAGAGAAAACCGGAAGTTTTTCCAAGTTCGAGGACTTCCTGCGCATAAGCGGAAACGGTTTCCTCATCGACTCCCGCGATTTCGCTGATATCGAGGTCATAGATTTCCTCGTCGGAATCCAGCTCAATGCAGAAATAGCGGGAGACGCGCGCCAGTTCCGGCGACATGTATTCCGGATTTTCTCCGATGTCAAAATTTTTGCCCTTTCGCGGGAATTCCCCGTCATTTTCTGCGAGAAACGCGAGTGTGTGGTCGGCATCGACCACAACATGATGGTAGTTCACGAGGTTGACTGCTCCGAGAATCACACTCATCACGAGAATCAGGGAGATCATGGAGATGGAAATCAGTTTGATTTGAAGTTTGCGGAGCATAGCGGGTCATCCTCCTTTCTTAAAATCCTGCTTACGGTTTCGGGTTTTAGTGAGCCATTTATTTTGGCGATGCATGGACGAATGTTAAATGAGTTCGAGCAAATATCCCTCGCCCTCAATGGATCGAATCCGGATATCGGCGTGCAGGGCGGAAAGTTTTTTGCGAAGGTAGGAGAGGTACATCCAGACGACATCGCGGTCGACATCCTGCTCTGTTCCCCAGATACGCTCCAAAAATCGCTCGACCGGAAGGCAGGAATTAGGACTTGTCATTAAGAGTTCCAAGACCTGAAATTCCTTGGTTGCAAGCTGAAAACTCCCAAATGAGGATGACAGCTCAAAGGTCATGCGATTCAGACGGATATTTCCGAGTGAGAGAATGCTGTCGGTCTGAGGACTTGAGAGACGGGTCATCGCGCGGATTCGGGCGAGGAGTTCCTTTGCAGCGAACGGTTTTGTGAGATAGTCGTTTGCACCGAGGTCAAGTCCCTCGACCTTGTCATCGATCTCGGCGCGTGCAGTCAGAAGGAGAACAGGAATCTGGTTCTGGCGGGCACGCACCTGCTTGAGAACGGTGAGACCATCCATTTTCGGCATCATGATGTCGAGAACGGCGCCATCGTAACGCCCGCTCTCCAGGGCAGTCAATGCCTCCTCCCCGTCATAGACGGCATCTGCCTGATACCCGTTTCTCTCTAAAATCGTGATGATTGCTCTGGAAAGAGAATGTTCATCCTCCGCAAGCAGTAGTCTCATTCTCCTCATCCTCCCCTTCGTTTTTTCAGTTCCTTGTTTTAACGTCTTCTTGTTTTAATGTCTTCTTGTTTTAACTTCATTTATCTTAATGGGAGTCTGTGATATTCCTGTGGAAATTTTGTGGTAATTCTGTGATCATGAGGTGTGACTATGAGGTCTGATCACGAGGTGTGATCATGAAGGGAGGAGCTGGCGTACACGGATAGAACTTTCCTGATTACGGTACATGGGGGAGATTTTTGAACGGAAACAGGGAAGAGGCACCGGTTGAGAAAGAGTCGCAAACCTGTTAAGATTGTGTTATAATTGAGGATACTTAACGAAATATTTTTGTATTTATTTCAGAAATGACAGATAAACAATCATGCTATCCGTAAATGGCAGAAAAAGGTTCGGTGTGGGAAAGAGAGGAGAAAGGCAGAGAAAAACACCGCGGGGAAAAGCGCAAGAAAATCCATGGGGAAATAATGAGAAATTGGCAAAGGGGAAACATCATGAAGAGACGGAATATCATCACATCATTTTTGGCAGTGGTAGCAGCAGTATCTCTGACAGGATGCGGACTGTCAGGCGAGAATTCTGCGACAATGACAACCTCGGAAATGAAGACAGAGCCGAGGGAGGAGATGACAACTGAGGCGGAGACAGAGCCGGAGGAGGAAGAGACGTTTGGAACCTATGACACGACAGATATGCCGAAAGTCACACTGGTGTATGCGGAGCTGAATCCGATCGATACGATAGTCGGTCAGCTGGCGATGGATTTTAAGACGAAGGCGGAGGAGCTTTCGGATGGAAAGATCACGATCGATGTGGAGGCGGGAGGGGTGCTCGGCTCTGAAAACGATGTTCTTGACCAGATGTTTGATCATGGTGGAACGATTGATATGTGCAGAATCTCTGCGTTTGCGCTGACGAGTCATGGAGGACAGAAGTCAAAGATTCTCTCCCTGCCTTATCTCTTTACAAGTCGGAAGCATTTTTGGAAGTTTGCGAAGAGTGATCTGGCTCAGGAGATTTTGAGTGAGCCACAGAAAAATGGTTTTGGCGTGCGCGGTCTGTTCTACGGGGAGGAAGGGTTTCGCCATTTCTTCACGACAAAGAAGGTGAGTGGAATCGAGGATCTGAAAGGAATGAGAATTCGGATCTCGAACGACAAGGTTATGAATGGACTCATCGAGGGACTCGGCGCGGAGCCGATTGCGATCTCGTTTGGCGAGCTGTATTCTGCCCTTCAATTTGAGGTGGTTGATGGGGCGGAACAGCCGATTGCAAACTACAAATCAAATGGATTTTCCGAGATTGCGCCAAATCTGATTCTCGATGGCCATACGCTCGGCGCGGTTCAGGTCGTGATCACCGATGAGGCGTGGAATCGGCTGACCGAAGATCAGCAGGCGATTATCATGGAAGCGGGGGCTTATGCATCCAGACAGAATCGCAGGAATTCGGAGGTTCAGGAGAACAAAGTGCTTGAGGAGCTGAAGGCGGAGGGAGTCAATGTGGTCGAGGTGGAAGACAAGACTCCGTGGCAGGAAGCGACAAGAGCGGTGATTGAGGAAAATATTAAGGGATATGAGGATCTCTATCAGAAGATTATGGCGATGCAATAGGCTGAAGACAGGGAAGGAAACGAAACGTGAAGATACAGCAATATCTGAAAAAAGTGTGGTTTTCGATCACACTCCGTCAGAAACTTGGGGTTTATACGGCGATGGTTATTTTGATCATGGCATGTTCCGGAGCATTCAGCCTTTGGGTTGTGGATTTTGCGACAGAGGGATTTCAGCAGATTCTTGAGGATAATTCCAAGTGCCATGATTTTGAACAGGCGATGGAGGAAGAAGTTCAGGCATTCAGCACCTATTTGAGGGATAATGGGATGGAAAACCGGGATGCCTACACGCATGCGTGCGCGAAGACGGAGCGTTGTTTGATGGCACTCCCAAAAGATTTCATGCAGATCGGGGAAAATCGAATGGCACGGACATGGAGCATTTTGAGTAGTTATGAGCAGTACCGTGCAGTGAGAAATCGTTTCTTTGCCTTGGACCCGGAGCAGAGCGGATATATTCCGGAGCTATATCGGATCTATTCCATGCAAAATTATATCCAGAGATATGCGAAGCGACTGACCGAGGAGACTTTGAAGGCGGGAAATCTTCGCTATGAGAAAAAACTGCCGTCATTTTCAAAAATTCCGGGGTTGATTATGATCGTTGCAATCATACTTACCGTATTTTCTCTGCAACTTACGCGCTTGCTCCTGGCGACGATTATTCGTCCGATCATGTCTCTTGCCCGCTCGTCAAGAAAAATTGCAGAGAATGATTTCAGCGAGGGCGATGTGATCGTAAAGAATCACGATGAGGTCGGGGAGCTTGTTGTGGCATTTAACCGGATGAAGCATGCGACAGAAGGCTACATCAATACGCTGAAAAAGAATAATGAGATGGCGGAACTTCTGCACCGGGAGGAAGTGGAGCGCATTGAGATGGAACGCCAGCTGAATACCGCGCAGTTGGAACTCTTAAAGAGTCAGATTAACCCTCATTTTTTATTTAACACCCTGAATATCATCGGATGTATGGCAAAGATTGAGGATGCAGAGACGACGGAGCGGATGATCACAAGTTTGAGCAGTCTGTTTCGGTATAATTTAAAGACATCGGAGCAGTTTGTGCCACTTGCGCAGGAACTGAAAATTGTGCAGGATTATATTTACATTCAGCAGATGAGATTTGGCGATCGTCTCGAATATCAGAGCCGGATTGAGGTGGATGCCAAGACCGTGGTGATTCCGTCATTCACGCTTCAACCGATTGTAGAAAACGCAGTTGTTCACGGAATTTCCAAGAAAGAGGAGGGTGGAATTTTAAGACTTCATATCTGGTGGCATGGGGATTGTGTTGTGATTTCTGTCATGGATACCGGTGTTGGAATGGACACAGAAAAGTTGAACAGTCTGAAGGAGGCATTTCAGAAGCGGAGGACGGCGAAAATTGGAATCGGACTCGGAAATATTTATAAGAGAATGAATATTTTTTATGAAAATGGTTCGCTGAGAGTCGGAAGCATTGCGGGATTCGGGACGATTGTGCAGATGAAGATTCCGCAGAAACAAAGTTAAAATCAAGAGAAAAAAGGCAAGAGAAAGAAAGTAAGAGAAAG
Source organism: Brotaphodocola sp. (assembly GCF_050873365.1). Lineage (GTDB taxonomy): Bacteria > Bacillota > Clostridia > Lachnospirales > Lachnospiraceae > Brotaphodocola. Next base: position 108,895 of record NZ_JBNMIQ010000001.1, on the reverse strand, counting down.
CAGGAGAAAGTAACAGAAAGAACGCAAGAAAAAGCAAGAAAAAGAAACTGTTGAAACATTTATGACAATCAATTTTTTAGATCAAGAAGAAACGATTGTGATTGTGCATAAAACAAAACAGAAAACAGGTTAAAAACATACTAGCTTTCACAAAAATTTACCATTTCCTTTTCTTTATATATTTTTTATAATTAAGTCATCAGTTAGGAAACCTTAGTTAAGAAACGTGAGGGGAAAACAAAAAACAGAGGAATAAAGAGGAGGAAGGTAACATGAAAAAAAGAATGATGAGCGCAACCCTTTGTGCAGTCGTAGCAATGACATCTTTAGCAGGATGCGGACTGAAGAGCCCGGATACGGCGACAACCGCAGCACCGGCAGAGACCAAGGCAGAGGCAAGTGCAGAGACCAAGGCAGAGGCTGAGACCACCGAGAAAAAGGATGGAGAGTCTGCTGGAAAGTACAACACCGCAGATATGCCGGAAGTAACTCTGGTATACGCAGAGGTAAACCCGCTTGACACGATCGTAGGTCAGATGGCAACGGATTTCAAGACAAAGACCGAGGAGCTTTCCGATGGAAAGATCACGATCGATGTACAGGCAAGTGGTGTGCTTGGTTCTGAGAACGACGTTCTTGATACGATGCTCGGCGGTGGCGGAACGATCGATATGTCCAGAATCTCCGCATTCGCACTGACAAGCTACGGCGGACAGAAATCCATGCTTCTTTCCCTTCCGTACACCTTTGTAAGTCGTGATCATTTCTGGAATTTCGCAACAAGCGATCTGGCACAGGAGTTCTTAAATGAGTCTCAGGAGAACGGTTCCGGTGTGCGCGGTCTGTATTACGGCGAGGAGGGCTTCCGTCATTTCTTCACCACGAAAGAGATCAGCGGTATGGATGACTTGAAGGGCATGAAACTTCGTGTATCAAACGACCCGGTTATGAACGGTCTTGTAGAAGGTCTGGGCGCATATCCGACCGTTGTATCCTTCAACGAGCTGTATTCTTCTCTTCAGACTGGCGTTGTTGACGGCGCAGAACAGCCGATCGCAAACTACAAATCCAACGCATTCCCGGAGGTTGCTCCGAACCTGATTCTCGATGGTCATACGCTTGGTGCTGTACAGGTTGTTATCACCGACGAGGCATGGGACAAGCTGACCGAAGATCAGCAGGCAATCATCATGGAAGCAGGCGCATATGCATCTGAGCAGAACCGTGCAAACTCTGAGAAGAAGGAGAACGAGGTTCTTGAACAGCTGAAGGCAGACGGTGTCAATGTCATCGAGGTTGAGGATAAGACTCCGTGGCAGGAAGCAACCAAGAAGGTAATCGAGGACAACACCAAGGGTTACGAGGATCTGTATCAGAAGATCGTGGATATGCAGTAAAATGCAGTAAAACTTGAAGTTGCTGTGAATGTGAAGGGGCACAGGGGCAGGGATGCTTCTGTGCCCGATTCTTTAAAGGAGGATGGAAATATGCCGTCGATTTTTGAGAAAATTGATAAGATCAAGCCAGCATATGATATGACATATCGTTTTGTTATGCTCATATGCAAGTTGCTTCTGATTGCAGATATTGCGATCACCTCGATGTCCGTTCTGGGACGTTACGTTCCGTTTATTCCAGATCCGGCGTGGAGTGAGGAGGTCGTTCTGACCTGCATGTCCTACATGGCAGTTCTCTCGGCAGCACTTGCAATCCGCAGAGGTGCTCATATCCGAATGACCGCTCTTGACAGTTATCTTCCGAAGGGACTTGTCAAATTCCTTGATATCCTTGCAGATCTCGCAGTTCTGGTACTTGCTGTGATCATGATCACAGTGGGATGGAAGTATGCGACTGGAATCGGAGCGAAGGGTTCCTATGTAAGTATGCCGAAAGTATCCCGTTTCTGGATGTATTTCCCGGTACCGCTTGCAGGTGTGGCAATGCTGATCTTTGAACTTGAGGCACTTTACAACCATGTGAAGAGTATTTTTTTGGATGAGAAGGAGGCAAATTTATCATGAGTGTAGATACGATGGCGATTGCGGTTTTGCTTCTCAGCTTTTTTATCATGGTATTTTTGAGATTTCCGATTGCCTATGCAGTTGCGATTTCTTCCGTGCTTTGCCTGGTTTATCAGGGACTTCCGCTGAACACGATCTGTCAGCAGATGGTAAAAGGAATCAGCTCGTTCAGCTTGATGGCAGTTCCGTTCTTCATCACGATGGGATGTCTGATGGGTTCCGGCGGTATTTCTGAGAAACTGATTGCGCTTGCAAATGCGTGCGTAGGCTGGATGCGCGGTGGTATGGCAATGGTAAACATTGTGGCATCTTACTTTTTCGGTGGTATTTCCGGTTCTGCATCCGCAGATACCGCTTCTCTGGGTTCAATCCTGATCCCGATGATGGTCGATCAGGGATATGACGCAGATTTCTCTACGGCAGTAACGATCACCTCCTCCTGTGAGGGACTTCTTGTTCCGCCGAGCCACAACATGGTTATCTATGCGACAACCGCAGGCGGTATTTCTGTTGGAAGCCTTTTCCTTGCCGGATATATTCCGGGTGCTCTGCTTGCCGGAACCCTGATGATTGGTTCTTACATCATCTCCGTAAAGCGCAATTACCCGAAGGGTGAAAAGTTCAGCATCAAGAACCTGCTCAAACAGCTGAGTGTTTCGTTCTGGGCACTGGCAGCAGTTTTGATTGTAGTATTCGGTGTAGTCGGCGGTGTGTTCACAGCGACAGAGTCCGCAGCAATTGCAGTTATTTACAGCCTGATTGTCAGCGTATTTATTTATCGCGGACTTGACTGGAAGGGCGTTTGGAGAGTCCTGAGTGAGTGCGTGGATACGCTCTCGATCGTATTGATTCTGATTGCAACCTCCAACATTTTTGGATACTGCCTGACCAGACTCCATGTGCCGGATCTGGCAGCAAATGCGATCACCGGTCTGACAAGCAACCCGATCATTCTTGCACTGCTTCTGAACCTGATTCTTCTGGTTCTCGGATGTATCATGGATATGGCACCGATCATTCTGATCGCAACTCCGATTCTTCTTCCGATTGCAACTTCGATCGGACTGAGCCCGATCCAGTTTGGTATCATGGTAGTCCTCAACTGTGGTATCGGTCTTCTGACCCCGCCGGTAGGTGCGGTACTGTTCATCGGTTCCGCGGTTGCGAAACTTCCGATGGAGAAGGTAGTAAAGGCAACGCTTCCATTCTACATCTGCATGGTTATCACCTTACTGCTGATCACCTTTGTTCCGCAGATCAGTCTGGGACTTCCGATGTTGCTCGGTTCCATGTAAGTTAGCTCTGTAATTTGTAAGTTAGCTCAATATAAATTTGATCGAATATGATCGAACGTGAATATTGAGAGTAGGCAGAGATCTTCCTGAGATCAGGGGGTCTCTGCTTTTTGTTTTATAAACATGTTTATTCCAAAAATAGCCTTATTTCAGAAACCTCCTTGTGTGGAGGAAATTTTGCGTGTTATAATGAAAGGCAGATCGATTCAAAGAAAGAAGCGAGAGAGGAAAAGAATCAAGCGAGTAAGGAAGCAAAGAAGGAGAAGTTTGAGGTGAAAAAAAGAGGAGTTACAGGAACAATAATGGGAGGCATCAGCCTGCTTGGGATCTGTGCCCTGCTTGTGTCATGTGCGTCCGCAGAGGGGGAAAAATCAGCAGTGGAACCGGAGTTTGTGCTGACGTATGCGGAGAATCAGGCGGAGGATTATCCGACAACTCAGGGGGCTTACCGGTTTGCAGAACTGGTCGAAGAGCGAACAGGAGGGAAGATTCTTGTTCAGGTCAATGCGGGAGCGGCGCTTGGCGATGAGCAGTCGGTGATTGAACAGCTTCAGTTTGGCGGGATTGATTTTACCCGTGCTTCCCTCTCCTCGGTCGGAGAATTTATTCCGAAAGTAAATGTGCTTCAGATGCCTTATCTCTATAACAGTGCAGATCATATGTGGAAGGTGCTTGAGAGTGAGATTGGCGACCAGTTTCTTCACAGTTTTGAGGGATATGGTCTTGTCGGACTCTCGTGGTATGATGCGGGAGCGCGAAATTTCTACACTTCGGAAAAGCCGATTCGGACACCGGAAGATATGGTCGGGATGAGGATTCGAGTGCAGGAATCGGAACTGATGAGCCGGATGGTCGAGCTGATCGGTGCAGAACCGGTGCAGATGGCATTTGCGAGCGTCTACTCAGCACTTGAGACCGGAAAAATCGACGGGGCAGAGAACAACTGGCCGTCATATCAGTCGGAACGCCACTATGAGGTCGCCAAATATATGACGGTCGATGAGCATGCGCGAGTTCCGGAGGTACAGATAATTGCGGAGAGCACATGGAAAAAGCTGAGTCCGGAGTATCAGCAGATCATCCGTGAGTGTGCAAAGGAGTCTGCTCTCTATGAGAGAAAACTCTGGGAGGAGAGAACAAAGCGCTCGCGGGAGATTGTCGAGAAGGCAGGATGTCAGGTGATTGAACTGACTCAGGAGGAAAAAGTTGCCTTTCAGGAAAAAATGCTTCCGCTTTACAATGAGTATTGCGGGGAATATATGGGATTGATCGATAAGATCGTGGAAGTGGGAAAATAAAATAACATTTGATCTTACGCGTATTTTGAGTATAATAAATAAGTATTGTTCGTTGTGATTGACTCATTAGAAAATCGCTTTTGGCAGTGAAACTGTTACTGTTCAGAGGTAGGCACTTTTGGAACCGAAAGTGCCGTAAGATAACGTGGTGGTAGCGGGAATTTGCCGTATTCAAATGCGAAGCCACGGCAAATTCCGTTACTGGGCACGTGCGCGTGAACAGTAACGTGAAACTTGCAAGATACAGGGCAGACTGAAAACTGGTAAGTCGATGAAGAATCGATGGAGAATTGATGGAGAATCGATGACGAAGTCTGGCTGTGTGAAAAATAAGAGGAACAAGGAGAATTTATCAATGGGAAAAAAGATTATTTTAACCGGTGACCGTCCGACGGGAAGACTGCATGTTGGACATTATGTGGGTTCTTTAAAGCGCCGTGTGGAGCTTCAGAATTCCGGTGAGTTTGACAAGATCTTTATCATGATCGCAGACGCTCAGGCACTGACCGACAATGCGGACAACCCGGCAAAGGTGCGCAACAACATCATGGAGGTTGCACTTGATTATCTCTCTGTCGGAATTGATCCGGCAAAGTCAAATATTTTTGTTCAGTCCTATGTGACGGAGCTGACAGAGCTGACGTTCTACTATCAGAACCTGGTTACCGTTTCGAGACTTCAGAGAAATCCTACGGTAAAGGCAGAGATTCAGCTTCGCAATTTTGAGACAAGCATTCCGGTTGGCTTCTTCTGCTATCCGATCAGCCAGGCAGCAGACATCACCGCATTCAAGGCGACAACCGTTCCGGTTGGTGAGGATCAGATGCCGATGATCGAGCAGACGAAGGAGATTGTTCACAAGTTTAATTCCGTATACGGGGAGACTCTCGTAGATCCGCAGATCCTGCTTCCGAGCAACAAGGCCTGCCTGCGTCTGCCGGGTACCGATGGAAAGGCAAAGATGAGCAAGTCTCTTGGCAACTGCATCTATCTGTCTGAGACCGAGGAGGAAGTTCGCAAGAAGATCATGTCGATGTACACCGATCCGAACCACATCCGCGTGGAAGATCCGGGTTGCATCGAGGGCAACACGGTATTTACTTATCTGGATGCGTTCTGCAACGACGATCATTTTGCAGAGTATCTGCCGGATTACAAGAACCTTCAGGAGCTCAAGGATCACTATCAGAGAGGTGGCCTTGGCGATGTGAAGGTGAAGAAGTTCTTAAACAACGTTATGCAGGAAGAGCTTCGTCCGATCCGTGCGCGCAGAAAAGAGTACGAGAACAGAATCGGCGATGTTTACGAGATTCTTCGCGAGGGAACCCGTGTGGCAAGAGAGACTGCAAGCCAGACTCTTGCAGAGGTAAAACATGCGATGAAGATCGATTACTTCGAGACTCCGGAGTTTTTGGAGGAGCAGAAGGAAAAATTTGGTGTTGAGAAATAAGGATTGTTTTTTGAGACATTCCGTGATAGGATAGAGACAATATCTGATTAAGAGTAGCCGGTGCTGTCTGCAAGAGTATCACTCAGAGTGGATGTCCCCACCTCTATAAGTGGGGAATCACAAACGTTCTCAGGAGGGGAGACTTTTGCAGACAGGTAAAAGGGAAACAGGTGAAAGACCTGTGCGATCTCGTCACTGTGAGACTGGAGCAAGAAAACCAAAAAGTCACTGATTTCTTTATTTCTTTAGAATTTGGGAAGACGGTTTTTTGCGTGGGGAACGATCTGATCGATTCTGTTCCGCGAACGGTTGAGCCAGGAAACCTGCCGGATGCTGGTACAGGAAAATTTTTCCAGATCACGAGGAATTGATCGTACCGACCTGAGCGCGAAATTGAGACATGCGGACCGGCAAAAGGCTGGGGTGCATGTGCAAGAGATAAAAAATCGAAATGAAAAAGCGATGCGGACGGGTTTCTGACAGATACAGCGGAACATTTAATTTCGGCTGTCGGTTTGGAAACCGGGGACGCAGGCAAATGAGAAAGCTGTTATTTTGTTCAGAATCATTTTTTGTGGGAAACTTTTTTCTGTCCATTTCAAGTTAGTTGGATAGGGAGCAGAGCCTGAGAGAACGAGGACAAAAATTGTTAAATGTTCAAAACGTTCAGGGCTTGCAGAAAAAGGGAGGAAGAAAAGGATGAAACTGAAAAAAATGGCAGCTTTATTTGCAGTAGCAACGACGGTGGCAGTGGTAGCAGGATGCTCAAGCTCATCGAAGGAGACCACAGCAGAGACGACCGAGGCTCAGACGAGTGCAGAGGAGACCACGGCAGAGGAGACGACTGAGGCAGAGACCGCCGAGGAGGCTGAGGAAGAAGAGGAAGAGAACTACAATACCGGTGATGCTTCCAAGGACAACCCGAGAAATCAGGATGAGATCGGCGAGGATGAGCTGATGGTAGTCAGCTTCGGAACGAGCTACAACGACAACCGTCGCATGACCGTTGGTGCAATTGAGGATGCGATCGAGAAGGCATTCCCGGATTATTCCGTTCGCCGCGCATTCACGAGCCAGATCATCATTGACCATGTAAAGTCCCGTGACAACGAGATCATCGACAATGTGACCGAGGCACTTGACCGTGCAGAGAAGAATGGCGTGAAGAGACTTGTGATTCAGCCGACCCATCTGATGAATGGTCTGGAGTACACCGACCTTGTCAATGAGGTTGCAGAGCGCTCTGACGCATTTGAGAAGGTATCGATCGGCGAACCGCTTCTGACGAGCGATGAGGATTTCAACGCTGTTATGAAGGCAATCACCGAGGCAACTGCTGAGTACGATGACGGTGAGACCGCAATCTGCTTCATGGGTCACGGAACTGAGGCTGATTCCAACCAGATTTACGCAAAGATGCAGGATCTGCTGACTTCATCCGGATATGAGAACTACTATGTTGGTACCGTAGAGGCAACTCCGAGCCTGGAGGATGTTCTTGCAAAGGTTCAGGCAGGCGAGTACAAGAAAGTTGTTCTTGAGCCTCTGATGATCGTTGCAGGTGATCACGCAAATAACGATATGGCAGGCGACGAGGATGGTTCCTGGAAGAAGACCTTCGAGGATGCTGGTTACGAGGTAACTTGTCTGGTAAGAGGTCTCGGTGAGCTTGAGCCGATCCAGCAGTTGTTCGTACAGCATGCACAGGCAGCTGTTGACAATCTGGCAAAATAAAAAGCGAGTGTCGCGAGATCGCGAACTGCATATTGCGATAACGGATAGCAGGTCGCAGAGTGCAGATCGCGTTAAATAGCGATCAAAATAACGATCGCGAAAAAGATTACAAAAAATGTGATCGAAAAAAATTAGATTAGAAAAAAGTCAGTCGAAGAAAGACCGGGACCGGGAAAAACTGGTCATCGGTCTTTTTTCTTCTTGATTTTTTCTTGATTCTTTCTTTATGGATGTTTTATGGATATAGATAGATCGCTTCTCTCGCATTTCCGATTACAAGACGATCGGCAAGAAGAATTGGATCTGATAGTGATTGCGAGGATAAGAGAGATTTTAACATTTATTTATGGAGAAGATTTGCAGAATTTACAGAAAATAAGAAAAATTAAGATAAGAGAAATGAGGAGAATATTATGAGAAAGAGATGGATTGCAAAGGCAATTTTGATGTGTGCGACAGCAACGGTGCTCGCAACTGGATGTGCAAAAAATGAGACAGCAGACAAGACGGAGCAGACGAGCGGGGCAGAGACTGCGGAGAGTGATAGCAGTTTAGAGGAGACGACAGAGGCTAAGGCGCAGGGTGAGAACGCAGAATCTGCGGATGCTGGTGTGGCATCCGGGGATGAGACTGTCGAGGCAAAGGAAGTTGTCGAGGAGGGCATGGAGCCGGTATCCGCAGATCAGCTCAAGGAAGGAACTTACGAGGTGACGGTTGATTCGAGTTCGAGCATGTTTAAGGTGACGAAATGCGAGCTCACAGTCAAAGACGGAGCGATGCAGGCAGTCATGACGATGAGCGGAAGCGGTTACGGAAAACTCTATCTGGGAAAAGCTGAGGAGGCGGTAAAAGCAGAGGAGAGCGAGATGATTCCGGCAGAGACTGCGGAGGATGGCTCCTGCACGTTTACTGTACCGGTTGAGGCACTCGATGCAGGAATTGATTGCAGTGCATTCAGCAAGAAGAAAGAGAAATGGTACGACAGAGAGATTGTTTTACGCGCAGATTCCCTTCCGTCTGAGGCGTATGCGGATGGAACGGTTGTGACGGTGGAAAGCCTTGGACTTGCAGATGGTACTTACACAGTTGAAGTAAAGATGGAAGGCGGATCAGGAAAGGTTTCGGTCGAGTCGCCGACTCATTTGACGGTCAAAGATGGAGTTGCGACCGCAGAGGTGATTTGGAGCAGTCCGAATTACGATTACATGAAGGTAAACGATGTGAAATATGATCGGATCGGTCAGGTTGGAGAGGGAGACAGTTCCATATTTGAGATTCCGGTTGCAGAGTTTGACCGAAAGCTGGCAGTGCTTGCCGATACGGTTGCAATGAGCCAGCCTCATGAGATTTCTTATACCCTGAATTTTGATTCTGCTTCCCTGCGACAGGAGAATTAATCGGGATAATCGGGAATGAGAGATTGTGTGGAAAATCATATGAGAAATCATATGGAAAGGCAAATAAAAAAACGTGTGGAAAAGCGAATGGGAAATTGTATGGAAAAGGAAAATTTCATGCGGAAAAAGCTATCGTTTTTTTTAATTGTGCTGATGGTTGGAATGGGAAGTGTTCTGACCGGATGTACGAAGAATGAAAACGCGTATACGACAGAGAATGAGACAAGTAAAATTGGGTCTGGGGCAGAAATGGCTGGCGCGGAAATGGCTGACGCAGGTGATGCAAATTCAGATTCAGGATCAAAATCGGTGAAACAGAGTGCGGGAGCACAGGCGGAAAGCACGGGTGCTTCTGCGGACTGGGAGACGATGACGGTTCAGGAGACGATGGATCTGCGCTATGCGACTCAGTTTTCTGTGGAGAAATATGAGGGCGGATACGAAAAGATTGTGATCGGGGATGACGATACCTATCTTGTCGTGCCAGAGCAGGAGGAAATTCCGCAGAATGTGCCGGAGAATGTGACCGTGATCTGCCGTCCGCTCTCGAATATTTATCTGTCAGCGACGTCAGCGATGGATCTTTTTCGCAGTCTGGATGCGATTGATCAGGTGACTCTTTCTGGAACACAGGAGAGCGGATGGTATATTGAGGAGGCAAAGCAGGCGATGGAGTCGGGGGCAATGACTTATGCGGGAAAATACAGTGCGCCCGATTATGAGCTGATTCTCTCAAAATCCTGTGATTTGGCGATTGAGTCCACGATGATTACCCATTCCCCTGAGGTGAAGGAACAGCTCCAAAAGCTTGGTATTCCGGTGCTTGTGGAGCGATCAAGTTATGAAAAGAGTCCTCTCGGACGCATGGAGTGGATCAAGCTTTACAGTGCTCTTCTCGGAAAAGAGGAGAAAGCGGAAGTGTGCTTTGAGGAAAAAGCCAAAGAGGTGGAGAAGGTTGTCACGGAGCAGGCTTCGGGAAAGACGGCGACGTTTTTCTATATCAGCTCGAATGGCTATGCAAATGTCAGAAAGCCCGGAGATTATATCTCGGAGATGATTCGGATGGCAGGTGGAATTCCGCTTCCTCAGAATATCGAGGATAACGGGAATGCACTTTCCACGATGAATATGCAGATGGAGGCGTTTTATGCGGAGGCGAAAGATGCGGACTATCTGATCTACAACAGCACGATTGACGGGGAACTCGAAAGTCTCTCGGAGCTTCTCGCAAAGAGCAGTTTGCTCTCTGGATTTAAGGCAGTGAAAGAGGGGCATGTGTGGTGCACCGGAAAAAATATGTTTCAGGAGAGCATGGGACTTGGAGATATGATTCTCGATATGCATCGGTTGTTTACGGAGGAAGATCTAGATCCGGCGAAGATGACGTATCTGCATCCGTTGAAGTGAACATGTAGGCGGAAGGACGAAGGGAATGTGAAGTGAGAATGTGAGTCGATGAGCGTGTGAGTATGGAATGCGATGAGGGTGAAGATGGGTACGGCTCCGACAGTGGGATAAGTCACGCAAACTCGTTTTCACTCCGGGTTCGACGCAGCGGTGCATAAGACCGCAAAATACGCGGTCTAAACACCGGCGTCTCACACGGGTTTGCTTAGACTTTCCCAACTGCGGAGCCTGTGTAACGTCGCTCTTTTTTATAGATGGGGACCACAAATTTTCTTAGGAGATAATTTCCGTTTAAGTTATACAATATCAGCAAATCTGACCGGAATCATGCGCCAAGTCTCAGCGAATATTGACATGAGCTTAAAAAGGGTATCTTATAAAGTTAAATGGAAGTATGGATATAGAAAGTGAAAGATAGAGGTAGTAGAGGGATGAAACATGTACAGGAGAGTTATTCATCGGAGAGTAGACAAAGACTTCGAGTGCAGATTTCGTATATCAGTCTGTTGGTGCTTCTGATTTTGCTTGTCTTCTGGAATATCAATGCCGGGAGTGTTCCTCTTTCACCATCGGAGATTCTTGGAATCTTATTTGGAAATGCAGAAAATGAGGTTGCCTATCATATTGTTTGGGATATCCGTCTCCCGCGTCTTCTTTCGGCAATGCTTCTCGGCGGAATTCTTTCAGTGTCCGGATTTCTGCTTCAGACCTTTTTTGCAAACCCGATTGCGGGACCGTTTGTTCTTGGAATTTCTTCCGGAGCGAAGATGGTTGTCGCCCTTGTGATGATTGTCTTTCTTGGAAAAGGAATAGCACTGGGATCGACGGTTCTGATCCTTTCTGCATTTATTGGCTCGCTGATTTCGATGGGATTTGTTCTTGTATGTTCTGGTCGTGTGCGTTCAATGGCGATGCTTGTTGTCTGCGGAGTTATGATTGGATATATCTGTTCTGCGATTACAGATTTCGTTGTAACTTTTGCAGATGATGCAAAAATTGTGAATCTTCACAACTGGTCGATGGGAAGTTTTTCAGGAATTTCCTGGGAAAATGTGAGAGTGATAACGGTGGTCACAGTATTTGGTATGGCGATGGCAATGTTGCTTGCAAAACCGATCGGAGCATGTCAGCTTGGGGAGGAGTATGCGAGAAGCATGGGAGTCAACATTCGGAGATTTCGTGTGGAGTTGATTTTGCTCTCAAGTATTCTCTCTGCCTGCGTGACGGCATTTGCCGGACCGATCTCCTTTGTTGGAATTGCGGTTCCGCAACTTATTCGTCGAATTTTCGGAACGTCGAAACCGCTGTTTGTGATTCCGGGATGTTTCTTTGGTGGAGCGGGATTCTGTTTACTCTGTGATTTGATTGCGCGGACAATTTTTGCGCCGACGGAGCTTTCAATCAGCACGGTGACAGCAGTCTTTGGCGCACCGGTTGTGATCTGGATGATGGTGAAGCGAAGTCACAATTAATACAGTTTGGTTGGGAAAATAGTAGATTAAGATTGTGCAAGTGAGCAAGCGACATGGCAAAGAAGTCTAAGCAAACCCGTGTGAGACGTCAGTGCTTAGGCTGTGTATTTTACAGCCTTATGCACTGTTGCGTCGAACCCGGAGTGAAAACGAGTTTGCGGGACTTGCTTTGCCGATGGAGCGTGAGGAAAGATCAGAAGAGCACAAATAAATAAAATGTGAAATGTGGCGAGACTTAAAGAAGAGCAGAAAGGCAGTTGCGCATGGAAAAATCATCAAAGAGTCCAGAAAATAAAATTCAAACCGAACAGATGGCAGTCGGATATGGTTCGCGCCCGTTAATCTCGGAGATTGCGCTTCGGGTCAGAACGGGTCAGATCGTGACCCTGATCGGTCCAAATGGGGCTGGAAAGTCGACGATTTTAAAGAGCGTGATCGGTCAGCTTCCTCTGCTTGGCGGAATCGTCTACCTCGACGGAAAAGAGATGGGCGCGATGTCCGCGTCAGAGACAGCGAAAAAGATGGCGGTGATGATGACGCAGAAAGTTCGCCCAGAGCAGATGACATGCCGGGATGTTGTTGAGGCAGGACGCTATCCATATACCGGAAGATTTGGAATTCTGACGCAGACAGACCGGCAAAAAGTGCGGGAGGCGATGGAACTTGTACACGCAGAAGATCTCGCAGACAGAGAGTTTGCCCGGATCAGTGACGGACAGCGTCAGCGCGTTCTTCTCGCACGGGCAATCGCGCAGGAGCCGGAAATTCTCGTGCTTGACGAGCCAACGTCCTACCTTGATGTCAGCCACAAACTCGAACTTCTCGCACTCTTAAAAGAACTCGTGAGAAGTCGCAGGATTGCAGTGCTGATGTCCCTTCATGAGCTGGATCTTGCGGAGAGAATCTCCGATTATATTGTCTGCGTGGGGCAGTCGCGGATTGAGCGTTGTGGCACTCCCGAGGAGATTTTCACCGATCAGACGATCACAGAGTTGTATCAGATTCAGCGGGGAACGTTCTGTGCACAGACCGGAACTGTGGAGCTTGAGCGGCCGAAAGGAAGACCGGAGATCTTTGTGATCGGTGGAGGAGGATCGGCAATTTCGTTGTATCGTCGTCTGCAGAGGGAGAATCTGCCGTTCTTTGCGGGTGTAATAGCAGAAAATGACGTGGAATATCCGATTGCACAGGCACTGTCGGCAGAACTCATTTCCACTCCGGCATTTGAACCGATCGGGGATGCAGAATTTGCGCGGGCAGTGGAGTATTTGAAGACCTGTCGGAGCGTGTTCTGTACCGTGGAGCGGTTTGGTACGATGAATCGCAGAAATCAGGAGCTGAAAAATCTGGCGCAGAACCTTGGGATTTTGAAGAATTTCTGAAATTTCTGTATGCGGGCGGAAATTTTCTGAACGGCAACTTTTTGAAAAAAATGGAATCGGGGCGCCGGAGAGAAAGGATTTACAAAGCAAACGAAACCTTGTATAATGAAGCCATGCGTCCATAAAGAAACATACCAAACACATCAGGGTAGAGATTGTGAACGGATAGAGATGTTGTGGATGTGATAAAATATGGAGACAGGGAGATTAGTTATGAGCGACGAGAAGAAGATAGAAATTACAGAAGGAAAAAAAGAGCTTCTGATCAGACTGACAAAAGAAGAGGGGGAATTCTTTATTTTGATGTCTGCTTGCACCAGAGCTCCTTATGTAGAGTGTGATCCGGAAACCTTTGATGATGAGGTTATGATTTATTTTGACGAGCAGAGCGCAAAGGCAAAGACCGAGGAGCTGGCACAGAAGAAGATTCCGACAACCGTGCTGAAGCTGGCGTCCAAGCAGATGCTTCTGTTCTTTACCACTCTGTATACAATGGGTGTCAATGCTCTTCACCTGAGCTTTAACGGCGAAGAGACGACGATGCAGATTCAGGAGATCGTGAAGAAGAGAGATCAGAAGGAAGCACCGGATGGCTCTGTATGGGTGGAGAACCCACAGCTTCATCTGACTGCCGTTTACTTTGCACAGGAGCTTCGCAGACCGGCAGAGGAGGATACGAAGGAGCGTCTCAAAGAGCTTCAGGAGGAGATGCTCGCAGACTTCCGCAAGAGCAGTCTGATTTTTGCAATTCAGAAAGATACAAACGCAACCCCGATGATCAAGCTCAAGGACGGTGAGAAATACCAGCCGGTATTTACCGATGTCTTGGAGTTCCGCAAATTCTGTCAGGATGACAGCTTCCGCCCGGTGATCGTGAAGGCAGAACAGCTTCCGAAGGTTCTTGATAAGGACGCAAAGGGTGTTATCTTAAATATGCTGGGAGTAAACCTTCCGCTTCAGATCACCCGTCCGATTCCGGTTATGAATGCTGTTCCGGCAAATGATCCGGCAGTTCTTGCAAAGGCAGCAGCAGATGCGGCAGCTACCGCAATCCGCGAGGCAAATGCCGAGAAGTCTGAGAAGAAGGACGACGAGGAAGAAAAGTAAAATCCGTTATCGTTTGTGCAAGACCAACGCATGGTGTGCAATGCCAACGCATGAATGATAAAGAAAAATAGGCTCTTTTCAGTAGATTCATGCATATTCTTTCATGGGAACCGTTACGTTGAACATGGAGGGGTATGCATGAAATGCTGTAAAGGAGTTTTTGAGGGCGGAGGCGTGCGCGGAATCGCTCATGTCGGAGCCGCCTGCGGGATGGAACAGGAAGGCTACCGTTTTGAGTCCGTCGCGGGTTCTTCCGCGGGGGCTGTGGTTGCTGCGCTGATTGCGTCCGGCTATGAGTGCCGAGAACTGAAAAGAGAGATGGAGACACTGAATTACCGAAAGTTTCGTGGGCGGGATATGGTGGATAACTTCGGGACAGTGGGAAAACTGCTGTCCCTTCTCTTTTCTCTTGGCGTGTACAACAACCGGTATCTCGAAAAATGGATGGAGCAGGTACTTTCCGAACGGGGGATTCGGACATTTGGGGATCTTCACCGGAGAGGCAGAAGGCTGATCATTCCGGTCAGCGATCTGTCGATGCGCCGGCTTTTGATTTTTCCCGATGATCTGAGTCTCTTGGGGTTGAATCCGGAGACCTTTCCGGTCGCGAGGGCGGTGCTTGCAAGCTCGAGCATCCCGGCCTTTTTTGAGCCTGTCTCTCTGCGGGATGCAAAGGGACGGGAGCATCTGCTCGTGGATGGAGGGTTGCTCAGCAATTTTCCAATCTGGGCGATGGAGGCGGAGGAAGATCCGAACTGTCCGACTTTCGGATTTCAGTTTCTTGACTGGAATGAGGAGGCGGGAGCAGACTACTGGCTGGTAAAACGCAATCTGCCCGATTATCTGAGAGCACTCGTCTCGACGTGTATGGAAGCGATCGACAACAGCATGCGCCCGGAGGAGGATCAGAGACGGATCATCTGGATTTCCACGACGACGGGAAGCGGTTCGCGGGAGAGAACGATCCATGCGACTGATTTTGATTTGACGGCAGAGGATTGTGAGGGATTGTTTGAAAACGGAGTGCGGGCGGTACAGAAGTATTTTGGTTAGTGTACACGGGTAGGCATTTTCTGAACTGAAAATGCCGTATGATGCAGTGGTGGTAGCAGATTTTGCCGATTTGGAATGCGAAGCATCGGCAAAATCTGTTACTGTTTGCGCAACGCGTAAACGGTAAAGTATTTTGCAAATGGTCAGGATATAATATCTTATTAAATTTGTAAGATTTCTGTCGATGCTCTTCACTTGACGAGAAAGTTGGAGGACTCTATAATAAGGATAACTGTGCAGGAGAAAATTGGCGGAGATTCCAAAAGACTTCTCAAGACTCCAAATTAAGGCACGGTCAGAAAGCAGGTTTTGGATTTGATAAAACGAAGATGGAAGACGAATCTTTGCCGGATCATTTTGACAACGGCGTTTGGGCTGGCAGTGTCGATGACGGCGATGGCGGACGATTCGGCATTTGTTTCAGGCACTTCGGTCAACGGGCTTGGAATCGGCGGTATGACGGTGGAGCAGGCAGGAGAGCATATCAGCAGTTTCTACTCCAGCAAATATCAGTTGAAGATAAAAGAGAGAGGCGGAAAGGAAGAGACGATAAACGGAGCTGACATCGGGTTTGCGGTGGGACTTCCGGACGGATTTCTTCAGACGATCCTCGATCAGCAGAATGCATCCGGACGCGCATTTGGACCGGATGTGGACAATTCCAATCGAACCGAGATGGCAAATACATTTGACGAGCAGGCACTGACCGACAAGGTGAATGCACTGAATTGTCTGAGTGGAAGCGGGATTGTGACGACGGCAGATGCGTACATTTCCTCTTATCAGGAGGGACAGCCGTTTGAGATCGTTCCCGAGGTGAATGGAAACAACCTTTACCCGGATAAAGTTCTTGAGGCAGTGAAAAATGCAGTCACTTCTGGAAATTCAGAGGTTGACCTGGAAGCGTCCGGGTGTTATTATGCAGTCACAGTCACAAAAGATGACGAGGGGCTTAAGAACCTCTGCGATACCCTCAATCAGGTTCGCGAGATGAGCATCACCTATGTGATTGGAGATCAGAGCGAGGTGCTCGACTCTGCGACAATCTGTTCCTGGATTACGGGAACGGCTGATGGTCAGATTCAGATGAATCGCGATCAGGTCGCAGGATGGGTACAGACGCTTGCAGGAAAGTACAATACTGCAGGAACGACGCGCACCTTCCACACGGCGACGGGGCGCGATGTGAGTGTGAGTGGTCCTTACGGATGGAAGATTGATCAGAATGCGGAGACTGACGCATTGATCGGTATGATTCGCACGGGACAGACGCAGTCGAGAGAGCCACAGTATGCACAGACCGCAGTTAATCATTCCGCACAGGAGTGGGGCACGACTTACGTTGAGGTGGATCTGACCGGACAGCATGTCTACATGACGAAGGATGGAAGCGTTGTCTGGGATGCACCGTGTGTAACCGGAAATGTCTCAAAGAATTACACGACTCCGGCAGGTCTTTACAGCCTGACCTACAAGGAGAGAGACCGGGTTCTGCGTGGGGCAAAGAAGGCAGACGGAACGTATGAATATGAGAGTCCGGTTTCCTACTGGATGCCGTTTAACGGCGGAATCGGATTCCATGATGCGACATGGAGAAGCAAGTTTGGCGGTACGATTTACCAGAACAGTGGAAGTCACGGTTGTGTGAACCTTCCGCCGGAGAAGGCAAAACTTCTCTATGATCTGGTGTATAAAGGAATTCCGGTTATCTGTTATCAGTAGAGACCGGGTCAGGGCACATTCTTTGTCGCCGGATTTTAGAAACGAGACAGAGCGGGATTGCTACGGGGAAAATCGACCTGTGGCAGTTCCGCTTTTTGGGGCGTTTTGTGCAATGTGAGTTTTGCGAGATGTGAGTTTTGCGAGATGTGAGTTTTACGAGATGTGAGTTTTGCGCAGTATGAGATGAGAATGCAGAAACGAAGGATAGATAAAAAGGAAGAAGAGATATGACAGACCAGAATGCAGGCACAGCGGAGGAGATCAGTCTTCGCGGAAGAAGTCGGAGACGGGGAAGCGCAAGGCCGGAACAGGGACATACAGAGAAGGATGCAAAGAAGATAGAGCGCGAAGAACGGACGAGACGTCAGACAAAGAGAGAGAAACATGCAAAGCCGGAATCATCTGGTTCGGAATCAGCAAAGATGACGGCTCAGATTCTGAATCCGGAATGGTCGGAGGAGGAAGACGTTTCGGAGACTGCGGGAGAGCACAGACCGACGCGTGCTCGGAGTCGCAGAAGAGGAAGTCAGAATGAGGAAGCTCGCCGGGTACAGGCAGGCGAGGGTGCAAGAAGAGCAGGCACAGACAATTTAGAATCCGGGCGTTCAGAAAATCATCATTCAGGAAACAACCGTTTGGGAAACAGCGATTCAGGCACGGGCAATTCGAGTGAGGATGGACAGGCACGCCGGAGTGTGAGAAGAAGTCGCGCACGGCAGAACAGTGAGCCGGTTCAGGTGAATGCATTTGAAGCCTCGGCGGGGGGAGCTGTTGCCGTGGAGATGCCCCGCAGGGGAATGTCGAGAAGTCGGTCAGCGCGCGAGGAAGCACTTCGCCGTGAGGCGGAGGCAATGCGTCAGGAGAGCGCGGTAGCCGATGAGGAGAAGACCTCCTCGATTTCCGGAAAGGCCATTTTAAAAGGACTTGGAATTGTCACAGGAATTGCTCTTGTTGTTGCAGGTGGCGTCTATGTTGGACTTGCTCAGAAGTATAAGACGGTCTATTTCCCGAATACGCTGATCAATGGCATCGATGCCTCCGGTCTGACTCCGGATCAGGTGAAGGAGCAGATCGAGGCGGGAATCAACCAGTACACGATCACAATCCGCGAGCGCGGAGATCAGACAGAACAGCTGAGTGGTCCGCAGATTGATCTGCATCCAGTTTACGACGGAACGCTTGAGAAGCTGATTGAGGATCAGAATCCTTATGTCTGGGGAAAATATCTGCGAACAGACCGCATTTTTACGATGGATACGATCGTCGCATTTGATGAGACGAAGATGGATGAGGTCTTCCACAGTCTGGCATGTATGGACCCGGAACAGGTCACAGCGCCGGTAGATGCGCATCGCTCAGATTATATCAGCGGAACGGGCTATCAGGTTGTCGAGGAAGTGCAGGGAAATACCCTCGATGAGCAGTCGGCACTCTCCGTGATCTCTGAGGCAATCATCGGATTGAACGATGAGGTTTCGCTCGAGGATGCAGACGTTTATCTGAAACCGGCGATCACGTCCGACAATGAAGATTTACAGAATAAGGTCGCAATGTGGAACAAATATGTGGGCGCGAAGATCACCTACAAGTTTGGAAGTGCGCGTCAGACACTTGACGGCGACACGATCAACACCTGGCTGTCGGATGACGGAGAGGGCAATCCGGTTCTGAGTTCGTCAAAGATTGTCGAGTATGTGGCGCAGATGGCAAAGGAGAGAAATACCGCTTATCAGCCAAAGACGCTCAAGACCACGACGGGTAAGACCGTGACGATCAAGGGACCTTACGGCTGGAAGATCAATCAGGATGCGGAGGCTTCGACTCTGAGAGGACTGATTGAGGCTGGTGAGACGCAGGAGCGCGAGCCTCAGTATTCGCAGAAGGCGGCTTCCCATGATGGAAACGATTACGGAAGTACTTATGTGGAGATCAACCTGACGGCCCAGCACCTCTACTTCTACAAGGGCGGAAGCCTCGTTGTCCAGTCGGATTTCGTGTCCGGAAATGAGTCGAAGGGATGGAGCACGCCGGCCGGAGCTTATCCGCTGACTTACAAGCAGAGAAATGCGACGCTCAAGGGTGAGAACTATTCGACGCCGGTTTCCTACTGGATGCCGTTCAATGGTGGAATTGGTCTGCACGACGCTTACTGGAGATCAAGTTTTGGAGGAACGATCTACAAGACAAACGGATCTCACGGATGCATCAACCTTCCGCCGGCAGTTGCAAAGACGATTTATGAAAACATTTCTGCCGGAACAGCGGTGCTGTGTTACCACTAAAAGTTTGTTTTTGCACCTTGTTTTCCTGTTTTTGATGTTTTATATTTTTTCAAGTTCATAGAGATTTTTTGAGGAGAGAAACAGTTATGAAGAGAGAGCCTGAGCGTGAACGCAAATTTCGGTCTTCCTATCAGGGACCGAAGGTACGCGCAAAGAAGAAAAAGAGACGCGGTTCATCCGCAGTTGTCCTGGCAGGTGGAGCCGTTGTTGTGATGGCAGTTCTGATTGTCGGAGCGCTTGTCAAGGGAAGAAGTGGTGCTTCTGCGCCGAAGGCAGTGACGACGGCGGAGAGCGGTGCAGAGAATGCAGAGGCAAAGACCTGCACGGCTCTGACGATCAATGGAATCGCGTTAAACGGACTGACGAAGGAGGAAGCACTCGCGGAGATCGTAAAGAGCTATCCGTGGGCGATCCAGGTTAAGCAGGACGAGGAGAGCGAGGAGACCGAGGCAGTTCCGGATCTCACAAAAGAGTGGATCAGCGAGTGTCTGACCGACATTTATCAGGACGGGGCAACCGGTGATCGCGAGCTCGACGAGACAAAACTTCAGGAGCTTGTCGCGGATCAGGTTGCAACCTACGCAGAAAAGTGGGATAAGCAGGCAAAAAATGCTGTGATTGACCGCTATGATTCGGCGAGTGGACAGTTCCTCTTCAGCGATGGATGTTCAGGTCTGAAACTCGACGAGGAAAAGATGGTGTCCGACATCATGAGTGCGGTGAAGAACGGTCAGTTTGATGCGATTGTTCAGGCAGAGTTTGGTGACAATGTTCAGAAACTCACGATTGACGAGGCGCGCCAGAAGTACACGACGCTTGCGACGTTCACGACGGAGACGACGGAGAATGAGAAGAGAAATACGAACGTTCGTCTGGCAGCAGAGGCACTCAACGGCACGATTGTTCAGCCGGGAGAGGAGTTCTCGTTCAATGCGATTGTCGGACAGCGCACACCGGAGAAAGGCTATCAGGAGGCGGCTGCCTACAACAGCGGAGAGGTTGTTCAGGAAGTCGGCGGAGGTGTTTGCCAGATGTCAAGTACACTCTACCGCGTTGTCTTTCAGTCCGGAATGGAAGTCACTTATCGCCGTTCTCACACGTTTGAGCCGAACTATGTGACTCCGGGACAGGATGCGGCAATCAGCTGGGATTATCCGGATTTCCGTTTTGTAAATACATCCGAGTATCCAGTCGGTATTCTTGCAAGTTATTCAAACCGCAAGGCGACGGTTTCCCTCTATGGAATCCGTGTTCTGCCGGAGGGAGAGACCTGGGATCTTGTGTCTGAGAAGGCGGAAGAGCTTGACCCGCCGGATCCGGTTTATGTCGAGGATGTTTCCCTGAAACCGGGAACCGAGAAGACCGTGAAAGCCGGAACGAGCGGAAGTCGTTGGGTTACCTACAAGGTTGTGTATCAGAACGGTCAGGAAGTCTCAAGAACCGAGGATCACTCTAAGGTTTATCAGGGACATTCCGCAGAGATTCACCGCAATACCGCAGGTGGAGCCGGATCTGTGCTCAATGAGAGCCAGAGCGCTGGAAGCAGTGTGACAAATTCTTCAAATTCCACGAACTCAACGAACACAACTCTGGAGAGTAGCGAGACGAAGAAGGAGAGCACAGTAAGAGCGACTGAGGCGACAAAGGAAATCACAAAGGAAACCACAAAGGCAAAAGAAACCAAGGAAGAGACGAAGGCAAAGCCGAAGGAGACAACAAAGGCGGAGACGAAAGCGGAAACAAAAGCTGAGACAAAGGCAGAAACGAAGACGGAGACAAAAGCCGAGACGAAGGCAGAAACCAAGGCAGAGACTACCTCTGCTCCGAAAGAGCCACAGGCAGAACCGCAGGCTCCGGGATCAGCACCGACTTCCTCGGATGTGCCGATCGTTCCACCACTCTCCTAAAGAAAAAAGGCGGTAAAAATTACCTACTAGATCAATATAAAAAGGAATTGACAAACGTTTTTTAGGGTTGTATGATAGGTACAGTCAAAAAACGGATTAAGAATGAGGGCAAGGGGGTCCCCGGGTAAGGGGATTTTCTTACCCTCATTTTAGGTCTGGAGAGTAATTGAACATCGAGGAGGATACAATTATGAAAAAGAATTTAAGAGTTCTGACTACAACCGCAGTTGCAGTCATGGCAATGGCATCTTTGAGTGCATGTGGTGGAAGCACGACTTCTGCAACCACAGCTGAGACGAAGGCGGAGAGTGCAGAGGCAGGCGCAGAGAGCAGTGATTCCGCAGAGGCAGAGAAGAGCGCAGATGCAAAGGATGCCAAGGCAGATTCCGCAGACAAGAAAGTCTTGAAGGTAGCAATGGAGTGCGCTTATGCACCGTACAACTGGACTCAGCCGGACGACTCCAACGGAGCTGTTCCGATCGCAGACAGCAACGAGTACGCTTATGGATACGATGTCATGATGGCAAAGAAGATCGCAGATGAGCTCGGATATGATTTACAGATCGTTCGTCTTGACTGGGATTCCCTGATTCCGGCTGTTCAGACCGGTCAGGTAGACTGCGTCATTGCAGGTCAGTCGATCACAAAGGAGCGTCAGGAAGCAGTAGATTTCACCGATCCGTATTACTATGCAAGCATCGTAACACTGGTAAAGGCTGGCGGAAAGTATGAGAATGCAACAAGCGTTGCTGATCTGGCTGGTGCAACCTGTACCTCCCAGCAGAGCACGATCTGGTATACCGTATGTCTCCCGCAGATTCAGGACGCAAACATCCTGTCCGCTACCGCAAGTGCACCGGATATGCTGATGTCCCTCGAGGCAGACAAGTGTGACATCGTAGTTACCGATCAGCCGACCGGTAAGGGCGCTCTGGTTGCTTATCCGGACTTCAAGATGCTTGAGTTTGGTGGCGGAGATGATGATTTCCAGGTAAGCGATGAGGACATCAACATCGGTATCTCCTTAAAGAAGGGCAACACCGAGTTAAAGGATGCGATCAACGGCGTTCTGGCTACGATGGATAAGGATGATTACGCAAAGATGATGGACGAGGCAATTTCCGTTCAGCCTCTGGCAAACTAAGGAATTTTGAAGTTTAAATTTTTGAAACTTTTAAATTTTGAAATTTTGGAACAGATGTAGATGTTTTGATGGCTCTGACGGCGAAGAAAGTCCTGTATGGACTTCTTCGCCTTGTGTCGCCTTTGGGTGACGGGTTCGTTTCAGAAGAGTTTGGCAAAACAGTTTCGGTAAAATGGTTTCAATAAAACAAGTTTGGTAAAGTTGCAGAAGAAAGAAAGCAGGAAAGTAAGGAGCGAAAATTACTATGCCAACAGACTTTTTAGGCCGTGTGATGGTCGTATTTCAGCGATATGGAATGTCTATGTTGCAGGGCGCAGGTGTCAGCCTGAAGATTGCAATTGTGGGCACGATCGTGGGATGCTTGATCGGATTTGCGGTAGGACTGGTGCAGACGATCCCGATGGAGGAGAAAGATTCCCTCGCAAAAAAGATTGTTTTGCACGTATTCAAATTTATTTTAAATGTATATGTGGAGTTCTTCCGCGGTACGCCGATGATGGCGCAGGCGATGTTCATCTACTTTGGACTCTTCCCGCTCATGGGAATCAATCCGACGATGACACAGGCAGCGTATTTCATCCTGTCGATCAATACGGGTGCATACATGGCTGAGACGGTTCGTGGCGGTATTCTCTCCGTCGATCCGGGACAGACAGAGGGCGCAAAGGCGATCGGTATGACGCACGTTCAGACGATGATCTATGTCATTTTGCCACAGGCACTGCGCAACATCATGCCTCAGATCGGCAACAACCTGATCATCAACATCAAGGACAGCTGTGTGCTCTCTGTAATCGGTGTTGCAGAGCTTCTCTACAAGACGAAGGCGGCAGCGGGCGCACTCTATATGAATTTTGAGACTTACACGATCACGATGATCATGTATTTTATCATGACATTTGCATGTTCCCGTCTCCTGCGTTGGGTGGAGAACCGGATGGATGGTGCAGACAACTATGACTTGGCGACGACAGACACTCTGGCACATACGAGCGGAATGTACAGCTATGACGATAAGAACAAGAAGAAGGAGGAAGAGTAAATGGCATCAGAACATGTATTGGAGATCAGCCACCTGAGCAAATCCTTCGGAAAGCACGTCGTTTTGCGCGACATTGATTTCACGGTAAATACCGGAGATGTGACCTGTATCATCGGTGCTTCCGGTTCCGGAAAATCCACGCTTCTGCGCTGTGTCAACATGCTTGAGACTCCGACGACCGGAGAGATCCTCTACCATGGCAACGACATCACAAGCCCGGGCGTCAACGTTCCGGCATACCGTTCCAAGGTTGGGATGGTGTTCCAGAGCTTTAACCTGTTCAACAACATGACGGTTCTCGAGAACTGCATCATCGGTCAGACGAAGGTTCTGAAGAAGAACAAGGAAGAGGCAAAGAAGAACGCGATGAAGTACCTCGAGAAAGTCGGCATGGCACCGTATATCAACGCAAAGCCGCGTCAGATTTCCGGTGGTCAGAAACAGCGTGTCGCAATCGCCCGCGCACTTGCGATGGAGCCGGAGGTTCTGCTGTTTGACGAGCCGACTTCCGCCCTTGACCCGCAGATGGTCGGCGAGGTGCTTGCCGTTATGCGCACGCTCGCAAAAGAGGGCATCACGATGATCATTGTGACGCATGAGATGGCATTTGCGCGCGATGTCTCAAGCCACGTTGTCTTCATGGCAGACGGAGTCATCGAGGAGCAGGGCAAGCCGGAGGAGATCTTTGGCAACCCGCAGAAGGCAAAGACTCAGGAATTCTTGAGCCGATTTATTCAGGGATAATTTATTCAGGAATAAAGATTTTTCATCAGACAGATAGAGTTGGGATAGGGCTTATGTATAAATTTGGAATTTATACATGAGCCCTATTTTGGTGGCATAATATCAGGAAAATAATGTTAGAAAACTAATATCAGGGAACTAATACTAGGAAATTTAATAGCGGCTTACAAATTTGCTAATATATTCCAAAAGAGAAGCAGATTCGTTAAGATGAGTATATCCCAATTATCATTCATTTCAAGTCGATGCAATATTGGCTTAGCGCGGGATTTTGGTATCGCCCTGCCAGAATCACGGTGTATTTGTATGAATTGAACCTAATTACATGTATTTGAAATGATGATAGACGAGAAATAGGAGGAATCTACAATGTTAAACGAATCAGTAATCAAGGTATTAAACAATGGAATGTGGGATCTGGCTACCTGTGCAGACGGAGAGCCAAATGTTGTTCCGGTTGCATTCAAATCAGTCACCGACGATGGCAAGCTGGTTGTGGGAGATGTTTTTCTTGAGACGACCTTAAACAATATCAAGGCAAATGATGGAAAGATTGCAATCTCTGTTTACGATGCACAGAATCTTGAGGGATATCAGATCAAGGGAACTGCCGAGTATGTGACAGAGGGGGAGCTGGTAAACACCTTTAAGGCGATGGTTGAGAAGATGTTCAACGGCGCAGTAACCGCAAAGGGAGCCCTTATCATTACGCCTGCAAAGGTAATCGTCACAACACCGGGTGCAGATAACAAGAAAGAGATCTAAGTTATCTAAGTGAATGCAAGTCAGTGCGAGTACTATGAATCAATTAATCGAATTAAGGACGTACTAGATGTACTAATAAATTTAATAGTAACTTCAAAAAAGATCACCTTCCGTCTATAATGAAAGTAATGATTAGTCGGAAGGTGATTTTACATGGCAAAATATAAGAAAAAGTTGGACGATGATATACGGTGTCCTTTGGAATATGGGTTGGCAATCTTTGGCGGTAAATGGAAATCCCGCATTATCTGTGTGCTCTCAGCCAATGAAAAACTGCGTTACAGTGAACTTCGCAAAGAAATGTACAACATTACGGATGCGGTGCTGTCAGCGACGCTGAAAGATTTGATGGAGGATAAAATTGTTGACAGAAAGTCTTATGATGAGATTCCCCCTCGCGTGGAATATTCGCTGACGCAAAAAGGAAATTCGATTGTCCCGATTTTGCAGAGCATCTGCCAATGGTCGGATATATTTTATAAAGAAGATGGGGAAAATGAGATGGTGCAGTGCCAAAAGTGCGACCATCGCAGATAAAAAGCTGTTATTCTTAAAGAAATGGAAAACATGGATTTTTTGTTTTGAAAGAGCTTTTGTAATCCAGATTTGTAGTTTAAAATAGTGGGGGAAGAAACAGAAATATTAACAGAAAAAAGGAGAAGGAAAAAATGAGAATTGGAGTAACTTACAAAAATGGAGAAATCTTTCAGCATTTTGGACACACAAGCCAGTTTAAACTGTATGAGGTCGAGAATGGGGAGATCAAAGCGATGCAGATCGTCGATACGAATGGTCAGGGACATGGAGCCTTAGCTTCGTTTTTGACAAATGCAGACGTTGAAGTGCTTATCTGCGGTGGAATTGGAGCCGGAGCACAAAATGCACTTGCAAATGCAGGCATTCAGCTGTATGGTGGCGTGAGCGGAGATGCCGACGAGGCAGTAAAACATTATTTAGCAGGAGATTTAAGCTACAATCCGGATGTGCACTGCACCCATCATGAACATGCACATTCCTGCGGAGAGCATAAGTGTGGGGAAGAGAAACACGGATGCACAGGAAATGGAGGAAATTGTTAGGGGATTAGATCGTTCTTTTCGGAAGGCGATGCTATGTTGTAGCATATAGGAGTTTTCGTATGGAAAATTCTTGTATGGGAATTTCACGAAATAGAAGATTAAAATAAAAATGATAGAGACCATTCATTTGACTGGAAACAGTTGAGTGAGTGGTCTTTTTTAATACGTTTTTATGTGAGGAAAAGATCAAAAAATTATTCAAAGATAGAAGATCGTGTGTTGTTTTGGACGCATACAAGAAAGAAAAATCCTTTTATAATAGGGGGAATAGGATAATGCCTTATAACATCTTGCATCGATGAATTTTATGACGGCAGGAGATCACGAGAAAAGTTGGATGACCGCAAGTTTTGACAGAAGAGGAGACAGGAATATGGAGAGGTACGATAGCTTACAAGAATTTGAAAATGAGTTGATGAAAGAGGAGTATAGCTTTAATACGATTAAAAAATATATTCGAGATGTAAAACGGTTTTTACAGTGGAATCGGGAGCGGGAATTAACATCAAATAATCTGATGGAATGGAAACGAGATCTGATTCGTCATTATGCTCCTACCAGTATAAATTCTATGCTTGCTTCGCTGAATCATTATCTGGAATGGCTCGGGTATCCTCAGTTTAAAGTTCGTTTTCTTCCTATTCAGCAGGAAATTTTTGCGAAACCAGAGAGAGAACTTAGTGAACAGGATTACAGGTGTTTGCTGAGTACTGCGGAGAAAAATGGAAAGCACAGGCTTGCATTGATTTTAAAGACGCTTGCATTAACCGGAATCCGGATTTCTGAACTGGAATTTATAACAGTGGAGTCCTTAAAAACGGGAATAGCGAGTATCTGGAACAAAGGAAAGGCGCGAAAAATCTTGTTGCCAGTAAAGCTGTGCAGAGTTTTGAGAGAGTATTGTAAGCGAGTAAAAAGAGAGTCGGGTTCTATTTTTGTGACGAGAACAGGAAGACCATTGAATCGCTCAAATATCTGGAGAGAGATGAAGAGTCTGTTTAAAGAGTCAGGAGTAGCACCAGAAAAAATCTTCCCGCACAATTTTCGCCATCTTTTTGCGAGGACATTTTATTCGATCAACAGAGATTTGGTAAGATTATCGGATCTGTTGGGGCATAACAATCTGGCAACGACTCGGATTTATATTCGAGAGAGTGGAAACGAACATCGAAGGATATTGGAAAAAATGGAGCGGATTTATGAGATGAGAGAAAAAGAAGATAAAAAAATACTACATAATCGGCGTTATGTAGTATTCGTATGAAACTTCTGAATTTAATTTTACTACTGTGAAAAGGAAAATGCAAGCAGATTCCCACGAAAATAAGACCGGTTTCATAAAATATTAACCGGTTTATTTGAGTTGGCTATCTGCTAATTTTTTTTCTTAGAAAAAGCATCTACTAGCAAAGAAGTATATGTTTTGATGGGATTTTAAACTACATAACGCCGATTGTGTAGTAAAAAAGAGGGAGAAGTTTTGGGAGAAGGCGATAGTGGTGAGAAACTTACACTTGAGGAGATCAAGAGTAAGTACAAAAAGAAAAAAATTGAAGAAAGAACGCTTGTAGAAGAAATTTCCAAAGTACTAAAAGAAAAGTCTAATGAAGAATTTGAAATAATTTATTGGGAGACAAAAGCAATTTTGAGAAAGCACGAAGAGTGGTTGCTTTTTTATAGACAAGTAGATGAAATGATTACGAAGCTGTTAGGTGGAAGTGGACTTGGATTGGTATTTGTAATAATAAATAATAAGAATAATATTATTAGTAATCTTTTTTCTGAAGTAGCTGTTTATTTCGGATTTGCCGTATTAATAATTTTATTAATAGAATGCGTATTCAAATTATTCTGGTATCTTCCAATTCTCTTTAAAAACAGAGAAAGGATTTATTACCAAGTCTTGTTTGATATTTTAGCTGATATGCGAATGGATAAGGCTAGTAGAGATTCTATTTATGGAGAAGTAGAAAATTAATGTAACAATATAAATGGAGATATTTGAGGGAGATATGGAAATGCTTTGTCCAAAGTGTGGGTATGAAATTAATAATGATAAAGAAGAGCAGTTTTGTCCTAACTGTGGTTGTGAGTTAGAAAAACAAGCAGAAGATGTGAAGACAAAGAAAAGGCCTAGGAAAGTATGGAAGAAATTAGGTTGTTTAGTAGTTGGTATTTTTGCGTTTATACTTTTTTTCTATGTGCCAAATCCTAAAATAGATGTAAAAGATGGTGTGATTGCAGTTAGACCAGATATAAGAATTCATGGAGATAAAGATGTATGGAACCCTACTTTACGATTAAAATTTCATAGTAGAAGTAAATTAAAAAAAGTTGAGATTTTAGAAGATGTAACAAAAATAGGAGAAGGAGCGTTTTGGGGCTGTACTAATTTAAAAAATATTACAATTCCGTCAAGTGTAGTAGAGATAGGAGATTATGCATTTAGTCAGTGCAATAATTTAGAGAGTATTACGATTCCATTAAACGTGACGAAAATAGGAAAGGGAGTATTTTGGGATTGTACTAGTTTAAAAAATATTACAATCCTATCAAGCATAACAAAAATAGAAAATGATGAGTTTAGATGGTGTAGCAGTTTGAAAAACATTACAATTCCGTCAAGTGTAGTAGAGATAGGAAATAATGCGTTTAGTCAATGCAGTAGTTTGGAGAATATTACAATTCCATCAAGCGTAACTCAAATAGGATCATATGCATTTGGAGGATGTCGTAGTTTGAGTGGTATAACAGTTCCATTAAATGTGATGGAGATAGGAAATGGAGCATTTTATGATTGTGGTGATATTATAGTAAGACTTCCTGAGAAAATGCGGGATTGGAATCTTTCGGATTTTATTGGTCCAGATGTGAGTTATGTTTTTTATTAAAAAATTATACTTATGGAGAAAAAAGATGTTTTGTCCAAAATGTGGAACAGAGATAAGAAATGGGATTTCTTTTTGCCCTAAATGTGGGGTGAAGATTCAGAGTCAAACAGAAAAGTCACCGGATGTGAATAAGAAAACTTTAGATTATTTTAATGCTAAAGATTATCTTTTGAGATTAAAACACTTAATAAGTACTGTTAAAAAGATTCCTAAAAAAATGGTGGCAGGGATTGTAGCGGTAGTAGTGGTTGGATTAATAGCAGTGAATTTATTAGGACATCCAAGCACAAAAAATCTTGATGTGGAAGAGTTAGCGCAGGAATATTTTGAAAATAATATAGTAGAAAACAAAGATATGTATCAAATTTGTTTTGATTATATGATGGATGATTTAAGTGATCGGATAAAAGCTAACGCAGGACTTCTTTTAAAAACAGCGGGTTTTACACCAATGTTTACAAAACAGAGAGATGCACAAGATTGTGCGGACAGTGCAATGATCTTGATAAAAAGTTATTTTTCTTCAGATAAATCTTCCCAGAAAGAACTGGTAAAAGCAGTAACTCAGTATTCTTCAATAGAAATCGGAGATATGAGTAAAGAAAATGATATTGTTACAGCGTCTGTTACGATACAATATTTGGACATTACAAGTGTTGATAAAGCAATGATGGAAAATGCTACGACTTTAGTTGGTTTTAGTAGGATAATGGCAAGAGCAAAAGATTTAACTCAAGAAGTAATACGAGGAAAAGCAGGATTTATTGTAGATGCATTTAAGGATACAGCGGAAAACTCAGAAGAAAGGAAAAGTAGTACAGGAATTATGGAATTTAGCTATGATAAGAAACGAAAAAAATGGTTTGTCAACTATGTAGATAATAACCTTTTAAATGCATATTACGGTATGGAAACAAGATAGGAGGAAAAATGGGATTTTTCGATTCGTTAAAAGATTCATTGCAGGAAAAACCAGAAAAAGAAGCGACTTCAAATAATAAATTTGATTTGGAAATTTCAGCAACAGAAAAGCAAATTGTTGAGTTATTGACTAAAATTGGTCGAGTTTATATGGAGAAGCATGCATTTGATAACAATCCAGAGTATGTCGAATATGTAAAACAGATTCAAAATTTGGAAGAACAAAAACAGATTCTAGAGAGAAATAAGTTGGCAGCACAGGGACTTCGTGTGTGTGAACATTGTCATCAGATTATTACTTTAGATAGTGCTTTTTGTAATAAATGTGGTTCAAAGTTAGATCCCATTGTAGTGTCTAGTATAGATGGAAGATTCTGTCCATCATGCGGTGCATCGCTTTCAGAGGGTGATGTTTTTTGTACAGCCTGCGGAGCAAAAGTGAATTAAGTAGACAGGGGGAAAACATGATGTTTTGCGGAAAGTGTGGGAAGCAGATTGATGAAAAAGCTAAGTTTTGTCCGTATTGTGGTGCAATAATTGAAACTGATAAAAAAAATAAAAATGATATATATTTAGATAACAAAACAATGGTGAAAGTAGATATTGCATTAATAATATTGATAGTAGGAATATTTACATTAAAAATTATTCGGGAGCGATTATTCCCTTTTACTCCAACAAATATGCAGATTCTATATGAATTGAGCGAAAAATCGGATGAAGAATTATTGGAAGAATCCTCCGAACTGACGACAGAAACCGAAGTAGTACAAACAGTACAAACCGAAACAGCACAGCCCACAGAGACAGAATCAACAGAGTATGAATCCATAGAAGTAGAAGAAGAGGCTGATGCAAGCGAATACATACTTCCAGAGTGTGATACTCGGATTTATTCCAAAGAGGAACTACAAAATTTATCGAAAGAACAGCTTCGTCTTGCGCGAAATGAGATTTATGCAAGACATGGACGCAAGTTTTCGGCGGATGATTTGAATGCATATTTTTCCAGTAAATCTTGGTATACTCCTTTATATGAAGGTGCTGAGATTGATGCGAAGGGAGATAGTATTTTAAATCAGAATGAAATAGCAAACCGCAATTTGATTGTAGAGTTGGAAGCTGAAAAGTAGAAGAGTCAAAAACGATAGAGAAAACTATATTTTTGCAGATTTTTTGCCCCACCTTGCCATCCCCCATTCTTAATGTTAAAATCAAGGTATCTTAACTTTTGTCTTGTTTAGCATGGAAAGGGGCGGTGAAGGTGGGGCAGTTTGTAAATCCCGGAAATGGTGCGTTTCAGGTTGCACTCAATTCAGAGATCTATGTGGATAAGACCGGTTTGTTGGAATATACGAATAAGGTGATGGACACAACTGCAAAATTTATTTGCAACAGCCGTCCGAGACGATTTGGAAAGACGATCACGGCAGATATGCTGACGGCATACTATTGCAGATCCTGTGACTCGGAGCGGATGTTTTCAGGATTAGAAATCAGCAAAAGTCCGGAGTTCAAAAAATATCTGAATGCGTATGATGTGATTCACTTGGATATTCAGTGGTGCATGGAGTCCGCCGGGGGAGCGGAGCGTGTGCTCTCGTATATTTCAGAGAGAACTATCGCGGAATTAAGAGAGATTTACTCGCGTGAACTTCCAGAAGAAATCTGTACTCTGCCGGAGGCATTATCCAAGATTCATATGGCGACAGGAAGAAAATTTGTTGTTATCATCGATGAATGGGATGTCCTGATTCGTGATGAGGCGATGAACCAGAAGGTGCAGGAGGAGTATATCAATTTTCTGCGGGGAATGTTTAAGGGTTCTCTGCCGACCAACTATATTCAACTTGCATATTTGACAGGAATTCTTCCGATCAAGAAAGTGAAAACACAGTCGGCTCTCAACAATTTTGATGAGTTTACGATGTTGGATGCAAGCGTGTTAGCGCCGTATGTCGGTTTTACGGAAGCGGAAGTAGTGGAACTCTGTGAGAGATACGGAAGAGATTTTTCTCAGGTGAAACGTTGGTATGATGGATATCTGCTGGGAGATTATCAGATTTATAATCCGGTTGCGGTTGTAAAGCTGATGACAAAGGGGGGACGATTCAAAAGCTATTGGTCGGAAACCGGAAGCTATGAGGTGGTCGTTCCGCTGATTAATCAGAATTTTGATGGACTGAAGACAGCGGTTCTTGAGATGCTTGCGGGGACATCGGTGAAAGTTCAGGTGAAATTCTTCCAGAATGATACGCTGAATTTCAAAAATAAGGATGATGTCATCACATATCTGATTCATCTAGGGTACCTTGGTTATAATGAGCAGACACAAACGGCATTTGTTCCAAATGAAGAGATTCGTCAGGAACTCACCGTTGCAGTGGAGAGCACTCGCTGGAATGAATTTTTTATGTTTCAGAGAGAATCGGCAGAGCTTCTGGAAGCGACGCTTGAGATGGATGAGGAAGGTGTCGCAGAGGGGATTGAGAAGATTCATATGGAGTATGCATCTGCGATCCAGTATAACAATGAGAATTCTCTGAGCAGTGTACTGACAATTGCATACTTGAGTGCGATGCAGTATTATTTTAAGCCGGTGAGAGAGCTTCCGACTGGAAGAGGATTTGCCGATTTTGTCTTTCTTCCAAAACCGGAATATGTGCAGGATTATCCAGCTCTTGTCGTAGAGCTTAAATGGAATCAAAATGCACAGACGGCATTGGAGCAGATTCGGGATAAAAAATATCCGGCATCGATTGAGGCATATACAGGAGATATGTTATTAGTTGGGATCAATTACGATAAGAAGCACAAGAAGCACCAGTGCCGGATTGAACCGTATGAAAAAGAAAAGTAAAAATTGAAAATGGTAGATCAGATAGGGCTAATGTATAAACTTGAAAATTTGTACGTTAGCCCTGTTTTTTATGGTACAATGAAAGATATAACAAGAAAAGCATTAAAAGCACTAAAAACACTAAAAGCACTTTGGAATGGAAGAAATTGGGTTTCTGATTATAAAAACAGGAGTGAGCCATGAAGAAAATACTGGTCATCTTGGGCGGGGGTCGCCCAAAAGGGAATACAAGACAGTTGGTAGATGCATTTATGCAGGGGGCGACGGATGCCGGACATTAGGTGGAGCTTATATCGCTTAATAAGATTGCGGTGAAAGGCTGTATCGGCTGTAATGCCTGCCGTTATGGAAAGCCATGTATACAGAAAGACGGATTTAACGATCTCGTTCCGAAAATAAAGGAAGCCGACATGATTGCATTTGCATCTCCATTATTATTTTGGACAATATCCTCTAAGCTGAAAGCATTTATCGAGAGATTTTACTGTATCGCAGAAGAAGATCCAAATCCGCCACTCGGTCGATATGAAAAATATCCGGTTAAGGATGCCGTCTTGCTGATGACTTCCGCCGATGATCTGTTCTGGACGTATGAGCAGGCGGTATCTTATTATAAATTTGCTGTGATCAATTATATTGGTTTTCGTGACAAGGGAATGTTGCTCGCAGGTGGATGTGGTGACACGAATGGAAGATCGCAGATCGATAAGACGAACCATTTGAGCGAGGCATATCAGTTTGGCAAAACGGTTTATGCAGAATAACGGAGAAGCGCAGTAATTCTGATGGGAAGATATCAGCGAAGCTGACCAGAATTACGCACCAAGTCTCTGCAAGTGTCGACTTGAATTTAAAATTTGACTGGATTGGAGGAAAAAGAATGTTTCGAGAAATGCGCAGAAAGAAAAAAGAGATGGACAGAAGTCAGGCAGAGTCCCTTTTAGAAAAAAGCCGGAGGGGTGTGCTTGCAGTAAACGGGGATCATGGGTATCCGTATGCGATTCCTGTCAATTATTTTTACGACAGAGAAAATCAGAGAATCTATTTTCATGGGGCGCGTGAAGGACATAAAGCCGATGCTCTGAGGGCGAATGACAAGGTGTGTTTCACCGTTTATGGAAATGAGAGGATCAAAAAAGAAGAAGCCTGGGCGCCGTTTGTGCAGAGCACGGTTGTGTTTGGCAGATGCCATCTGCTTGAAACAGGTGAGACGGCGATGGCATTATTAAAACAGATGGCGATGAAATACTATCCGACGGAACAGCTGGTTGATGAGGAAATTGCGAAACTTGGAAAAGTTGTTCAGGTTTTTGAAATTGAGATTGAACATATGAGTGGCAAGGAAATACAGGAGCGCTAGATAGGATAGATAAAATGAAATTAAAAAATATTTTGATTGTCGTGAAAGACATCGAAAGATCGAGACAGTTTTATCACGATCTGTTCGGTCTTGATCGGATTGTTGAAAATGATGGCAATATGATATTAATGGATGGGCTTGTGCTTCAGGATGAGAAGATCTGGCGGGAGTTTCTGGGAAAAGAGGTCATTCCGAGAAACAATGCCTGTGAATTGTATTTTGAGGAGAATGATTTGGAGGCGTTTGTTGAAAAGCTGGAACGGTTGTATCCGGAGGTGCAGTATGTCAACCGGCTCACGACGTACAGCTGGGGGCAGAAGATGGTTCGCTTTTATGATCTGGACGGAAATCTGATTGAGGTGAGAACGCCTATGTAGCGCGACTGTTTTTCAGGTCGACGCAAGCATCGACTTGGCGCGTGATTCTGATCAGTTTTGCTGACATTTTCCCATCAGAATCACTGCGCATCTATTTTGAGTTATATCGTTTCAATAGGTAAAAGAGACATCTACTTTGAAGCATAACACCTCAGAGCATACGAAATCAGGAAACGCTGTTCCTATTCTGCTAGACTGTAATCACAGAAAAGGAGTGGAGAGAGATGAATTGGATACAGGGAATTCAGCGGGCGATTGACTATGTGGAAGCCAATATCACAGAAGAGATTGATTTCGAAGAAGTTGCGAAACAGGCATATTCGTCTTCATTTCACTTTCAGAGAGTATTCAGTATTCTGTGTGGCTGTTCGCTGGGCGATTATATCCGTATCACAGAAGAGATTGATTTCGAAGAAGTTGCGAAACAGGCATATTCGTCTTCATTTCACTTTCAGAGAGTATTCAGTATTCTGTGTGGCTGTTCGCTGGGCGATTATATCCGTATGCGCCGACTCTCTCTTGCAGGAGAAGAGTTGTCGAAAGGAAAAGCGAAAATCATTGATATTGCGCTGAAATACGGATATGATACACCGGAAAGTTTTTCGCGTGCCTTTACCCGGTTTCATGGCATTGCACCAAGTGAAGCAAAATATAGTGGCAAGGTCAAAATCTTTACTCCTCTGTCTGTGAAATTAATTTTGACAGGAGGCAGTAAGATGGATTATCGAATCGAAAAAAGAGATGAGTTTCAGGTTGTATGTAAGCGAAAGAGAGTGGGAAAACCGCAGAGTGCAAGTGCAACTCAGGAGATTACCGCAATGTGGCAGGAATATGGTGCGGATGGAACGATGGCACGTTTGATTTCCTATCTGCCGAAAGCACCGAGGATGAAGGGACTGTTAGAAATTTGTTTTTCTTCGGAGTTGAATGCGAAGCAGTTTCCGTATGGAATTGGTGTTGAGTATGATGGACGGAATGTGGATGATGATTTGGAACTTGTGACAATCCCGGCACATACATATGCAGTTTTTACCAGCAGAGGAAAGATGCCGGATGCGTTTATTGAAACGTATAATCGAATTGTGACAGAATTTTTCCCGCAGAGCAGTCAATATGAATATGCGGAGAATGTGGAATTTGAAGTGTATTCATCTGAGGATGTCTCTGATCCGAATTATCAGTGTGAAATTTGGATTGCAGTGAATGAAAAAAAGGCAAAGTAAAGTAACGACAAAACAGAATAATGAGAAGAGTTACGGAAAGCGTAACAAGAACAAGAGTAGAAATAAAGATTGAAGAGAGAATAAAAAAGAAAAGAAAAACGACAGCAACAAAAAAGAACCCGTCCACCATATAGGGGAACGGGTTCTTTTCTTTTGAAACGTCTTAATTTCTTTCGACAGTATTGATCGTATTAAGAGTATTTAAATCTTGAATTTACTTACTCAACCGTCTTTAAATCAAAACCGAAGTACTTCACTGCGTTGTTGTAGCAGATGCCCTTTACGATCTTCTCAAGAGCCTTCTGGTCATCCGGATACTCACCGTTGTCTACCCAGCTTCCGAGCAGTTCGCACATTACACGGCGGAAGTACTCGTGACGGGTGTAGGACAGGAAGCTTCTGGAGTCGGTCAGCATACCGATGAAGTTGCCGAGGCATCCCAGGTTTGCAAGGCTGGTCATCTGGTTGGTCATACCTACCTTGTGATCGTTGAACCACCAAGCAGAACCGTGCTGGAGCTTGCCTGCTGCGGAGGTATCCTGGAAGCATCCGATGATTGTGCCGATTACAGCGTCATCGTTCGGGTTCAGGGAGTACAGAATGGTTCTCGGGATCTCGTTGGTTGCGCTCAGTGCGTTCAGGAAGTCAGCGGTCTGAGCTGCCGGAGCGTAGTTGTTGATGCAGTCGTATCCGGTATCCGGTCCGAGCTGTTTGTACATGTAAGCGTTGTTGTCGCGCTTGCAACCGTAGTGGATCTGCATAGCCCAGTCATACTTGTGATACTGCTTTGCAAGGAACATCATGAATGCAGTCTTGTACTTGAGCATCTCCTCGTGGGTAACTTCCTGACCAGACAGCTTCTTTGCGATGATTGCATCGATCTCAGCGTCGGTTGCCGGAACGTAAACGATGAAGTCCAGACCGTGGTCAGATACGCTACATCCCATGGAAGTGAAGAACTGCATACGATTGTCGATTGCGCTCTTTAAGGAAGCGAAATCCTTAACCTCAACACCGCTCACCTCAGACAGCTTCTGCATGTAGGAAGCGTACTCCGGCTTCTCGATGTTGGTAGCCTTGTCCGGTCTCCATGCCGGCAGAACCTGTACGTCGAAGGTCGGATCTTCCTTGATAACCTTGTGCCACTCAAGAGAGTCGATCGGATCATCGGTGGTGCAGATCAGGGTTACGTTGGAAGCCTTGATCAGACTACGAACGGTCCACTTGTTCTTTAACTGCTCGTTGCACAGGTTCCAAACTTCCTCAGCGGTATCTCCGCACAGATGTCCGGTGTAACCGAAGTAACGCTGAAGTTCAAGATGGCTCCAGTGATACAGCGGGTTGCCGATCAGCTTCTCCATGGTCTCAGCCCATTTCTGGAACTTCTCACGATCAGAAGCATCGCCGGTGATGTACTTCTCATCTACGCCGTTGGAACGCATCTGACGCCACTTATAGTGGTCACCGCCGAGCCATACCTGAGTGATGTTCTCGAACTTGCGATCCTCAGCGATCTCTCTCGGGTTGATGTGGCAGTGGTAGTCAAGAATCGGCATATTCTCTGCATAGTTGTGGAATAATGCCTGTGCAGACTCGCTTGAGAGAAGAAAATCCTTGTCCATAAACTGTTTCATTGGAAAAATCCTCCTTAAATGAATGTAGTAGATAGATACAACTTACAACTTTTTAAATCCTAAAACTTTTTAAAACTTTGTTGTTGCTCTTTTTATCAAATCGGCGGCAATCGTAGTCCGACTGGGTACGTTGACACCGTTGAAAACGCCCATAAGGGTATTGATTGTGGCAGTACAGAGTGCCTCCACCTTACTGTCGATCGAGGTGAGCTCCGGATCGGTACAGATCGCATAGGTCGAATTGTTGTATCCGACAATGCTCAAATCGTCCGGAATCTTGAGCCCTTGCATGTGAGCATACTTGATTGCGCCGACTGCAAGAGTGTCGTCCGAGGTCATCACAGCATCGAAGACAAGACCATCTTTGGCGAGCTCAAGAAGAAGATCGCGGGCACAGATCACATCTTTCTCACACTGATGGATGTATTCCGGTCGAACCGGAAGACCGTGTCCGGTGAGTGCATCGCGGTAACCCTTCATCTTGTTCGTTCCACTGAAGGAATTGCTTGTATAAAGGTAGACAATCTTTCGACATCCGGAGGCGATGAGCTGACTGGTTGCCTTGTGAGCAGCCATGCGATCATCGCAGACGGTGCTGTAAATGTTGTCTCCTTCGAGATAACCGTTGACAAGCATGATCGGAATCTCCTGTGCGCCCTCCAAAATATAGGTGTTATCCTTGACTTTTGATTCGATGAACTTAGAACCCGCAAGGATGATCGCGTCCACTTTCTTGGAACGGAGCAAGTTGAAATACTGCTGTTTGGTCTCGAGAGAGTTGCCGGTACAGCAGAGAATGGAGTCGTATCCATTCACACGCAGTTCGCGCTCAAGGTAGTAGATCGCATGCGCGAGATACGGATCTGAAGAATCCGAACACATGATACCTATGGTTTTGATGGAGCCAAGCCCCAGTCCCCTTGCAAATACGTTTGGCGTATATCCCAGCTCGTTCATGACGGCGTGTACCCGCGCCCGGGTTTTTTCGCTGACATTGGGATTGCCGTTGAGAACCCGGGAGACAGTAGCGATGGACACTCCGGCTTTTTTCGATACGTCATAAATGTTCATCCGTCTTTCCTCCCTAGTTTTCTGTAAGTACTTACAAGCTAGTATCATTATAACCGTCAAAATGAAATAATGCAAGTGGTTATGAGAGGTTTTGTGGAATTTATTTGAAAAAAATTAAAGATTCCATCTTGACTTATAGGGAGAGTTTGGGTAGAATAATTGTAAGCACTTACAACACGAGAACGGTGACTGACTCTCTTGAAATGAGATCTTAAAAACCTTAATTTAGGGAGAGGCGGATGACACCAAAAATGACACCAAAAGTATAAAGCTGAAAATATGAAAGCAGTAAAGCAGTAAAAAGTGGTAAAGCATTGAGGTACTTCAGGGTACTGAAAAAGCATTAGAAGTAAGCATTAAAAGTAAGAAGTAAAAAAGAAGAAACAAAGAACAAACAAAGAACAAACGCAAAAACAGGAACACCAAAAACAAAACAGAAACATTAAAAACAAAAAAGAAACACCAAAAGCGATAGATAAGGAGAAGAGTTATGCAGGATTTTATCAGAATCAATGAGAACGATAATGTCGCAGTTGCACTTCGTCCGATTGCGAAGGGCGAACAGCTCACGGTCGGCCAGTACAACGTGACGACGCAGGAGGATATCCCGCAGGGTCACAAGTTTGCATTAAAGCCGATCGAGCAGGGCAGTGAGGTTATTAAGTACGGTTTCCGCATCGGTTACACGAAGGAAGCAGTTCCGGCGGGTGGCTGGGTACATGTACACAACTTAAAGACCGCTCTGGGCGATCTGCTTGAGTACCAGTATCATCCGGTTGCTTCCACTCTGAAAGAGTCCGAGCATGCATACTTTGACGGATATCGCCGTACCGATGGAAAAGTCGGTGTAAGAAACGAGATCTGGATCATCCCGACCGTTGGCTGTGTCAACAGCATCGCACAGGCACTTGAGCGTCAGGCAAAGAAGCTGATCGGTGGCAATGTCGAGGATGTCATCGCATTTACCCATCCTTACGGATGTTCCCAGATGGGAGATGACCAGGAGCACACCCGTACCGTCCTGGCTGATATGATTCATCATCCGAATGCAGGTGGTGTTCTCGTTCTCGGTCTTGGCTGTGAGAACAGCAACATCCCGCTGTTAAAAGAGCAGTACATCGGCGAGTACGATGACCAGCGCGTGAAGTTCCTTCAGTGCCAGGATGTTGAGGATGAGCAGGAAGAGGCTATGAAGCTTCTTGAAGAGCTGGCTGTCTATGTAAATGGTTTCTCCAGAGAGAAGATCGATGCAAGCGAGCTGATCATCGGTATGAAGTGTGGCGGTTCTGACGGTCTGTCCGGAATCACTGCAAACCCGACCGTCGGTGCATTCTCCGATCTTTTGATCTCCAAGGGTGGTACAACGATTCTGACCGAGGTGCCGGAGATGTTTGGTGCAGAGACCCTTCTGATGGATCGCTGTGCAACTCCGGAGCTGTTTGACAAGACCGTTCATCTGATCAACGACTTTAAGAACTACTTCAAGAGCCACAACCAGACAATTTACGAGAACCCGTCTCCGGGTAACAAGAAGGGCGGTATCTCCACTCTGGAGGATAAGTCCCTCGGATGTACCCAGAAGTCCGGAAGCGCTCCGGTCAAGGGTGTACTCGCATACGGCGAGCAGGTAAAGGAGAAAGGTCTGAACCTGCTGTCTGCACCGGGCAATGACCTCGTTGCTTCCACTGCACTTGCAGTATCCGGCGCACAGATCGTTCTGTTCACAACCGGACGCGGAACTCCGTTTGCATCTCCGGTTCCGACTGTCAAGATTTCGAGCAACTCCAAGCTGGCTGGTCACAAGGAAAATTGGATTGACTTTAATGCCGGACGTATGGTAGAAGATAAGAGTAAGGAAGAGCTTGCACAGGATCTGTTTAACTATGTGCTGGCAGTTGCTTCAGGTAAGAAAGTAAAGGCAGAGGAGGCCGGCTTCCACGATATGGCGATCTTCAAGCAGGGTGTAACGCTGTAAGATTGTTGTTTTATCATTGCTGTTTTATTCCAAATGATAATCGATCCCGATTGATTGCTCCTGCCCCTGCCACAGAAAGGCGTGACAGAATATGAAACTGAACAGAACGACCCAGAGGACTGTTGAGATCCTCAAACTGGTATCAAAGAATCCGGAAGGCATCACTCTGGATGATATTTGTGAAAAATTGGAACTTCCGAAGACGAGTGCCTATGACATTGTGACGACTCTTGCGGAGATGGGAATGGTCAATGTGGACCGCGGTCAGAGACAGCGGTACACGATTGGTCTGACAGCGTACCGGATTGGAATCAATTATACCAACAACCTGGATTTTATCAGTGTGATTGAGCCGGAACTGCGCGCGTTTGCGAAGGAAGTCGGCAAGACAGTCTTTTTCGGGGTGCGTTCTGATCACGATGTCGTCTATATCTGTAAGGCAGAGCCAGAGAATCCGATCATCACGACGGCGACTGTCGGCACGAAGAATCCGATGTACTGCACCTCGCTTGGCAAGGCGATTCTCGCGTTCAGCGATGAGGAGACCGTGCGTCAGGTGATCAACCGGATCAAATTCCGCCAGAAGACCGATCGGACGATCATGGACCGTGCGTCCCTGCTTGCAGAGCTTGACCGCGTGCGCCAGAACGGCTATGCGTTTGATGCGCGCGAGATGGAGGAGCACATGGAGTGTGTCGGTGCCCCTGTCTTTGGACCGGATGGAAGTGTCGCAGGAGCAATCAGTGTAT
The DNA here is from genome assembly GCF_050873365.1 of Brotaphodocola sp. GTDB lineage: Bacteria > Bacillota > Clostridia > Lachnospirales > Lachnospiraceae > Brotaphodocola. The sequence goes on along the minus strand of NZ_JBNMIQ010000001.1, from coordinate 67,533 downwards.
CAAGCCTGTACAAGCCGACGGAGAACTATGAACTCCTCGGAAAAATGGTCTCTGAAAAGGCGCAGGAAGTCTCGAAAAGACTCGGTTTTATCGGTTCCGTGCGCAGGTAGGAATCCCCAGAATACAGGTGGGATAAAAAAAGATAAAAAGTAAGATAGAAAAAGATAAAAATAAGTAGATTTCCTGTTGACAAATGGGAAAGAAACTATTAGAATTCAAGTATAGAAATCGCAAATGTGAAATGAATTCGCATATACGAATAAATGAAACCAAGAAAAGGAGAACTATCATGAAAAAAGAGCAGGTATTAGCAAGACTGAAAGAAGATTGTCTGGTAGCAGTTGTTCGTGCAAAGAACCTGGAGCAGGGCGAGAAGGTTGTTGACGCAATCATCGCTGGCGGAATCAACTTCATCGAGATCACCATGACCATGGACGAGGGCAACCCGGTTGACTTCATCGCAGCTATGGCTAAGAAGTACAAGGACAACGACAAGGTTGTAATCGGTGCAGGTACCGTTCTTGATCCGGAGACCGCAAGACAGGTTATCCTGGCTGGTGCAAACTACGTTGTAAGCCCGGGTCTGAATGTTGAGACCATCAAGCTGTGCAACCGTTACAGAGTACCGATGCTTCCGGGCGTTATGACTCCTACCGAGGCAATTACCGCTCTTGAGGCTGGATGCGACGTTATCAAGATCTTCCCGGGCAACATTGTAGGACCGGCAGCAATCAGCTCCTTCCGTGGACCGCTTCCGCAGGGCGAGTTCATGCCGAGTGGCGGTGTTGATGTAGACAACGTAGACAAGTGGATCAATGCAGGTGCATACGCAGTAGGTACCGGAAGCAGCCTGACCAAGGGTGCTAAGACCGGCGACTTCGCAGCAGTAACTGCAAAGGCTCAGGAGTTCGTTGCAGCAGTAGCAGCAGCACGTAAGTAATTCACGTTTATAACACGCTAACACGTTTATAAAGTTTATAAATCGGTAAGATTTATTTATCTGAGATTCATCATTCGTATTTGCGGATTATTCGATAATGGATTTCCTTTGGATACCGCGCCTGTTCTGAGCAATCGGATCGGACGCGGTCATTCATGGGAAGTCATCACAAAGCGAATTAGTACAAAGAAAAAAGAAAAAGTAATACAGCAATACCAAAAAGAAAAAGTAATAAACAAAGAAATAAGATAAAGAAATAAAATTAAGAAAATTAAAGGAGACACAAAAATGGCAAAAGTAGTAACCATGGGTGAGATCATGCTGAGACTTTCCACCCCGAATAATGAGAAATTTATCCAGGCAGACGAGTTCGATGTAAACTACGGTGGCGGTGAGGCTAACGTAGCAGTATCTCTGGCTAACTATGGTCATGATGTAGACTTCGTTACCGCTGTTCCGTCCAACCCGATCGGTGACTGCGCAGTAGCAGCTCTGAGAAAGTACAATGTAGGAACCAAGCACATCGCAAGAAGCGGTGAGAGACTGGGTATCTACTTCCTGGAGACCGGTTCTGCAATGAGAGCTTCCAACGTTGTTTACGATCGTGCACACAGCTCCATCTCTACCGCTACTCCGGACGAGTTCGATTTCGATGAGATCTTCAAGGATGCAGATTGGTTCCACTTCACCGGAATTACCCCGGCTGTAAGCGACGCTGCAATCGAGCTGACCGAGGCTGCTTTAAAGGCTGCTAAGGCTCACGGCGTAACCGTATCTGTTGACTTAAACTTCCGTAAGAAACTGTGGTCTTCCGAGAAGGCTCAGAAGGTTATGACCAACCTGATGCAGTATGTTGACGTTTGCATCGGTAACGAGGAGGATGCAGAGAAGGTTCTTGGCTTCAAGCCGGGCAACACCGATGTTACCTCCGGTGAGCTGGAGCTGGCTGGTTATGTTGATATCTTCAACCAGATGGCTGACAAGTTCGGATTCAAGTACATCATCAGCTCCCTGCGTGAGAGCCACAGCGCTTCTGACAACGGCTGGTCTGCTTGCATCATGGATGGTAAGACCCGTGAGTTCTATCACTCCAGAAAGTACCGCATCGCTCCGATCGTTGACCGTGTAGGTGGTGGCGATTCCTTCGCTGGTGGTCTGATCTGCGGTCTGGTAGATGGCAAGAACATGAAGGATGCTCTGGAGTTCGCAGTAGCTGCATCTGCTCTGAAGCACACCATCCCGGGCGACTTCAACCTTGTTAGCCGTGCAGATGTTGACAATCTGGCAGGTGGCGACGGTTCAGGTCGTGTACAGAGATAATTAAAGTTCATAGGGACTTTTAAATTCATTGGGGATTCCTTTGGAATTTCTTTGAAATTCACAGAAAATTTTTGGGTATTCGTTATTTCATAAATAATAGATTGATATACTGACATCATAGATAAATGGCTAATTTCCGTAACAGGAATTAGCCATTTTATCTATCAGAATTCTTTAGAATTCGTTTGATTCTTTTGGGGATTCGTTTTGGATTCTTTTTTGATTCTTTCCAGAGTTCAGAGTTCTTTGTCAGATCATGAGTTCCATACACAGCAGAACAGAATACAGAACAGAATTTAAGAAAGCGCAAAAGCGCCGGAGGGCAAAATGATGGAGAACACAAGAGATTTTGATTTGCTGACACTTGGACAGGTACTTCTTCGCCTGTCACCGCCAAATAATGAGCGTCTTGTTCGCGGAGATACCTTTATCAAGCAGGTCGGAGGTGCAGAGCTGAATGTGGCAGTTGGAGTTTCTCTGCTTGGACTTCACACCGGAATCATTTCCAAACTTCCATCTCATGATATCGGAACCTTCATGAAAGGAAAAATCCGTTCTTACGGCATCAGCGATGACTATTTCATCTACGATAAGTCACCGAATGCCCGCGTCGGAATCTACTACTACGAGAGTGGAGCTTACCCGAGAAAGCCGAAGGTTATCTATGATCGTGTAGGAAGTTCGTTCTATTCTCTTGATATCAGCGAGATCCCGGAGGATGTTTACACGGCAACGCGTTGCTTCCACACGAGTGGAATTACACTGGCTCTCAGCCCGAAGATCCGTGAGACGACGATTGAGATGATCAAGCGCTTCAAGGCAACGGGAACGATTGTTTCGTTTGATGTCAATTTCCGTGGAAACCTGTGGAGTGGAGAGGAAGCAAAGGCATGCATCGAGCAGATCCTGCCGTATGTGGATATTTTCTTCTGCTCAGAGGATACCGCGCGTCTGACCTTCAAGAAGACTGGCACGGCAAAAGAGATGATGAAGAGCTTTACCGAGGAGTATCCGATCTCGATTGTGGCATCAACCCAGCGCGTGGTACACAGCCCGAAGCGTCATGATTTCGGCTCTGTTGTCTATGATGCAAAGAATGACCGCTACTACGAGGAGGAGCCATACCGCGATATTGAGGTTGTGGATCGAATCGGAAGCGGAGATGCTTACATTTCAGGCGCTCTCTATGGTCTGCTCTCAAGCGACTTTGACTGTGAGCGTGCAATGCAGTATGGAAATGCGACAAGCTCCGTCAAGAACACGATTCCTGGCGATCTGCCGTCCTCCGATCTTGAGGAGATTGAGACGATCATCAAGGCACATCAGAGCACGGGACCACAGCTTGAGATGGCACGCTAAAGGCGATTAAGGGGACGCATAGCGTGAAAAAAGAAAAAAGAAAAACAGTATGGGAAAAGTTTAAAATAAGGGATAAGGCAATAAAAAAAGATAATGGGGGAACAATTTTATGAAGACATTCAAGGGTCAAATCAGAGGCAACGTAATCGTAGGACAGTCCGGTGGACCGACCGCAGTTATCAACTCCAGCCTTGCAGGCGTATTTAAGACTGCAAAGGATCGCGGAGCAGGAAAGGTATACGGTATGCTTCACGGTGTTCAGGGACTGCTCGAAGAGAAGGTCGTAGATCTGTCTGAGCACATCAGAAGCGATCTCGACATCGATCTGTTAAAGCGCACTCCGTCCGCATTCCTCGGCTCCTGCCGTTACAAACTGCCGGAGATCAAGGATGACCGTGCTGTCTATGACAAGATTTTTGAGATTCTGGACAAGCTGGGTGTTGAGTACTTCTTCTACATCGGTGGAAACGATTCGATGGATACGATCAAGAAGCTCTCTGATTATGCAATCTTAAACGGAAGCAAGATCCGTTTCATGGGTGTTCCGAAGACGATTGATAATGACCTTGCTGTGACCGACCACACTCCGGGATTCGGAAGTGCTGCAAAGTACATCGCTTCGATCACGAAGGAAGTTATCCGCGATGGTCTGGTATATGACCAGCAGAACGTTACCCTGATCGAGATCATGGGACGAAATGCAGGATGGCTGACCGGAGCTGCTGCACTGGCAACCGGTGAGGACTGCGAGGGACCGGATATGCTCTTCCTGCCGGAGATCACCTTTGATGTGGATGCATTCATGAAGAAGGTGGCTGAGATCCACAAGAAGAAGAAATCGGTTGTGATCGCAATATCCGAGGGTGTCAAGGTGGCAGACGGATGTTATGTCTGTGAGCTGACCGACAACATCGACTATGTGGATGCATTTGGTCATCGTCAGCTGACCGGAACGGCTCGTTTCCTTGCTGAGAAGATCTCCAAGGAAGTTGGCTGTAAGACGAGAGCAATCGAGTTCAACTCTCTTCAGCGCTGTGCTTCCCATATCGTAGGCCGTGTGGATATCACCGAGGCTTATCAGGTAGGTGGAGCTGCGGTAAAGGCTGCTTTCGAGGGTGAGACCGGTAAGATGGTTATCTTAAAGCGTGTCTCCGATGATCCGTATCTGTGCGTAACGGATATTTACGATGTTCACAAGATTGCGAATGTCGAGAAGAAGGTTCCGAGAGAGTGGATCAATGAGGCTGGTGACTATGTGACCGATGAGTTCCTCGACTACGTTCGCCCGCTGATTCAGGCAGAGCTGACCCCGATGATGGTAGATGGACTTCCGCGTCATCTGCGTCTTGAGGATATTGCGTACAAGAAATAATAAAGTACAAAGTGTAAAGTGTAAAGTTTAAAGGTTTCTGAAGTTCTAAAGAGAAATTTGGAGCAGAGGAAATAAAACAAAGAATATAAGACAAAAAATATAAGAAAATATAAAAAAGAAGCTGTTTTGTGATTCGCCACGGAGTTGTGGGGGATCGCAAGACAGCTTTTTTTGTTGATTTGTGTTGCATCGAAACTTGCGTTATATGCTCCGACGGCGAGTAAAGCCCTGCAAACGCGCTCTCGCTCCGGGTTCGATGTAACGGTGCATAAGGTCGCAAAACACGCGACCTAAACACCGACATCTCACACGGGTTTGCAGGTGCTTTCTCGCCTTTCGTCGCCTTGTCACTTACTATAATTATAACATTTATGTAGCTTAGAAGGGCTGTTTTCCTCAGTATAATCTAAGTAGAAATATCTGAGCATTGCACGGATTCTTAGTGCGCACCCTGGTACTGGTTGTCGCTGAATCCAAGGATCAGCAGGAAGATCGGGTTTAAGAACACCAGACCGACAGCGAACAGGACTCCGCGTCCAAATGCTTCTGCGAGCTTGTAGAGGGCGGTCAGCTGAATCACTGCGAGAATCAGGGAGATTACATAGCTGAGGTTTTCAGCGGAACCTCCGATCATCGAGAGGCTTCCTGTGATCAGAGAGAGTACAAGTGAGACAAAGAACATCTTCGTATTCCAGGTGAGTTTGTACTGAACATAGGTGTTGTAAACCGGGATCAGGGATTTCCAACCGGCTTCCCCTGCCTTTGTGAAAATGCGCCAGTATGCGACGACATTCAAGATATACCAGCAGATCGCAAAGACTGCCGCGATGGCAAAAACTGCTATCATTCCATCCATAAGCAAAAATTCCTTTCCATTCCCCATAGATTTGAATCAAATTTTGATCCGGGACTTCTGAAAATTTCCACTCTAAAATTCAAGTCTAAGTCTCCGCAAGCGTGAACTTGGCGCGTGATTCAGAGTAAGATATTCACCCTGAATTATACAGGAAACCCCTTACAGCGTCAAGCAAACACAATTTTTACGTCCGCCTTACGAATTTACGGGGGACTTACGAATTATTACAAAAGTGTTACATCGCTTGACCTTGGAACAGTTCCAAGGTGTACAGTAAGCTCATCACAGAGAACAGGTGATAGAAAGAAAAAATAAAAAAGAAATCATGATTAGCATGTGAAAATGGAAGGGAGCATATAAAGATGAAATTAAAGAATAAAAAGAAGATTTTGATTCCGCTGGCAACAGCAGTGATGACGATCGGAGCTTCGATGACCGCATTTGCGGCATATGGCTGGCAGAACACGGATGGAACGTGGCAGTACTATGATACAGACGGAAATCAGGTGACGGAAGCGTGGAAGAAATCCGGCGACAACTGGTACTGGCTGGATGAGAACGGCGAGATGGCGACGGACAGTCTGATTGAGGTCGATGACAATTATTACTACGTGGATGAGAATGGCGTGCAGGTGAAGAATCGCTGGATCGAGCTGGACAACACCGATGACAGCGAGGATGCTTCTGACACCGCGTGGTATTATTTTGGACCGAACGGAAAAGCGTACAAGGCAGGAGATTCGGGAAAGACGACGTTCAAGAGCATTGTGACGGCGAGCGGAGAGACAAAGAAGTATGCGTTTGACGATCAGGGAAGAATGCTCTATGGATGGGTCAATGAGTCCTCAGAGCGTCAGACCGGAGATGACGCATGGAAAGAGGGTGTCTACTATCTCGGAGATGCCGGTGATGGCGCGCTCAGAGACAACCAGTGGGCGAAGATCGAGGTCGTCGATGACGAGCAGGAGGACGATGATTTCCAGGATTACTACTGGTTCTACTTCAAGAGCAACGGTAAAAAGACCGTGGACACGACAAAGAAGATCAATGGAAAGAAGTACCGCTTCACGGAGAACGGAAATGCGATCTTCAACTGGTATGCAACCCCGTCTGAGGCGACTCCGGCATCGGCAAGCAACATGTTTTACAGCCAGCCGTCGGATAGCTGGCTGAGCATCGGCTGGTTCTACACCGTTCCGGGTGAGAATGTAGATTCAGAGGCGCATGATGCGGATGAGGCACACTGGTTCTATGCGGACAAGGACGGCGATCTGACGGTCAGCCAGATCAAGAAGATCAACGGCTACTACTATGGATTTGATGAGCACGGCGAGATGCTTGATGGTCTGTACAAGTTGAGTGTGGATGGAAGAACGATCGTCTCCTACGAGGAGATTGAGAGTGAGAGCGATCTTCCGGAGGCAGATGAAGCCTGGGATGTCTACTACTTTGGAGGAACGTCCAAGGAGGGCGCACTGACGACAGGAACTACCTCGATTACACTTGATGGCGAGACTTACAAGTACAGCTTTAAGAAGTCCGGTGATGAGAGAGGAAAGGGCATTGATGGTTTTGACAACGGTTATCTCTACATCAAGGGTCAGCTCCAGAAGGCAGATTCCGATGAGAAACTCAAAGTTGTGACTTACGAGGACGAGGATTACCTTGTAAATACCTCCGGTAAGGTTCAGAAGAGCAAGAAGAATATCAAGGATGCCGACGATTACTACTACTGCACCGACAGCAACGGTATTGTGACATACAAAGACAGCGAGAAGTGGACGGCAGATTCTGACAACTAAGAGCAATCACACCACGTAGACGAGGCTTTTCACATGAGTTTCAGTCGATGCTTGCCAAGATTTGGCGTATATCATCGATATAAATTTTGCACAACCATCCTTTTAAACCATAAAAAAATTAAAATTCCTATCACATAAACCACAAAAAACAGGTTTTCAGCGAAAAAAATTCTGCTGGAAGCCTGTTTTTTTGCGCCTAATTCTGTATTTGGAGTCTGTTTATAATAAAAAGAGGAATATTTATAAAAAAAATATAAAATATTTTTCAAAAAAGTTGTTGACGGCTAACATTAGTTAGCGTATACTAATTAGACGAAAGAGTTATCTAGTGCTAACGTATCAGTAATAAAACACGTAGAACAAGATACATAGGAGAGGAGAAGAGAGATGCCACTGACAATGATGCAGACCGGCGAAGTACATAAGATTCGCAAGGTCGGTGGAAGCGATGACACGAAGAGATTTCTTTCTAATCTCGGATTTGTCGTTGGAGCAGAAGTAACTGTCGTATCCGCAATCGGAGGCAACATGATTGTAAACATCAAAGATTCAAGAGTTGCCATTAATCAGGATATGGCGCGCCACATTATGATGGAGATGTAATCGAGTCAATCAATCATCCGTCATAGGGAATGGAAAAGCGTTGTATTATAAAGATGAGTTTTCAGGAAAGGAGATAATCACGATGACTTTAGGTGATGCAGCAGTAGGCAGTACCGTAATCGTTGCGAAAATTACCGGTGATGCCGCTTACAAACGCCGTATTATGGATATGGGTATCACAAAAGGAAGCGAGCTTTATATCAGAAAAGTAGCTCCTCTGGGAGATCCTGTTGAGATTACTGTAAGAGGCTATGAGCTTTCAGTAAGAAAAAATGATGCTCAGTGCGTAGAAGTAAAGGCAAAATAAAAACTGAGAGATTCATTCAAAAGAAAAGCACAGGAACGAGCGCAATGCTCATGGAGGGAAAGAAATGGCAATCAAAATCGCACTCGCGGGCAACCCGAACTGTGGTAAGACAACCCTGTTCAATGCTCTGACCGGTGCCAACCAGTATGTTGGTAACTGGCCGGGTGTTACCGTTGAGAAAAAAGAAGGTAAACTGAAGAAGGGCAAACATGACGATGTTATCGTTACGGACCTTCCGGGTATCTATTCCATGTCTCCGTACACACTGGAGGAGGTAGTAACCCGTGACTATGTTCTGAAAGATGATCCGGATGTAATCGTTGATCTGGTTGATGCAACCAACATCGAGAGAAACCTGTATCTGACCACCCAGCTGATCGAGACTGGTGTTCCGGTTGTAATCGCACTGAACATGACGGATCTTCTCGCAAAGAGAGGAATCAAGATTGATGTAGAGCGTCTGTCCATGCTCTTAAACTGCCCGATCGTAGAGATTTCTGCTCTGAAGCAGACCGGTCTTGACAAGCTGATCGATGAGGCAGTAAAGACTGCAAAGAAGAAGGAAGTAGATCTTCCGAAGGAGATCTTCTCTAAGGAATTAGAGAGTGCAGTTGACAAGGTTGAGGATGTTCTTCCGGAGTCTATCACCGATGACAAGAAGAGATGGTACGCAATCAAGTTCCTTGAGAACGATGAGAAGATCGTTGCATCTGTAAAGCTGTCCGATTCCGGAAAGAAAGTTGTAGATGAGACGAGAACTGCTTTTGAGAAAGAGCATGACGATGATATGGAGAGTATCGTAACCGACGGACGTTACAGCTTCATCCAGAAGATCGTTTCTTCCAGCGTGAAGAAGGGCAAGGAGAAGATGACGACCTCCGATAAGATCGACCAGATCGTTACGAACCGTATCCTCGGTATCCCGATCTTCGTTGCTGTTATGTTTGTTGTTTACTACATATCCGTTTCCACAGTCGGAACCCTGGTTACTGACTGGACGAACGATACCTTTGTCGGTGCTATTCAGGATATCGCAACTGGTTTCCTTGAGAATGCCGGCGCCGGCGACCTTGTAGTCAGCCTTGTTGTTGATGGTATCATCGGCGGACTTGGAGCAGTACTTGGATTCATGCCTCAGATGGCAATCCTCTTCCTCTTCCTGTCCATCCTTGAGGACTGTGGATACATGGTTCGTATCGCATTCGTTATGGACCGCGTATTCCGTCACTTTGGACTGTCCGGTAAGAGCTTCATCCCGTTACTGATTTCCTCCGGATGTGGTATCCCGGGAATCATGGCATCTAAGACGATTGAGCAGGATAATGACCGTCGTCTGACAATTATGACCGCAACCTTCGTTCCGTGTGGCGCAAAGCTCCCGGTTATCGCTCTGATGGGCGGTGTTATGGCTGGTTATGTAACCGGCTGGGATGTTGCAGGTCTGATGACCCCGATCATGTACTTCGTGGGTATCATCGCAGTTTTAGTTGCAGCAATCATGTTAAAGAAGACCAAGCCGTTCTCCGGTAAGCCGGCTCCGTTCGTAATGGAGCTCCCGCAGTACCACATTCCGTCTGCAAGAACCGTACTGCTTCACGTTTGGGAGAGACTGAAAGGCTTCATGATCAAGGCAGGTACCATCCTGTTCCTGGCTTGCGTAGTAATGTGGATTCTGAGTACCTTCGGTGTTCAGGATGGCGCATTCGGAATGGTTGAGGATTCCGCAGACAGCCTGATGGCTATCGTTGGCGGTGCAATCGCTCCGCTGTTTGCTCCTCTTGGTTGGGGCGAGTGGCAGCCGGTTGCAGCAGCAATCTCCGGCTTCAGTGCAAAAGAGGGTATCGTTTCCACGATGGGCGTACTTGCAAATGTTGCAGGTGATGTTGAGGATGCAGATACCGTTGCAGCTGGTGTTGGCATGTGGTTCCCGACCGCAATCAGCGGTTTCAGCTTCCTGCTGTTCAACCTGCTTGATTCCCCGTGTCTGGCAGCAATCTCTACGATGGCTCAGCAGATGCAGGATCGCAAGTGGTTCTGGTTTGCAATTCTGTTCCAGAACGTATTTGCTTACGCAGTAACTCTGGTTGTATATCAGATCGGTAGTGTTCTGTGTGGCGGTGCATTTGGTGTTGGTACGATCGCAGCAATCATTGTTCTGGCATTCATGCTGTTCATGCTGTTCCGTCCGGACCCGTACAAGGATCAGAAGACTTACTCCAAGAGATCTGTACAGTCTGCATCATAATAATAAGTAGAAAAAGTTTTTTAATGGGAGCTGGGCGCAGAGATGTGCCCGGCTTCTCTGCACAAAAAAGGAGGCGCATCAAAATGGCTGATATTCTTATAATGGTAGCGGTACTTGCTTACTGTGGTCTGGTCATTTACTGGAAGAAGACGGGCGTACTCGGTGACAGTTGCGGTGGAAGCTGTGGAAGCGGTGGCTGTTCCGGCTGTGGCGGTAGCTGTTCTTCGTGCGGAGGAGCCTGCCATTCGCACGCTCCAAAGAAATTCCATAAATAAAGGATAGGGATCGAAAATGGGAAATTCAACAGGTTCCATGTTTTATATGGTGCTCATCTTCATCGTGCTGTATGTGGGAGGTGTTGCGATTTACGGTGGATTTAAAGCGTTCCAGAAATGGAGAGAGCAGAGCCGTGATCGCAAGTTCCAGAGCGAAGATCAGGGCGGAAATGAAAGATCTTGAGTGAAAAATCTTCGGATGAGAGAAGAAATAGAAATAGAAGTAAAAGTAGAAGTATAGAGGCAAAAAAATGGCAAATGCAATTATCATTGTGGTTCTGCTTGCAATTGCAGTCTTTGCAGTAAAGGGAACCATGAAACATATGAGAGGCGAGAGTTCCTGCTGTGGAGGTGGCTCCGCAGAACTCCCGGCAGAGGATAAGAAGTTAGAAAATCCGGTGATCGGAAAGATGACGGTTCATATCAAGGGAATGTCCTGCCAGCACTGCGTAAATCGTGTGACAGAGGTGATCAACAAGATTGACGGAGCTTCCGCAAAAGTCAACCTCAAGCACGGAGAGGCGATTGTCTCTTATGATCGAAAGATCGATTCCGCAGATGTGAAGGCCCGCGTGGAGAGAGCCGGTTACGAAGTGACTTCGATTGAGGAGTAATGTCCCTTTCTTAAAAACATTTTTTAAAAGAACAAAAAAACAGACAGTGCCTTTAATCTGTACGGCAGTTGGTATGAGAGTGCCGTGGAGAGATCAAAGGGGCTGTCTGTTTTTGCGTTTTGTGAGTAAGTCAGTTAGTTGTAATGAGCCAGTAAGTCCAGTAAGTCCGGTTAGTCGAGTCGGGGATTCGGATTCTGGCAGTTAGATGAGTGAAAGTCCGTGATCTAGTTCTTCTGGAGATCTTGATTCCGGATCACAGGGAGATAGAGCTGGAGATCATAGAAAATCTGCTCCTCGCGCTCGCTTCTTCCGATGAAGGTGCAGTAAAGCTCGGACGCAGGAGTCGATCCCTGCGCGTTTGCGGTGTCGAGGAGGGCGCGAACCTGCTCTTCCTGTGGGAGGCGTTTCTTCGAGTTTGAGAAGGCACAGAGGCAGGGGAAGGATTCGATAAGCGGAGTCGAAGTCTCGGAAAACGGATATTCCACGAAATTGCGGAATTCCTTCTTTAAGATCATCTGACTCTTCTGATAGTGGAGATTGACCTCGTCGCCCTCCCTGCTCCAGGTGTAAGTGTCGAAGACGTACATCATATCAAGTCCCGGGTAGCGGGAGGCGAGACGAAACCACTGTGTGATCCCCTCGGAAAAGTCTGTTTCGGGAAGAATGACATAGGAGGCAGGAAAGTCCCTTGCGATGATTTCTTCGCTGTGACGGTGGGTCAGTTCATAGTCTTCAAGACTCATCTGAAGGCGGGCGATTGCGCGCTGGTGTTCGCGGATTTCTTCTTTCTCTCTTGCAAGCTGTTCTCTCATCCGGCTGATCTTTGACTGGTCCGAGGAGGATTCCTGAAATCCGAGTGCGATCTTGTCAAGTCCCAGTCCCATCTTTCTCTGATAGAGGATGGAGATCAGTCGTCCGAGATCTTCCTCTGTGTAGTAGCGATAGCCGTTGTCTTCTTTCTTTGAGGGGAGAAGCCCTCGCTTTTCATAGTATCGCAGGCTGTCCCGGCTCATTCCGATGAGTTCCGCGACATCCCCGATGCGGTATTTTGTCTGTGGCAGGTCTTTTATATTTTCGATATTCATAACAAGTCCTCTCTTGTGAAAAAGCGAAATCTCTTTGATGGAATAAAAAATAAAGATTCTGTAAAACATATATCAGGAAATCAGAGGAAAATCAATACGGGTAAGAAAACGTTAAGAAAGAGTAAGAATAAGAAAGTAAGAATAAGAAAACGTAAGAAGAAAGAAAATACTCTCTAACGATTAGATTTTCTCAGTTGAGAAAATGTGGCGGATAAGAGCGTTGACGCACGAGTTAGCTTATGCTAACATATATCCATCCGAACAGGAGAGGAAAACCGAACGGAAAAGAAATGAACAGGAGGAACCGATATGCCGGTTGAGACGATGCTTTCTTTTTTAAATAACTGTACACCGGAAGCAAAATTGGGCTTTCAGGTTGTGACGCAGTGTGCACCGGTTTTAAAGGGAGTCAAGATGTCAAATCTGATTTCCGTAAAGCAGGGAAGCTGGTTGAAGATCCGTGCGTATCTCAAGAAGAGCAGAATTGTCTGCGTGCCTTTGTACTCGGACGGAGTGAAGGAAGTCCTGTTTTTATATCGCTTTGACCGTCTGCGGACTCATCTGTGTCAGGAGAAAATACGAAAGTTCTTATACCGATATGGATATACCTGTTTTGACGTCGGCTCGGTGTTAAAGAGACTGAGAGAGAGATACCGGCTGTACGCACAGGCAGGGGGAGAGTTCCCGCATGAGCTTGGAGTTCTTCTCGAGTATCCGCTTGAGGATGTGGAGGGATTTATTGAGAATGCCGGTCAGAACAGTCTGGCATCGAGATACTGGAAAGTCTACCATAATCCACAGGAAGCGGAGAGAACCTTCCGTGTCTATGACGAGGCAAAGGAGCAGGCCATGCAGGAGATCATGAATGGCTATGCGCTCGGTCAGGTTGCAGTTTCTTAAGTTATAAATATAAATAAAAGAATCAAAAAGGAGAGAACAGAAATGAAGGATGTTTATGTAGTATACTGGAGCAGTACTGGAAATACTCAGGCAATGGCAGAGGCAGTTGGCGCAGGCGCAGAGTCCGCTGGAGCAACCGCTCATGTTGTTGAGGTAGCAAGCGCAGATGCAAGCGCACTGAAGGATGTACCGGCATTTGCTCTCGGCGCATCTGCAATGGGTGCTGAGGAACTGGATCCGGAGATGGATGATTTCGTAACTCAGGTAGAGGCATTTGCAAGCGGAAAGACGATCGCTCTGTTCGGCTCCTATGACTGGGGTGATGGCGAGTGGATTCGCACCTGGACCAGCCGTATGGAAGAGGCAGGCGCTAAGGTAATCGGCGGAGAGGATTGCATTGCAAACCTGACTCCGGATGATGAGGCTCTTGACAAGTGCAAGGCAATCGGTGCTGAGCTTGCAAACCTGTAATTGAATCATAAAACAAGTATAAGACGAATATAAAGCGAATATAAAACAAATATAAAACAAATATACGATGAGTTCGTCTGTGCAGACAGTCCGGGGAAAGTCCGTGAAAATGGAGGAAGACCGGAGTGGCTTGCAAAAGACTGGAAATGAAGAATTGAGCGGTCAGATTTTCTTGCGGGAATACGCAGGATGAGTCTGCCCGCTCTTTTTTTAGGCTTCTTTATGAAGAAAAATGTGCAGTTGTATTTTTGAAAAAAATGGGAAAAAATGAAAAAAATCAGCTTGACTTTTTAAAAGAGTTAGCGTATGATAACTATGAAAATGATAATCAATCTCAAGTAAGACTGAGAAACGTTGATAAAGAAGAAACAATTAAACGAATTATCTAAAAGTAAAACGTATTTGCGCGAATACACGAATATTTACAAAAAGGGAGAAGAAGGAGGTAAAACATGTCTGTCGAGGCTAAGAAAGGATTTATTATACAGGAATTAAAGAAGAACGGGTGTAGAATTACCAGTCAGAGACAACTGCTGATTGATATCATTCTTCAGGATGAATGTAGCTGTTGCAAGGAAATTTATTATCGCGCAGCAAAGCATGATCCGACGATCGGAATGGCAACGGTTTACCGCCTGGTGAAGACACTTGAGGAGGCAGGACTGATTCAGCGCAAGAATATGTACCGGATTGACTGCACCAATGCAGTGGCAACAGCATAGAGGTTTTCGTAAGATAAGAATGGAAGAATCGTTGCTGTATGTGGGTAAGGATTTTCGAGAAAAGAAAATTTGATAGAGTGCAGGAACGAGAAACCATATAGGGATGAAAAAAAGAAACGGAATTTCTGAGGGAACGGAGATTCCGTTTTTCTTTTTCTTTCATTACACCACTAGACGGAACGGAAAAATTCGTATATGATAGTAGCTAGTATGATGCGGGAGGGATTTTAATGCACGAATCAGGAGAAAATTATCTGGAAACAATACTGATCTTGAAAGAGCGAAAGGGTACGGTTCGCTCGATAGATATTGCGCGAGAGCTGAACTTCAGTAAGCCGAGTGTCAGCCGTGCAATGGGAATACTCAGAGAAGATGGATTTATTGAGATGGAGCCGTCAGGTGGGATCACACTGACACCGGAAGGTCTCGCAAAGGCGGAGTCCGTTTATGGTCGTCATCGTCTTCTGACTGCATTTTTGCAGGAGGTGACCGGGGTTCCGAAGGAGCAGGCGGAGGCAAATGCGTGCCGAATGGAGCACATTCTCGATCAGGATGTTGTCGACGGAATCAACCGCTATATGATTGAGCGAGAAGAGAAGGAAAAGAACAATCCGTAGGAAGGGATTTTCCTGAACAGGAACCGAAAAACAGAATCTGTAAAATCCGAAATGAGACGGAAACTTGACTTTCCGTCCATTTTGTGAGAAAATAACCATTTGGAAAGAAGGCAGAATCATGACAAAGATTGATATTATCTCCGGTTTCCTTGGAGCCGGAAAAACAACATTTATTAAAAAACTTTTAAAAGAGGCAATTGCTGGTGAGCAGGTTGTCCTGATTGAGAATGAGTTTGGTGAGATCGGTATCGATGGCGGATTCCTGAAGGATTCCGGTATTGAGATCCGTGAGATGAACTCCGGATGCATCTGCTGTTCTCTGGTAGGTGACTTCGGAAAATCTCTCGAGGAAGTTCTGACGAAGTATCAGCCGGACCGTGTGATCATTGAGCCGTCAGGCGTAGGCAAGCTGTCTGATGTCATGAACGCAGTTCGTGACGTTGCCAAGAATCTGGAAGTGAAGCTGAACAGTGCCGTTACGATTGTAGATGCTTGCAAGTGCAAGATGTACATGAAGAACTTCGGTGAGTTCTTCAACAACCAGGTTGAGAATGCAGGAACGATCGTTCTGAGCCGTACCGATGTTGCAGATGCAAAGAAGGTAGAGGCAGATGTGAAGATGCTTCGTGAGCAGAACCCGAACGCAACGATCGTGACGACCCCGGTAGAACAGCTCGGCGGTGTACAGCTTCTGGAACTGATCGAGAAGCCGGATACGATGATGGAAGAGCTGATGGCACAGGCAAAGGCTCAGTTTGAAGAGCATCATCACCATCATCACGACGATGACGACGAGTGCGGATGTGGATGCGGACATGATCATCATGACCATGACCACGACGACCACGACGAGGAGCATGAGTATCATCACCATCACGATCATGACGATGAGTGTGGATGCGGACATGACCACCATGACCATGATCATGACGATCACGACGAGGAGCATGAGCATCATCACCATCACGATCATGATGACGAGTGCGGATGCGGACATGATCACCATGACCATGATCACGACGATCACGATCACGAGCATCATCACCATCATGACCATGATGACGAGTGCGGATGTGGACATGATCATCACCATCATCATGCAGATGAGGTCTTCACAAGCTGGGGCATGGAGACCACGATTCCTTGCACAAAGGCAGATCTGGAGGCAATTCTTGATGAGCTTGCTTACGGAAATGGCTACGGCGATGTTCTGCGTGCAAAGGGTATGCTTCCGAACAGCGAGAAGCAGGGCGAGTGGTTCTACTTCGATCTGGTACCGGAGGAGTATGAGATCCGTACCGGAGCACCGGATTACACCGGAAAAGTGTGCGTAATCGGTGCAAAGCTGAAGGAAGACGAGCTGAACAAGGCATTTAAGAAAAATTAAAACAGGAGTAATCAATGGGACCGACGATTGACGATGGCGTTATGCCAGTATTTCTGATTAACGGATTTCTGGAAGCCGGAAAAACAGAATTTCTCTCTTTTACGATGGAGCAGGACTACTTTCAGGCAGAGGGCAAGACTCTTCTGATTGTCTGCGAGGAGGGAGAAAATGAGTACGATGAGGAACTGCTGAAGAAGACCCGGACCTCCGTTGTCTATGTGGACAGCCTTGAGGAGATGAATCCGGAGCGTCTGACCGAACTGGAACTTCTCCACAATCCGGAGCGTGTTCTGATCGAGTGGAACGGCATGTGGAATCAGGATGATTTGAAACTGCCGAACGACTGGAATCTCTATCAGCAGATTACGATCGTGGATATGACGACCTTCGATCTCTATGCGAAGAATATGAAGTCTCTGCTGGCTGCAATGGTGCGCAATTCTGAGCTGATCATCTGCAACCGCTGTGACGGCATTGAGGATCTTGACCGCTATAAGCGTCTGCTCAAGTCGATGAACACGAAGTGTGAGATCGTCTTTGAGGATGAGAACGGTGAGATCAATGAGATCTCTGAGGAGGATCTTCCTTACGATGTCAATGCACCGGTGATCGAGATCAAGCCGGAGGACTACGGAATCTGGTACATCGACTGCATGGATAAGCCGGATCGCTATGTGGGCAAGGTTGTGGAGTTCACCGGAATGGTGCTGAAATCCCCGAACTTCCCGAAGAACTATTTCGTTCCGGGACGTATGGCGATGACCTGCTGTGCAGAGGATATGACCTTCCTCGGCTACATCTGCAAGGCGAAAGAGGCGAAGAATCTGGAGACGAAGCAGTGGGTGAAGGTTCGCGCGAGAGTGGAACTGGAATTCTGGCAGGATTACGACGGCAAGGGACCTGTGCTCTATGCAGAGTCTGTTGAGCCGGCACAGCCGATCAAGGATGTTGTACAGTTCGGCTAATTTCGTTTGATTGGTAAGTCTGTGATTTTGCAGAGAACTGTGTGAAGAAACACATGGTAGAGAAATCCATTGTGAAGAAGCACATAAAGAGAAGAAACATATAAAGAAATGCACAAATAAAAATACCACGTTTGATTGATGAGATCAGACGTGGTATTTTTGTGATGGATCACGAACTTGTTTATGTCTGTAACGCAGTCGTTGCCTCGTTACGAATCGGTTACTTGAGTTACTCGATCGTGGTTCCGGCGTGTCCGCTGATGCTGTCCTGAGCGTGCTCCATCGAGGTGATGATTGCACTGCGTCCCTTGCCTGCCTTGATGAAGGAGAGAGCAGCCTCGACCTTCGGAAGCATGGAAGCACTCTCGAACTGACCCTGGCGGATGTATTCCTCAGCCTCAGCGACAGTCATGTGCTCGATCGGTTTTGCATCCGGAGTGCCGTAGTTAAGCATGACGTTGTCGACGGTTGTGACGAGCATCAGGACATCGGCGTCAACTTCCTTTGCGAGAAGTCCGCTTGTCAGATCTTTCTCGATAACAGCACTTGCGCCCTTTAAGTTGGAACCCTGCTCAAGAACCGGGATACCGCCACCGCCACAGGAGATGACGATCTGGTCTGCGTCAAGCAGAGCGCGGATGGCATCGATCTCTACGATCGCAACCGGCTTCGGGGAGGAGACGATTCTCTGGAATCCCTTTTCCGGAACCTCGGTCACATAGTTGCCCTTTGCCTCCTCGGCATCGGCTTCCTCTCTTGTCATGTAACGGCCGATCTTCTTAATCGGGTTATAGAAAGACTCATCATAAGGATCTACCATAACCTGAGTCAGGATCGTGGAAACTGGTTTGTAAATTCCACGTCTGAGCAGTTCGGAGCGGATTCCGCTCTGTAAATCGTATCCGATATAACCCTGGCTCATAGCAGAGCAGACAGACATCGGAGCCGGTGTATATCCCTCACTTGCGTGATTCTTGCACAGTTCATTCATTGCGGTATGAATCATGCCAACCTGCGGAGCGTTGCTGTGTACGATCGCAACCTGCCAGCCATTCTGAATAAAATCTGCGATTACCCGAGCGGTCGGGCCTACTGCTGCCTTCTGCTCAGGAAGATTCGTTCCCAATGCGTTGTGGCCAAGGGCCATGACGATTCTTTTCTTTGCCATATGCATACCTCTTTCTGCGGAGATCCGGCGTCTTCTGCGGAATATGAAATATTAATGAATTTTATGGATGAAACATCTTGCCGGCGTAAATTATAAGAATATTATAGTGTTTCTACTGGAAAAAAGCAACCAATTTGTGTTATACTGACCGCAGTGTTACTGTACACGGGTAGGAATTTTCTGAACAGAAAATTCCGTATGATACCGTGGTGGTAGCAGATTTTGCCGATTTGGAATGCGAAGCATCGGCAAAATCCGGTTACAGTTTATGTAACACATGAACTGTAACCCGCAGTGTTACTGTACACAGGGAGAAATTTTCTGAAAGGAAAATTTCGTATGATACCGTGGTGAAAAACACAAAGAAACAAATGGGAGGATGTAAGGTGGAGGGAATGCG
This sequence comes from Brotaphodocola sp., assembly GCF_050873365.1. Lineage (GTDB taxonomy): Bacteria > Bacillota > Clostridia > Lachnospirales > Lachnospiraceae > Brotaphodocola. The sequence continues at coordinate 48,125 of NZ_JBNMIQ010000001.1, read as the reverse complement.
CCGTTTTCTGAGCCTGGCATGGAAAATGTTTGGATCACTCTTGCTGTATGAAATGGCTGTATGGCTGGTGATGGAGGGCTGGAGCTTGGCAACCGGAGCAGAGCCGACCGCGCGGGAAGTCCTTCCTCTGACAGCTCTGGCGGGAGGAATCACTGCAATCGGAGTTGGATTTTGGTACAGGAGAATCGAACAAACAGAGAAAACAAAGCAGATAGAGCAGACAGGGCAAATAGGGCAAACGGAGCGAGTTTCAGGCAGTGGGATGAAACTGGGAATGAGAAGGCAGAATGTGATCTGGCTTCTGCTTGCGGGCTTTGGGACTTGTCTGTGTCTGAATCATCTTTTGCTCCTCCTTCCAATTCCGAAGACGGGATACCAGGCGACATCAGAACTGTTGTATCAGCCTGCGATTGGGACGCAGGTGATCTGTACCGGAATCGTGATTCCGCTTACAGAGGAACTTATTTTTCGGGGAATGGCATACGGAAGCCTTCGCCGAGAACTGCCGTTTGCGGGAGCGGTAGTGATTTCAGCCGTATATTTTGGGCTGTTTCATGGAAATCTGATTCAGGGAATCTATGCCTGCCTGATGGGAGTTTTTCTTGCAGGGGCTTATGAACTGGGCGGGTTGAGAGATGCCTGGATTTTTCACGGAACAGCGAATCTGACGGCGATTTTTTTGACAATGCTTGATCTCGACCGGAGAATTTCTTCGGGATTTGGGATGGCAGTCACTGCGGTAGTCGGGGGAATCCTGACGGCGATCGCATTTTATCAGATGGGGAAGGGCAGGAGAGCTGAGATTCCCCATGAAAGATGAAAGGAATTTAAATTATGAAATTATTATCCATAGCAATTCCATGCTACAATTCGGAGGCATATATGCGCCATTGCATCGATACCTTGCTTCCGGGAGGAGATGAAGTCGAGATTCTGATCGTGGACGACGGTTCCACAAAGGATCACACGGCACAGATTGCGGATGAGTATGAGGCAAAGTACCCGGGAATCTGCCGGGCAATTCATCAGGAAAACGGTGGCCACGGAGAGGCAGTCAATGCGGGACTTCGCGCTGCAACCGGTATTTATTTCAAGGTTGTGGACAGTGATGACTGGGTCAATGAGGAGGCCTATGCACAGGTGCTTCAGACGCTCCGCGAGTTTGTTATGGGAAAACAGACCCTCGACATGCTGATCACGAACTTTGTCTATGAGAAGCAGGGAGCAAAGCACAAGCGCGTGATGCAGTATAAGACTGCACTTCCGAAACGTCAGCTCTGCGGGTGGAACGATGTGAAGGTCTTCATGCTGGGACAGTACATTCTGATGCACTCGGTGATTTACCGCACGGAGATGCTCAGAGAGTGCGGTCTGGAGCTTCCGAAGCACACGTTCTATGTGGATAACCTCTTTGTGTTCCAGCCACTTCCGTATGTGAAGACGTTCTACTACCTGGATGTGAATTTCTACCGCTACTTCATCGGAAGATCCGATCAGTCGGTCAATGAGCAGGTCATGATTGGACGAATCGACCAGCAGATTCGTGTGACCCGTCTGATGCTTGACAGCTATGAGAAGGCAAAGATCACGAGCTTTAAACTGCGTCATTACATGGTTCGCTATCTCGAGATCATGATGACGATCTGCTCGATCCTTGCGATCAAGTCCGGAAGCGATGAGAACATGGAGAAGAAGAAACAGCTGTGGCAGGATTTAAGAAAGACGGATCTTCCGCTGTTTATGCGCCTGCGCTGGGGATTCCTTGGACAGAGCATGAATCTGCCGGGCAAGAGTGGACGCACCGTGTCGATCGCCGGATACAAGATCAGCCAGAAGTTTTTTGGATTTAATTAATTGCTTTTTGTTTTGCTTTTTGAAACTCTGACGGCGAGTAACGTCATGCAAACACGTTCGCACTCCGGATTCAATGTAGCGGTGCATAAGATCGCAAAATACGCGATCTAAACACCGACATTTCACACGGGTTTGCCTGCACGTTCTCGCCTTACAGAGTTCTGGAAAGATACTAGGCGAATAAAAATAAAAAAGTTGTGTAAAAAGTCTTGACAATTGGCACAATGATTGTTATACTATGGAAGCAGTCTTGAGTGAGACACTTGAGACTGCGATATGGGGTCTTAGCTCAGCTGGGAGAGCATCTGCCTTACAAGCAGAGGGTCATAGGTTCGAGCCCTATAGGCCCCATACTTTTTTGAGAATATGGCGGAATAGCTCAGTTGGCTAGAGCATACGGTTCATACCCGTAGTGTCGAGAGTTCGAATCTCCCTTCCGCTATGATTGGAAAAGCACTTGCAAAATGGCAGGTGCTTTTTTCGTTTCTAAAAGAAAAATACTTGTTTCTTAACTTTTTAGAAACTCCCTTGTACAGAGAAAATGGTTGTGATATAATCCGAGAAAGTTAAGATTGTAAAGTTAAAAAAGATAGGAAAGAGTTTGTTGGGAAGCGTTGAAAAGTTGTGATGGGGCAGGAAGGGAGGCCATCATGTTTGATTTGGGAAAGAAATCCAGAAAGGCAAAACAAGTGAAAATGTTTTTGAAAAATCTGGTAAAAAAATATGGGCATGTCTGGGTAATGGGATATATCCTGATCTATCTGCCGTGGTTTTATTATCTGGAGAGAACGGTATCCGGCGATTATATCGTGACTCATGCGGGGCTGGATGATCTCATTCCATTTAATGAGTACTTTATTGTGCCGTATCTGCTCTGGTTTTTGTATGTGTCGGGAGCGGTCCTGTTTTTCTTTTTCACAAGCAAGGAAGAATATTATCGGATCTGCACGTTTCTGTTTGGGGGAATGACGATCTGCCTACTGATCTGTACCTTTTTCCCGAATGGAACGGATGTGAGGGTGGCGGTAGATCCAAACAAGAATATTTTCTGCTGGCTTGTGCAGATGATTCATAAGGCAGATACACCGACGAATGTATTTCCGAGCATTCACGCGTACAACTCGCTGGGAGTTCATTTTGCGGTGTGCAACAGCCGGGTGCTCAAGGGAAAGAAGTGGGTTCGCAGAGGTTCTCTCGTGCTCATGGTTTCGATCTGCCTGGCGACGGTATTCTTAAAACAGCACTCGGTGATCGATGTTCTCGGGGCATTTATCTTGGGATATGTCCTGTATCCGTTTGTCTACGGTCCGGTTTACACGGAGAATAAGTCCGAGCGACAGAAAGTCATTGGGTAATAAAATCAGATAATAAAGATGTGACGAAGGGGAGTCTCTGAGGAATCGGAGGCTCCCCTGTTCAATTCATAGAAATTTTCTTAGGAGTTTTCTGATTTTTATGATATACTAAAGGATAGTAATTACTGGGAGGTTTTCATGTACTATTTTATCGTAAATCCGAAAGCCCGCAGAGGCATCGGACAAAAGGTATGGAATAGGCTGGAACAGGAGATCCAAAAGTACGGAATTGACTATGAAGTGTACATTACGAAACAACCGGGAGACGCTAGAACATTTACACAACAGTTGACGGAAGAGAGCCGGGAACCGCACACGATCATTGCCGTTGGCGGGGACGGAACATTCAATGAAATCTTAAATGGACTTTCTTTTTGCAGTGGAGTTACTTTGGGATATATTCCTGCCGGAACGGGGAACGATCTGGCGAGAAGCCTTCGCTTTCCGAGAAGTCCGGAGCGCTGTTTGAAAAAAATTTTAAATCCGAAATATCACAGCTACATGGATTATGGAATCCTTTCTTACGGGGAGAATGAGCCGGAGCACCGGAGATTTCTGATCAGCAGTGGAATTGGTCTGGATGCGGCGATCTGCCACAAGAGACTTGAATTTATGAGGCGCGGTGGGATTTCGCCTTTGAGACCGGGACGGCTGGGATATTTTCTGATTGCGCTGATTGAACTGGTTCGCGTCAAACCGACGCGCGGATATATTGTGCTTGACGGGGCGAGAAGAATTGAGTTTAATCATATCTGTACGATTTCGGCCCATATTCATCCGTTTGATTGCGGAGGAGTGCGGGTTGCGCCAAAAGCATCTTACAACGATGGTTTCCTTGAAGTGCGTGTCGTGCACAATGCACACCGGAGAGATCTGTTTAGCGCGCTCTTAGATGCGATGCTTGGCTGGAAGGGCAAGCGCCGTGGTGTGCGTCATTATCAGTGCCGGGAACTTTTGATTCATGTGGATCGCCCGCTCCCGGTTCATACGGACGGAGAGAGTTGCCTGTTCCAGACGGATCTTCATCTTCGATGTGTGGAGAAAAAGTTGAGGATGATCGTATAAGAAATGATCATATGAGAAATGATTCAAGTCGACGCTCGCAAAGACTTGGATTTGGCGAGAAGAGTCTTTGGGTCAGAATAAGGGGAATGGCGAGACGAACGAGAACGATAGTGATAGTAAGGAGAGAAGAAAGAAAATGCGAATTGGACAGGGATATGATGTGCACAGACTGGTAGAGGGACGCAAATTGATTCTTGGAGGAGTGACGATTCCGTATGAGAAGGGACTTCTCGGTCACTCGGACGCAGATGTTCTGGTGCACGCAGTGATGGATGCGCTTCTCGGCGCAGGAGCACTCGGGGATATCGGACAGCATTTTCCGGACACCGATCCGGCATATGAGGGAATTTCAAGCATTGAACTTCTGGAAAAGGTTGGAGAACTGCTTGAGGAGAATGGATATGTGATCGAGAACATCGACGCGACGATCATTGCACAGCGCCCGAAGCTGGCTTCGTACCGCCCGCAGATGGCAGAGAACATCGCAAAGGCACTTCACATTGAGGTCAGCCAGGTCAGCGTCAAGGCGACGACCGAGGAGGGACTGGGATTCACCGGAACGGGTGAGGGCATTTCCTCTCAGGCGATTGCACTGCTCGCAAAGGGCAGGGAGCTGGCTGTCGATGACCGGGAACAGGGGCGTGCCTGTAGCTGTCCGGGCTGTCAGGGATAAGAACACCAAAGACCAGAATACCGAAGACCAGAATACCAAAGATCAGAGTATTAAAAATCAGAATCTTAAAGATCAGGAAGTCGTTCGGTCGCGTGCAGGACCGAAGTGAGACGAGAAATAGAGGTTTTTGTTCGGATTCAGAGATTTGGATTTAGAGATTTGGGCTCAGAGAAGTTTTTGAGCAGAGGGAACGAAAACCTCTATGTGGTACAGGAACAGAAAAATTGAGTGAGGAGAAAAATATGAAAATTTATAACACCTTATCAAAGAGAAAAGAAGAATTTGTGCCGATCGAGCCGGGAAAGGTAAGAATGTATGTGTGCGGACCGACTGTATACAATTTCATTCACATTGGAAATGCACGTCCGATGATCGTGTTTGATACCGTTCGTAGATATTTTGAGTATAAGGGATACGAGGTCAACTACGTTTCCAACTTTACCGATGTCGATGACAAGATCATCAAGAAGGCAAACGAGGAGGGTGTTGACGCAGAGACGATTTCCACCCGCTATATCGCAGAGTGCAAGAAGGATATGGCAGATATGAACGTGAAGCCGGCGACGACTCATCCGCAGGCGACGAAGGAGATCCCGGGCATGCTCGACATGATCGGCACGCTGATTGAGAAGGGACATGCCTATGTCGCAAAGGACGGAACCGTTTACTTCCGCACCCGTTCCTTCAAGAACTACGGTGAGCTCTCCCACAAGAACCTCGATGAGATGCAGTCGGGACTTCGTGAGCTGAAGGTTACCGGTGAGGAGAACAAGGAAGATCCTTCCGATTTCGTGCTCTGGAAGCCGAAGAAGGAAGGCGAGCCGTACTGGGATTCTGCATGGTGCAAGGGTCGTCCGGGCTGGCATATCGAGTGCTCCGTGATGGCGAAGCGTTACCTTGGCGATCAGATCGATATCCATGCCGGCGGTGAGGATCTTGTCTTCCCGCATCATGAGAATGAGATCGCACAGTCCGAGTGTGCAAACGGCGTGAAGTTCGCAAATTACTGGATGCACAATGCATTCTTAAACATTGACAACAAGAAGATGTCCAAGTCTCTCGGCAACTTCTTCACCGTTCGCGAGATCGGCGAGAAGTATGATCTTCAGGTGCTTCGTTTCTTCATGCTGAGCGCACATTACCGCAGTCCGCTGAACTTCAGCGCTGATCTGATGGAGTCCGCAAAGAATGGTCTTGAGCGTATCCTGACCGCAGTAGAGCGCGTCAAAGAGTTGGCAGGAAAGGCAGAGGGAGCTGATCTGAGCGAGGAGGAGAAGACTTTTGAGCAGACCGTAAATGAGCTTGTCGGCAAGTTTGAGTCCGCAATGGACGATGATTTCAACACCGCAGATGCGATTTCTGCTCTGTTTGAGCTGGTAAAACTCGCAAACACGACTGTGACGGAGAACAGCTCGAAGGCTTATGTGGAGCTTGTGAAGACGGAGCTTGAGAAGCTCTGTGAGGTTCTCGGAATTGTGACCGAGCGTCATCACGAGGCACTCGACGAGGAGATCGAGAAGATGATCGCGGACCGTCAGCAGGCAAGAAAGGATCGCAACTTCGCACTGGCAGATGAGATCCGCCAGAAACTGCTCGACATGGGCATCATCCTTGAGGATACCAGAGAGGGTGTAAAATGGAAGAGAGCGTAAAGAAAGAAAATCAGACCGTGCAGAGTCCGGCTGAGGCAGGAATCGAGCAGACTGGGGTAGAGCAGACTGAGTTGGAGCAGACCGAGTTGGAACAGCAGGTTCAGGCAAATCTCACCGCGATGCTTGCACTTCCAAAGATGGATGTGCGGACGTACTCACCGCTTGTCCTCGCTTACATCGGCGATGCAGTCTATGAGATTCTCGTCCGCACCCGCGTTGTCAGCCACGGAAGCATGCAGGTCAACAAGATGCACAAGAAGAGTGCAAGCCTCGTAAAGGCGGAGACGCAGGCGAATCTTGCAAAACTTCTGATGGATGAGCTGACACCGGAGGAGTCTGCGGTTTATCGCCGTGGACGAAATGCGCGCTCTGCGACGATGGCAAAGCATGCGACGATGATTGATTACCGGATGGCGACCGGATTTGAGGCTCTGATGGGCTATCTGTACCTGATGGGTCGTTATGACCGCGTGCTCAAACTGGTGCACGACGGATTTGAGAAAATAGGAGAAATTGAATGAGATACGAGGAATTTACAATAGAGGGCAGAAATGCAGTTTTGGAGGCATTTCGTGCCGGAAGACCGATCGACAAGCTGTTTGTTCAGGATGGTTGCAAGGACGGTCCGGTGCAGACGATTGTGCGCGAGGCGAGAAAGCACGACACCGTGATTCAGTTTGTCGCAAGAGAGCGTCTCGACCAGATGTCCGACACTGGAAAACATCAGGGTGTGATCGCCTATGCAGCGGCTTATGAGTATGCAGATGTCGAGGACATTCTGAAACTTGCGGAGGAGAAGGGCGAACCGCCGTTTATCTTCCTGCTTGATGGAATCGAAGATCCGCACAACCTCGGCGCGATCATCCGTACCGCAAACCTTGCCGGAGCACACGGAGTCATCATTCCGAAGCATCGCGCAAGCGGTCTGACGGCGACGGTTGCCCGCACTTCAGCAGGTGCACTCAACTACACGCCGGTTGCCCGCGTGACGAACCTTGCAAACACGATCGAGGATCTGAAAAAGCGCGGTCTGTGGTTTGTCTGCGCCGATATGGGCGGTGAGCTGATGTACAAGCTGAACTTAAAGGGACCGATCGGTCTTGTGATCGGAAATGAGGGAAATGGCGTTGGCAAACTTGTCCGCGAGAAGTGCGACATGATTGCGTCGATCCCGATGAAGGGCGATATCGATTCTCTGAATGCGTCTGTCGCAGCGGGTGTGCTTGCCTACGAGATTGTGCGCCAGAGAATGAATTAATTAATAAACGAATCGAAATTGGCGCAAAATTGGCGCATGAGTCAATCATAAATGCATACACTATTCTCATGTAAGGAAAAAGCAAACGAATGCAAAACGGAGCAGGAATTTGAAACCAGAAAGAAAATGAAACCAGGAAATGAAACGAAACTGGAAACCAGGAAACGAAACTGGGGAATGGAACTGGAAAATTCGTGTTTCCGGGAACAGGAGGACGGCATGAGAATAGATAATCGAAAAGTGGGATTGATCGGAACCGGAATGGTGGGAATGAGTTACGCATACAGCATGCTGAACCAGAATGCCTGCGAGGAGCTGGTTCTGATTGATCTGGACAAAAAACGCGCAGAGGGCGAGGCGATGGATTTAAACCATGGTCTCGCCTTTTCTGGTTCTCATATGAAGATCTACGCGGGATCGTATGAGGACTGCGCGGACGCAGACATCGTCGCGATCTGTGCGGGAGTCGCCCAGAAGCCCGGGGAGACCCGGCTTGATCTCTTAAAACGCAATCGCGAGGTCTTTCGCTCGATCATTGAGCCGGTGATCGCCTCAGGCTTTGGTGGGATTTTTCTTGTCGCGACAAATCCGGTCGATGTGATGACGCGCGTGACCAGTGACCTCTCCGGGTTTTCGCCCGAGCGCGTGATTGGAACCGGAACTGCGCTTGATACGGCTCGCCTTCGCTATGTGCTCGGAGAGACGCTTCGCGTCGATCCCCGCAACATCCATGCCTATGTGATCGGGGAGCACGGGGACAGTGAATTTGTGCCGTGGAGTCAGGCGATGTTTGCGACGCGCTCGATCGAGGAGATTGTGGGAGCCGAGGACAGCCCGATTCGGATGGAGGATCTTGAAAAGATCTCCGAGGAGGTGCGGGAGTCGGCATACCGGATCATCGAGGCAAAGCGGGCGACGTACTACGGCATTGGCATGGCGATGACACGGATCACACGCGCCCTGTTTGGAAATGAGAACAGCGTGCTCACGGTCTCCGCACTCTTAAACGGCGAGTACGGGCAGAGTGGAGTCTTCGCCGGAGTTCCGTGTATCTTAAACCAGAATGGCGTGAGACGCGTGCTTGAGCTGGATTTGACAGAGACTGAGCGGGAAAAGCTCGCAAAGTCGTGTGAGATCTTGCGGGAGAGCTATCGCGGACTGGAATAAGGAGTTCAAGTCGACGCAAGCATCGACCTGGCGCGTGATTTTGGTCAGCTCTCAAGCGTGATCGTCTGGAGCGAGTAGTCCGACCAGGTATTTCCGATCAGATACGTTGTGTAGTTTCGTCCGGAACGGATTGTCTGTGGGAAGGAGAGCACCGGTTGACCGATCACGGTTCCGTTTCCGGAGACTCCGATGATCAGCATCGGGAGTTCCTGCATGAAGGTGTAGGACGAGGTGGCAGAGACGAAGAACAGGTAGGTGCCTGCCATCGCCTGCTTGTAGGCGGAGATATTCTGAAACGCGATTCCGCGGAAGACGGCATCTCCGTTTGCAGTCAGCAGATCAAAGCGGGAACCGCTGTAAGACATGTTGGCAAAGCGGAAACATCCGTAGCCGGAAGGAAGATTCTGACAGCCGTTGTCACTCGCCTGCACGAGACTTAAGCCTCCGGACGAGGAATCGGTGAGAATGACCGTGTTTTTCTGCCCTGCGGAGAACGGAAGGTTCTGCTGAAGAAGAATCGAGCGGATGCCCGTGGCACGGCGCACGGTGATCGTGTGGAACCCATCCCTGATCCACTCATAATTGGTGTTGCTTCCGAAGCGCGAGCGGTCCGCATAGATATTTCCGTCGATATAGATCGTGACAGGAAACGTGTTTGTGGACGCGTTCAGGAAGCGCACCTGACAGTAGGAGTTTGAGAGGTTCGAGGAGGGGAAGGAAAACGGTGGGATCGTCGGGCGAAGTCCGGAGTTTGGCGGAATGATTCCGATGTTCCCGGTGCTGTTTCCTCCGTCTCCGGGATAGACAGGAAGCCCCTCTCCGGGATTTGGGAGCGGGATCTGTGGGGTATTGGCATCGCCGTTGTCCGTGTTGGAACCGGAAGAGTCGGATGAGTTGCCGGGATAGACAGGACCGCCCTCAAATTCATCCGGAAGAGGAGTCGTCAGACCGTAATCGTAATAGGCAGTTTCCGGCGAGGAAGAGGCAGTTCCGGATGATCCGTTTCCGATCGATTCATTTGGGGAAGGGTTTGGCGAAGCCGGAGTCATCTCCGAAAACTGGTCGGAGGAAGTGACGCCCTCCGGAATTTCATTGTAGTGGGTATCGTTTTCAGCCATAAAAAAAGCCTCGCTGTTTTTTACTTTACAGTATGAGTGGCAAGGCGGGTGGGTGCGCGGAAAAATTCTTTTGTGTAGATTTGATTTGAGAGCGGAAAGAAACTATCAGGGAAAATTTTATGTTGGGATAAAAAATGTTGGAATAACAAAAAAATGTTGGAACAACAAAAAACGCCGAAACTCTTGAAAAATAAGAGTTCCGACGCTTTTTTCTCATAAGCTGCTGACGGGAATCGGACCCGTGACCTCCGCACTACCAATGCGACGCTCTACCGACTGAGCCACAGCAGCATTTTCATTTTTGATTCAGTGGCTTGCTGAACCTTGGATATATTATCATACTCTCAGAGGTTTGTCAAGCAAAAAAAAGATCTTTTCTTAATTCAAAAAATGTGATATGCTAATGGCTAATAATGGAGAGTTTTCGGAGGTCGATTTATGGAGAATGAGAAGACGGCTGTTACGCCGGAAGAGAAAGAAGTAGTATCCAAAAATTTTATTGAGCAGGAGATTGAGAAAGATTTAGCGGAGGGCGTTTACGATCATGTCCAGACCCGTTTCCCGCCGGAGCCGAACGGCTATCTGCATATCGGACATGCAAAGTCAATTCTGTTAAACTATGGATTGGCAAAGCAGTATGGCGGAAAGTTCAACCTGCGTTTTGATGATACCAACCCGACAAAGGAGAAGACGGAGTTCGTAGATTCCATCATGGAAGATGTGAAGTGGCTCGGTGCAGATTTTGAGGACAGACTGTTCTTTGCATCAAACTATTTCCAGAAGATGTACGAGTGTGCCGTTTTCCTGATCAAGAAGGGCAAAGCATTCGTCTGTGATCTGTCCGCAGATCAGATTCGTGAGTACCGCGGTGACTTTACGACTCCGGGTAAGGAGAGCCCGTACCGCAACCGTAGCGTGGAGGAGAACCTGCGCCTGTTCGAGGAGATGAAGGAAGGCAAGTACCAGGACGGAGAGAAAGTTCTGCGTGCGAAGATCGATATGGCATCCCCGAACATCAACATGAGAGATCCGGTTATCTACCGTGTTGCCCATATGCATCATCACAACACCGGCGATGCATGGTGCATCTATCCGATGTATGACTTCGCTCATCCGATTGAGGATGCGATTGAGCACATCACACATTCGATCTGTACGCTGGAGTTCGAGGATCATCGCCCGCTGTACGACTGGGTTGTCCGTGAGTGTGAGTTTGAGAACCCACCGCGCCAGATTGAGTTTGCAAAGCTGTATCTGACGAATGTTGTAACCGGAAAGCGTTACATCAAGAAGCTCGTTGAGGACAAGATCGTGGACGGTTGGGACGATCCGCGTCTGGTTTCGATCGCAGCTCTGCGCCGTCGCGGTTACACGCCGGAGGCAATCAAGATGTTCGTGGAGATGGTCGGCGTTTCCAAGGCAAACAGCTCTGTTGACTCTGCAATGCTTGAGTACTGCATCCGCGAGGACTTAAAGCTCAAGAGATCCCGTATGATGGCAATTCTTGATCCGGTGAAGCTGGTGATCGACAACTATCCGGAAGGTCAGACCGAGATGATGGAAGTTCCGAACAACTTAGAGAATCCGGAGCTTGGTTCGAGAAGGGTTCCGTTTGGAAGAGAGCTTTACATCGAGCGTGAGGACTTCATGGAGGAGCCACCGCGCAAATACTTCCGTCTGTTCCCGGGCAACGAGGTACGTCTGATGAGTGCATACTTTGTGACCTGTACCGGATTTGAGAAGGATGAGAACGGCAACATCACCGTGATCCATGCGACCTACGATCCGGAGACGAGAAGCGGTTCCGGTTTCAATGCGCGCAAGGTAAAGGGAACGATCCACTGGGTTTGCGCAGAGACCGCAAAGAAGGTAGAGTGCCGTCTGTATGAGAACATCGTTGATGAGGAGAAGGGCAAGCTGAATGAGGATGGTTCCCTGAACCTGAATCCGAATTCCCTGACAATTCTCAAGGACTGCTATGTGGAGCCGGCTCTTGCTGAGGCAAAGCCGTATGAGAGCTTCCAGTTTGTCCGCAACGGATATTTCTGTGCAGACTGCAAGGACAGCAAGCCGGGTCAGCCGGTATTTAACCGAATCGTGTCCTTGAAGAGCTCCTTTAAGATTCAGAAATAAGAAGTAAAAAGAAGCATTTGAATCGAGATCCAAATTGAGGTTCAAAGGAGAATCGAGATTCAAATAAAAATCGAGATCGAGATAAAGAATAAAGATAAAAAAGGATCAAAATCGAGACAGATTTTAAACAGCAGAGGACAGGCGTATCTTGCGTCTGTCCTCTTTCTGACGGATGGGAGAGAAACGCTCCGATCACAGAAAAGAGAAGTGCAAGAATGAGATAGGTAAGAAAGAAAACGAGATAAGAAAGAAAATCAGATAAGAGGGAAAATGAGATAAGAAGGAAACTGTGAAAGGAACGAGAAAGGGAGAGGGGTACAAACATGGATCTTCTGATTCCGCTGGATTCCCAGCTGAAAAAACCGCTCTATGAGCAGATTTATGCACACATCCGCAGGGAGATTCGAGAGGGAAATCTGCGCGTGGGAGAGCGACTTCCGTCGACGCGCACGCTTGCGACGCATCTGAAGGTCAGCCGTAGCACAACGCAGATGGCATACGACCAGCTTCTTGCGGAAGGATATATTGAAGCGCGTCCGTATCGGGGCATTTACGTCGCACAGATGGAGGAGCTTGTCGAGGTCGAGACACCGGTCTGCGTCGAGGAGGGGACGGATGGATTTTTGGAGACAAGAGAGACGAGAGAGGAAGAAAATCTCGTTGACTTCTCACCGCGAGGAATCGATCTCGAAAGTTTTCCGTATAACATCTGGAGAAAACTGTCGCGCAACACGCTTGTGAATGACAACCGCGAGATGTTTCTCTCCGGGGATCATCAGGGCGAAAATGGTCTGCGCGAGGCGATTCGCGCGTATCTGCACTCTGCGCGAGGTGTGAATTGTCGGGCGGAGCAGATCATCGTCGGAGCGGGAAGTGAGTACCTGCTGATTCTGCTCTCTCAGATTCTCGGGAAAAACCGGATGATTGCGATGGAGAATCCGACTTACAAGCAGGCATATCGCGTTCTTCACAGTCTGGATTATCCGGTGTGTCCGGTCGATATGGATGGATTCGGGATGATTCCGGAGCTTTTGGAGCAGAGCAGGGCAGATGTCGCCTACGTCATGCCGTCCCACCAGTTTCCGACCGGGGCAGTCATGTCAGTCGGTCGCAGGCAGGAGATGCTTCGCTGGGCTCTCGCGGGGGAGGATCGCTATCTGATTGAGGACGATTACGACAGTGAGTTTCGTTACCGCGGAAAACCGATTCCTGCGCTTCAGGGAATGGACCGCGCTGGCAGAGTGATCTATATCGGAACGTTTTCAAAGTGCATTGCACCGGCGATTCGAGTCAGTTATCTCGTGCTTCCGGAGCAACTCTTAAAGAAATACAAATCGCAGACGGGATTTTATGCGTCCACAGTATCGCGGATTGATCAGAACATCTTGTATCAGTTTTTGTCACAGGGATATTTTGAGCGTCATTTGAACCGGATGCGTGCGATTTACCGTGCAAAGCATGATGCAATGCTCACGGCACTCAGACCGCTTGAGAAAGAATTTGAGATTCATGGAGAGTATGCCGGGATTCACATTTTGCTGACAAGCAAAAGTGGGAGATCTGAGGAAGATCTGATTCGGCGAGCAGAGAAGGCCCGCGTGAAGGTGTATGGACTCAGCGGATATTTCATTCATCCGGAGCACAACCATCGACCGGCGACGATTGTGCTCGGATATGCCAGTCTCAACTTAGAGGAGATCGAGACGGGTGTAAAGACTCTGATCGAGTGCTGGAAATCCTAAGAATTCTTATTTTGATCTTCTTAATGCTGACAAGCAAAAGTGGGAGATCTCAGGTAGGATTTTGAAATTCTGAGAATTCTTATTCTTCTTAAATGAATGTTCTTATGAAGTAGGATTTAGGAGCGGAACTTTCCGTCAGGTTTCCAGAACATCATCCATGAAATCAATGATTCCCTGCTCGACATAGTCTTTGATTGTGCTGTAATTGTGGATCTCGTGGCGGTAGCCGGAGTAAACTTCGGTGCGCACTGCGTGTCCGGTCTCGTACAGCCAGTTGCTGACCTCGTAGATGCCCTTTCCGTATTCGCCAACCGGGTCCTGATCTCCGCCGATGTTGTAGATTGGAAGATCCTTTGGAACCTGGGATGCCCAGTCGGTTCCCTCGATGGAGGTCATCATCTGGGTGAAGTAGAGCAGGGCGCGATTGCTCGTCGGTTTCGTGAACGCGTCAAACGGATCTTCCGCGTGATCTCTCTGAACATATGGGTCTGCGCAGATCCACTCGTTTCCGATCGAGACTTCGCCACAGCGCTCACACATCCAGCCGAGGAGACTGGCGGTGAAGGCTGGATCAGATTCTTCTCCGTGTCCCTCTGCGACCACTTTCTCGAGAGCTTTCTGAGCTTCGCGTGCACCGCGGAAGATGCCGGTCGTTCCACAGATCGTAGCTCCGGCAAGCTCACTGCCATAGTGAGCCATGTAATCGCGAGTGATAAACGACCCCATGCTGTGTCCGAAGAGGAAATACGGCAGATCCGGGTATTTTTCGCAGACAAGATTGTGGAGCGTGTGTTCATCCTCCATCATCGTGTGGAAACCCTTGTCGCCCCAGTCGCCCCAGATTCCGCTTACCATTGCAGTCTTTCCGTGACCGACATGGTCGTCGGCAGAGACGATGTAGCCTGCATCGAGAAAGGCGGAGATCATATGAATGTATCGTCTCGAATGTTCCCCGAAACCGTGAATCAGCTGAACAATTCCCTTCGGCTTCATAGCGGGAACGTAGATCCAGCCCTGTACATGGTCGCGCTCGTTGTAGGAAAGAAAACTCACTTCATGTAACATCGCAATACCTCCTTCATCAATCAATCAAGTAAAACAACCCCCGAAATACATCGTCAGAACGATATTATCAGAAATATATCGTCATCCGAATGCATCTTTGTACAAATTATACAACGAATATGCTTATAAATCAATTATTGACAGCTTTTTGACGAAAACAAAAACAGACTCCAGGAATGACGGAAGATGAGATCAAACCTGAAGTCTGTCTGAGACTTTTTATCTGTCTTAATTACAAATCGTATTTTGATGATAAGTAGTATTTCAATTACAAATCATATTTCGATGATAAATGGTGTTTCGTTAAGGATGGCATTCTTCGTTACTGTTCATCTGATAATCTTATTCAGCGTCTTTGTCGTCGTCCGCAGTGTCTGCGGTGTCTGCTGTGTCATCCTTAGCGTCTTTGTCATCTTCTGTGTCCTCACTGGTCACATACTCGACGGCATCCTCTGCGTTCTCATCTGCCGATGCTCCGGACTTCTCGATCTCCTCAGCGAGGTGGTCGGTGACTGTCTCCGTCACATCTGCGGTGTGCTCGATCGCATCGGTGGCGTTGTCGGCAACGTCGACAACGAGATCTTCTGCCTTCTCTGTTGCAGTCTCGGCGAGATCCTCAGCCTTCTCGACTGCGGTCTCCGCAAATTCCTTGACTTTCTCAGCCGTGTCGCCTGCCTTGATGATGATGTCCTCAGCGGTATCGCCTGCGACTTCCTCGACAGCCTCCTTGACTTCGCTTGCAGTGGATTTGGCAGCGGAAGCCGTGTCAGAAGCGACGCCGACGGCATCTCTTGCGGTGTCCGTCACAATCGTAGCGACATCGCGAACCACATTGCGGGCAGCGCTCGCAGCATCCTTCGTGGCGTTGATCATATCGCCGGCAGCGACAAGAAACTCATCCTTGTCTGCATGAAGGGATACATAATTACGGCTCATCGTGCTGTCCGGAACCGGGGTATCCTCCTCATCATCATCTTCAAAATCATGAAAATCTTTGTCCAGTTCCTTATTGAAGGAATGATACTTCTTTAAGTAAGAAATTCCTGCTGCGGCAGCACCGGCAACAGCAGTGAGAGCCATCAGCTTTCCTAATCCTTTTTTTGACATACCCGTTCTCCTTTCTGCGGCCGGACTGCTGGTTCCCCATAAAAAACTGAAATGATTTCCGAGATTATAAAGATTATAAACATTATAAACCGAAACTATTTTCTGAAATCTCTGAATTCGATGGAAAATATGCAGTGGTTTCGTACTTTCAGCCGTCTTTAAAGAATATTGTAATACGAATATGGGAAAAAAGAAAGGGGACAACGATAAAAAATTTATAAAATTAGCACTCAACTATTGACAGTGCTAACAATGCGTGGTATAAATGGTATTGTGAATCGAAAGAGAGATCGAAGCAAGATCTTATGAATGAAAAAGCAGCGAAAAATAAGGAGGAATCATCCATGAAGTTAGTACCATTATTTGATCGTGTTGTATTAAAACAGCTTGTAGCAGAGGAGACGACAAAGTCCGGTATCGTACTTCCGGGTCAGGCAAAAGAGAAACCACAGCAGGCTGAGGTTATTGCAGTTGGTCCTGGCGGTGTGGTTGATGGCAAAGAAGTTGCAATGCAGGTTAAGGTTGGCGACAAGGTTATCTACTCCAAGTACTCAGGCACTGAGGTTGAGCTGGATGATGAGAAGTATGTTGTTGTAAAGCAGAACGACATTCTGGCTGTTATCGAGTAATTAGAAATAGAAATAAAGATTAGGAAGATTCGATTTAATTTCAGATCGAATTTCCGGGTTTATGTTAGATTTTATTTCCAGTTTTGTTTCCGAATTTTGCGGAAGCAGGATAAAAAGATGGATCATATTGGAGGAATGAAATTATGGCAAAGCAGATTAAATATGGCGTAGATGCCAGAAAAGCTCTGGAAGCAGGTGTGAATCAGTTAGCAGATACCGTTCGTGTGACGATCGGACCGAAGGGACGCAACGTTGTTCTTGACAAGTCTTTCGGCGCTCCGCTGATCACCAACGATGGTGTGACGATCGCAAAAGAGATCGAACTGGAAGATCCATTTGAGAACATGGGTGCACAGCTGGTAAAGGAAGTTGCAACCAAGACCAACGATGTAGCCGGTGATGGTACCACGACCGCAACTGTTCTGGCACAGGCTATGATCAATGAGGGAATGAAGAACCTGGCAGCAGGTGCAAACCCGATCGTTTTAAGAAAGGGTATGAAGAAGGCAACTGAGGCTGCTGTTGAGGCAATCCAGAAGATGAGCCAGCCGATCGAGGGTCGTCCGAGCATTGCAAGAGTAGCAGCAATCTCCGCAGCAGATGATGCAGTTGGTGAGATGGTAGCAGATGCAATGGAGAAGGTTTCCAAGGATGGCGTTATCACCATCGAGGAGTCCAAGACCATGAAGACCGAGCTGGATCTTGTAGAAGGTATGCAGTTTGACCGTGGTTATATCTCCGCTTACATGTGCACCGATATGGATAAGATGGAAGCCGTTCTGGATGATCCGTACATCCTGATTACCGATAAGAAGATTTCCAACATTCAGGAGATCCTGCCGATTCTGGAGAAGATCGTACAGTCTGGTTCTAAGCTGTTGATCGTTGCTGAGGATATCGAGGGCGAGGCACTGACCACCCTGATCGTCAACAAGCTGAGAGGAACCTTCTCCGTAGTTGGTGTCAAGGCACCGGGTTACGGCGACAGAAGAAAAGAGATGCTGAAGGATCTCGCAATCCTGACCGGTGGACAGGTAATCTCCGAGGAGCTTGGTCTGGAGTTGAAGGATACCACGATGGAACAGCTTGGTCGTGCAAAGTCTGTTAAGGTTCAGAAAGAGAACACGATCATCGTTGACGGCTGTGGCGATAAGGATGAGATCGCAGCAAGAGTTGCTCAGATCCGTGCACAGATCGGCGAGACCACTTCAGAGTTCGATAAGGAGAAATTACAGGAGAGACTGGCTAAGCTAGCAGGTGGCGTAGCAGTCATCCGTGTAGGTGCTGCAACCGAGACTGAGATGAAGGAAGCAAAGCTCCGTATGGAGGATGCTCTGTCCGCTGCAAGAGCAGCTGTTGAGGAAGGTATCATTTCCGGTGGTGGTTCTGCATACATCCATGCAATCGAGATGATCAAGGATCAGGTTGAGGCTCTTGAGGGCGATGAGAAGACCGGTGGAAAGATCATCCTGAAGGCACTGGAAGCTCCGCTGTTCCACATTGCAGCAAACGCAGGTCTGGAAGGCTCCGTTATCATCAACAAGGTAAAAGAGTCTCCGGTAGGAACCGGTTTTGATGCATACAAAGAGGAGTATGTAGATATGATTAAGGCAGGTATTCTGGACCCGGCAAAGGTAACCAGAAGCGCACTGCAGAATGCTACGAGCGTAGCATCTACCCTGTTGACAACTGAATCCGTAGTTGCTAATATTAAAGAAGAAACCCCTGCAATGCCGGCAGGTGGCGGTATGGGCGGAATGATGTAATACAGGGCAGAGCCAGAACAAAAGCTGTCTAATAGGGAGAGCTGCCAGGATTTAGTCCGGCAGTTCTCCTTTTTTATTCCTTAAAATTTTGTGGATTTTTTATTCATTTTAATGGAAGATTTATTCCACGAAAAAGATCGTTCCATGAGATAGATTCATGAGATAGATTTTTTGTGAAAGAATTGATTTGACCAGAGAATTTATTTATTCCATAAAACGAAAAACATTCCGCACAAGAATCGCACTCTTTAAAAGATAAAGAAAAAAGGCAAATAACTTTAAGAAAGGAGTTCGCTTCCCATGAACGAATCCTACGCAGAACATCTCATTTCGAGAAAAAGTCCATTCTATGCACCAATTCTTACAATTGTACTCGGGTTGTGTACGGCAGTCTCTGTTTTTTTCGCCCTGACGACGGGCGTGCTCGCCGTGGTTCTCATGTTTGGATTTGGCTTTCTCACCTATCTCTGTCACAGAAACACCCATGTTGAATATGAATATTTATACGTTGACAAGATGCTCTCGATCGACATCATCCTCGGCAAGTCCAAGCGAAAAAAAGGATATGAGTGCACGATGGATGAGATCCAGGTGATCGCACCGGAGGGCTCGGATCGTCTGAATAATTATGGAACACCATCAAAGACTCTTGATTACACCTCTCACGACGGAAAGACGAAGCCGTATGTAGCGATTGTCGAGTCGAGTGGAACGACGATCAAGCTGATTTTTGAGCCGGATGAGAAGATGCTCAAGTGCTTCCGCCAGACTGCTCCGCAGAAGACATTTTTACAGGGATGAATCTGCGCTGAGCGAACAGGATACCGACAGGGGATTGGTGGTATGGTGGTATTGGTTCAAGTCTCAAGTCGACGCTTGCGCAGAATAAGCGCGTGATTTTCCTGGTCAGTGGGTTACCCAGATTTAGATTTATAAGAAGATTTTAAATTATTTATAAGAAACAGAAAATTGCGAATAATCAAACATTTCACACAAAAAGAATTCACTCAATTTGGATGAAAAAAAAGATTTGACAAGCAGAAAGTTTTTTGCTAGACTAGGTAACTAATAACACGGAGTAAGCATCTCCTTACCAGGTATAGGAACTTTGCTTATTCTAAAAAAACGAAAGAAAGAGAGGAAATGATAATGGGTACAATTATTGGTGACGGCATTACATTTGATGACGTTCTTCTCGTACCATCTTATTCACAGGTTATCCCGAATCAGGTAGATCTGACGACTTACCTGACCAAGAAAATCAAGCTGAATATTCCGCTGATGAGTGCTGGTATGGATACGGTTACGGAGCACCGCATGGCGATCGCTATGGCACGTCAGGGAGGTATCGGCATTATACACAAAAATATGTCGATTGAAGCTCAGGCGGAAGAAGTCGATAAGGTAAAGAGATCTGAGAACGGTGTCATCACAGACCCATTTTTCCTTTCCCCGGAGCACACACTCAAGGATGCAGATGAGCTGATGGGCAAGTTCCGCATCTCCGGTGTTCCGATCACAGAGGGACGCAAACTGGTGGGTATCATCACCAACCGTGATCTGAAGTTCGAGGAGGATTTCAGCAAGAAGATTCGTGAGTGCATGACCTCCAAGAATCTTGTGACTGCAAAGGAAGGCATCACCCTGATGGAGGCAAAGCGCATCCTTGCAAAGGCAAGAGTTGAGAAACTGCCGATCGTCGATGATGATTTCAACCTCAAGGGACTGATCACAATCAAGGATATTGAGAAGCAGATCAAGTATCCGCTGTCCGCAAAGGATGCACAGGGTCGTCTGCTTTGCGGAGCTGCACTCGGCATCACCGCAAATGTTCTCGATCGCGTAGAGGCTCTGATGAAGGCACACGTTGACGTAGTCGTTCTTGACTCCGCTCACGGTCATTCTCAGAACGTTTTGAACTGCGTTCGCATGATCAAGGAGAAATATCCGGATCTTCAGGTTATCGCAGGAAACGTAGCAACCGGCGAGGCGACCAAGGCTCTGATCGAGGCTGGTGTAGATGCCGTTAAGGTTGGTATCGGACCTGGTTCCATCTGTACGACCCGTGTCGTTGCAGGTATCGGTGTTCCGCAGATCACCGCTGTTATGGACTGCTACGCAGTTGCAAAGGAATACGGAATCCCGATCATCGCAGATGGCGGAATCAAGTACTCCGGAGACATCACAAAGGCGATTGCAGCCGGTGGTAATGTCTGCATGATGGGTAGCCTGTTCGCAGGTTGCGACGAGAGCCCGGGTTCCTTCGAGCTGTACCAGGGAAGAAAGTACAAAGTGTACCGTGGTATGGGTTCGATCGCAGCAATGGAGAATGGTAGTAAGGATCGTTACTTCCAGTCTGACGCAAAGAAGCTTGTTCCGGAAGGCGTTGAGGGACGTGTTGCATACAAGGGTATGGTAGAGGATACCGTATTCCAGATGCTTGGTGGTCTCCGCGCAGGAATGGGATACTGCGGAGCAAAAGATATCCCGACTCTTCAGGAGACCGGTAAGTTCGTGAAGATCTCTGCCGCAGCTCTGAGAGAGAGCCATCCGCATGATATTCACATCACGAAAGAGGCTCCGAACTACAGCGTAGATGAATAAATTTTGAATTTATAATTTAGAAATATTTAGGAATCTAAATAGAAACTTTCTGAATTGAGAATTCTGGATGAAAAAGATACCGTCGTGTTTGACACGGCGGTATCTTTTTTCTATTTTTTATGTTATACTGTCCACAAAGGTTATTGCTCAGATATAGGCACTTTTGGAACCGAACGTGCCGTAAGATGACGTAGCGGTAAAAAACAGCAAAAACTAGGAGAGGATGATAGATAAAATTATGGAAAGAATGAATTGCGGAATGCGTTGCCACGATCTGTGCGCAAAGGCAGATATTGATACGGTACTTGATACAGTGAAGGAGAATGGAATTCATCAGATTCAGCTCGCATTCGGAAAGTCGATTGCGGGATTTGATTTTGCACCGGGTCATTATTCCCCGGGAATGGCACACATGATCGCCGAGAAGTTAAAAGAGCGCGACATCCATGTGGCAGTGCTTGGCTGTTACATCAATCCGATTCATCCGGACAAGGAAGTGCGCCAGGCGTCGATCGCGAAATTTATCGAGCATCTGAAATATGCAAAGATCATCGGTGCCGATCTTGTCGGAACGGAGACCGGACGTTACAGCCGTGATTTCTCCGTTGTTCCGGAGACTTACACCGAGGAGAGTTACCAGATCTTCCTCGACACGATGGGACAGATTGTCCGCGCAGCAGAGAAGCTCGGTGCGACGGTCGGTGTCGAGGCTGTTCACGATCACACGCTGTGTACCCCGGACAAGATGCGCCGTTTCCTCGATGACATCGATTCTCCGAATGTGGAGGCGATTCTCGATCCGGTAAACTTAATCAGCGCAGAGAATTACAAGGAGCAGGATGCTGTGATTGCTCGTGCTCTTGAGCTTTACGGCGATCGCGTGAGCATGCTCCACATCAAGGATTTCCGCATGGAGAACGGAGAGCCGGAGTTTGAGCATGTCGGAGACGGTCTCTTCCATTATCAGCCGATTCTCTCATGGCTCAAGAAGGAAAAACCGTATGTGACGATGCTTCTGGAGAATTCCAACAAGGAGCGTTACCACAGTGATGTCGCTTTCCTGAAAAAGATTTACGATGAGATGTAATAAAGATTTTTCAAACGTATCCACTGGCGCAGACCCTGCAATTATGATATACTTTAATACGATCTAAAAAATAAAGGATGAATTATGCTGAACGAGGACAAGATTAAACTGATGGCGGGAATTTCTTTCTTTGAAAAACGAGAGGGAAAACACATTCGTCCCGCTAACCGGTACTTCATGAGCGACTACATCAGCAGTCGGATGTTACACGCATTCTTTTCATACACCTTCTGTTATTTTCTGGTGGTGGTGATCTGGATGCTTTACAGCATGGAGTCACTTCTCGATACGGCAAGCCTGGATCTTGTGATGAATCATGTGCGCAGTGCCTGTGTGTTTTATGTGATTGGGCTTGTTGGATATCTGGCGATTGCCGTTCATGTCGCAAAGAGCCGGTATGAGTACGCCCGGCGCGGTATGAAGGTGTACGTTGCCAAACTGAGACGTCTGGAGAAACGGTATGAGTTTCAGAGCCGGACGAAAGAACTGACGAAGGAGGGTAGCCGACATGATGATGCTACTACTCGAACTTAAAGAACGGCTGAAGGCATTTTATGGAGGATATGCGACGCTGACAGACGGGATTGTGAAGTTCGTCTTTACGCTGACAGCGCTGATCCTGCTGAATCAGAATATCGGGTTTCAGACGGAGTTAAAAGAGATCTGGGTTACCCCGCTTCTCGCATTGCTCGGCGCGTTTCTGCCTTATGGGGCGATCAGCCTTCTGCTGGCGGGAGTGATGCTTGCGCATATTTATGCAGTGTCTTTGGAAATTATGCTTTTGACAACGGCGATTCTTGTAATCATCGCGCTGTTGTACTACGGATTTCAGCCGGGAGACAGTTTCTGGCTGGTTCTGACACCGATGGCGATTCTCTTAAAGATTCCGCTTGCAGTTCCTCTGCTTGCAGGTCTTTCGGGAAGTCTGCTTACGATTATTCCGGTCAGCTGTGGCGTCATGATTTCCTATATTCTGCTGTATGTGAAGCAGAATGCGGGCGTGCTCACAAACGATGCTTCCGTGGATCTCGCGCAGAAGTATGTGCAGATCATCCGGGCATTGATGGGAAACCGTGAGATGTTTGTGATGATGGGCGCCTGTGCAGTGGGGATTCTGGTTGTCTATCTGATCCGGAATCGCTCTGTGAATTATGCGTGGATGCTTGCGATCATGTTTGGAACGATCGCACAGCTGACCGTTGTGTTTGCGGGAGATTATCTCTTCAATGTCTCATTTCCGATCGGGGAGATCGTGATCGGGACGTTGATTTCGATTCTTCTGGCATTGATTTATCATTTTTTTGTATTCTCGGTCGATTACACGAGAACCGAGTATACGCATTTTGAAGACGATGACTACGTTTACTATGTGAAGGCAGTACCGAAGCTGACGGTCTCTCAGCCGGAGATCCGGGTTCAGCGGATGAATAATCCGGGAAGAAAGCACCGGATGCGCCGGGAGGAAGCAGAGCGGGAGTAGAACCCGTTGCCGTTTGTGTTGCGTGTTGCACATGAACGGCAATGAGAGAGCGGAACGGACTGCACAGATAAAATAGGACGGGGAAAGAGAGGCATAGATATGGCGGGCATGATCCAGAATCTGGGAGCGGCTTTTGACGGTGCGCGGTCCTGGCTCTCCTTCTTGCCAAGGATTTCAATATCAAGTTTGGCAGAGATCATTATTCTTGGAATCCTGGTGTATTATGCACTGCTGTGGTTCAAGAGCACGCGGGCATGGTACCTGCTGAGGGGCATCGCCATGATTCTGATTTTTGTACTTCTGGCAGCTTTGTTCCATTTTGATACAATCCTATGGCTCATGGAGAGGACAGGAAGTATTGCGGTGATGGCGCTGGTAATCATCTTCCAGCCGGAGATGAGAAAGGCGCTCGAACAGCTTGGAAGCAAGAATCTGATTTCGGAATGGTTTTCCTTTGATGACGGCAAGGAGAACACCGGGTTCACCGACCGGACGGTCAATGAGATCGTGAAGGCGACGTTTGAGATGGCGAAGGTGAAGACCGGTGCGCTGATTGTAATTGAGCGCAACATGCCACTCAAGGAGATCGAGCGAACCGGAATCGAGATCAACGGAGTGGTCAGCAGTCAGCTTCTGATCAATATTTTTGAGCACAATACTCCGCTTCACGATGGAGCTGTGATTGTCCGGGGAAATCGGGTGGCGGCAGCGACTTGCTACCTGCCTCTCTCCGACAACATGGAGATCAGCAAGGATCTCGGAACGCGCCATCGTGCGGCAGTCGGAATCAGTGAGGTGACAGACAGCATCACGGTTGTCGTATCGGAGGAGACCGGAAGAGTCTCCCTCGTCGAGGCAGGTTCCCTGCGACACATTCCGGACGCTGAGACCTTGCGTGTCTCGCTCGCAGGAATGGAGGAGCGGACAGACACCGGAACCAACCGGTTTATGATTTGGAAGGGAAAACGTAAGAATGAAAGAAAAACTATTAAATAATCTCGGTTTAAAAATTCTTTCGATCTTTGTGGCGTTTTTTGTCTGGCTGGTGGTAATGAATGTGTCCAATCCGATGGTTGATGACAGCAAAGAGGTGCCTTTAGAGATCAAGAATGAAGAGGTGCTGACCTCTGCGGGAAGAACGTATGAGATCAGCGGAAAAAATACGGTGACCGTCCGCTATGAGACGCACACGAGGGATTCCTACCGGGTTCAGGCTTCCGATTTTCGCGCCTACATCGATCTGGCAGATCTCTATGATGTGACCGGATCGGTTCCGGTCAATATCGAGATCGTCAACAACAAGAGCCTGATTTACAGCGCGGAGGCGCGCCCGGGTGTTGTTCGCGTTGTGACGGAGGAGATTCAGTCAAAACCGTTTGACATTCAGGTTCGGGAGATTGGAACGGAGATGGATGGCTATGCGATCAGCGAAGTCAAACTCTCGCCGTCGAAGGTGACGCTCGAGGGACCGGTTTCCCAGGTAGGACTGATCAGCCGGGTCGGTGTCGAGATCGACAAGACCGGACTGAGTGCAAATAAGACGGGAACCGCAAAACTTGTCTTTTACGATGCCAATGGAAACTCGCTGATGGACAGCGGAAAGATCGACCGGATTCAGGTTGACTCTCCGGAGGTTGAATATCAGCTGACAGTCGATAAGGTGAAGGAAGTCTCCCTTGATTTCGAGGTGACCGGAAGCGCAGGGACGGGATACCAGTACGTTGGAGTCACGAGCAGTGTCAAGAGCGTCAAGGTCAATGGGGCGAAGGACACGCTTGCGGATCTGACAAAGATCACGATCCCGGCGACGGAGCTTGATGTGAGCGGAGCGACTGCGGATAAGGTGGTCACGATCAATCTGACTTCCTATCTTCCGGAGGGTGTGACGCTTGCCGAGTCGGAGAGTCCGACCGTGGAAGTACGGCTGAGAGTCGAGAAGCTGATCAATCGCACGATCACATTGACGGAGAGTGACATTGTGCTCTCCGGACAGTCCGAGAGCATGACCTATCGTCTGAATCCGACTCAGATCGATGTGACGATCCAGGGTCTTGCGGAAAATATCAATGGTGTTGAGGCGTCTCAGCTCGGTGCTTCCTTAAATCTCTCGGGATTGTCTGTGGGAAGCAACCGCGGAGTCCTGAAATTTGCGGACAGCAATGCATATCGGATTGTCTCCTACACCGTATTTACGGTGGAGGTATCCTCCCAGGCTCCGGTGATGATCATCGGAACTTCCCCGGCAGAGACGGAGAGTCCGGAGACCGGATCACCGGCGGGTGGACAGAATGAGACAACAGAATCCTCCGGAGTTGCGACGGAGAGCAGTGCCCAGAATTGATGAAAACAGATAGAATCGATAGAATTAAGGATCGATCGAATTGATGAAAGAGAAAGAGGAACACAGCAGTGATAAGCAGAAACGTTACGATTAAAAATGCGTCTGGCCTGCATCTGCGTCCGACAGGGATGCTCTGCAACGAGGCGATCAAATACAAATCTTCGATTAAGTTCAAGTCTGGAAATGGAAATGAGACAAACGCAAAGAGTGTGCTCAGCGTTTTGGGGGCATGCGTCAAATGTGGGGATCAGATTGAGTTTGTCTGTGACGGACCGGATGAGGAAGAGGCGATGGAGGCGATGGTTCGCCTCGTCGAGAGCGGTTTAGGGGAATAAAAAGACCGCCGGTTTCGCCGGATTTTTAAGCTTTATTTTTTATTTTATAGTTTTATAGGAGTTTTTCTATCTTTGCGTGTATCTCCGGGGGAGAGAAGCTGAGTGTGGTCGCAGAGAAACAAAAGAAACATTCAGAACCTCATTCCGATGGAGTTTCACATATAAAATAAAAGGTTTAATTAATAAGGAGGAAAAAGGTATGTTTAAGGGAACAAACGCATCTTCCGGAATCGGTATCGGAAAAGCAGTGATTGTGGAAGAGGCAGAGTTAGTCATCAAGAGAGAGGCTGTCGCAGACAAGACCGCAGAGGTTGAGCGTTTTAAGGGGGCGCTTGACAAGACGATGAAGGATACGGAGCGCATGGCAGCAGATCTGGCTACGAGAGTAGGGGAGAAAGAAGCCGAGATTATGCAGGGTCATCTGATGCTTCTGATGGACCCGATGCTGACCGGAGAGATCGAGAACACGATCACCGGCGAGGGCATTTGCAGTGAGTATGCGATCGAGCAGGTCTGCACAACCTATGCGGATATGTTCGCTTCTATGGACGATGAGCTGATGCAGCAGAGAGCAACCGATATGCGCGACATCAAGACCCGTATGCAGAGAGTTCTTCTCGGTGTCGAGTCCGTGGACATCTCCGCACTTCCGGAGGGAAGCATTCTCGTCGCAAAGGATCTGACTCCGTCGATGACCGCAGGCATCAACCCGAAGCATGTGACCGGTATCGTGACCGAGCTTGGCGGAAAGACTTCTCACAGCGCAATTCTTGCACGCGCACTGGAGATTCCGGCAGTTGTCGCAGTTACAGACTTTTTGAAGAATGTGGCAAATGGCGATACCGTTGTTCTTGACGGTTCTGAGGGCGTTGTCTATGTGAATCCGACCGCAGAGGTGGAGCAGGAGTACAGCGCAAAGCGCGAGAAATTCCTGAAAGAGAAGAAAGAGCTTGAGCAGTACATCGGAAAGCCGACCGTGACGAAGGATGGTGTGACGATTGAGCTTGTCGCAAACATCGGAAAGCCGCAGGATGTCGAGAAGGTTCTGCAGTACGATGCAGAGGGCATCGGTCTGTTCCGTACCGAGTTCCTCTTCATGGATCGCACCGCAATGCCGACCGAGGAGGAGCAGTTTGAGGCTTACAAGACCGTCGCAGAGAAGATGGAGGGCAAGCCGGTTATCATTCGTACCCTCGATATCGGCGGTGACAAGGAGATCCCGTACATGGGTCTTGAGAAGGATGAGAACCCGTTCTTAGGCTATCGTGCAATCCGTTTCTGCTTAGACAGAAAGGATGACGTTTATCGTCCGCAGTTGAGAGCACTCCTGCGTGCAAGTGCTTACGGAAACATCCGCATCATGATCCCGATGGTGACCTGCCTTGACGAGTACCGCGAGGCAAAGGCTCTGATTGAGGAGATCAAGAAGGAGCTGGACGGCGAGGGAATCGCTTACAAGAAGGATATTCAGGTCGGCATCATGGTTGAGACCGCAGCAGCTTCCCTGATGGCAGATGCATTTGCGAAGGAAGTAGATTTCTTCAGCATCGGAACGAACGATCTGACGCAGTACACGATGTCCGTAGATCGCGGAAATGACAAGGTATCTTACCTCTACTCTCCGCTGAATCCGGCAGTTCTGCGCAGTATCAAGCGCGTGATCACCTGCGCAAGAGAGGCTGGCATCATGGTCGGCATGTGCGGTGAGGCAGCGAGCGATCCGATGATGATTCCGCTTCTGCTGGCATTTGGTCTGAATGAGTTCAGCATGAGCGCATCTGCAATCCTGTATTCGAGAAAGCTGATCACGAATTACAGCATCGAGGAACTTCAGGCAGTCGCAGACAAGGCGATGAGCTTTGTGACGGTAAAAGAAGTTGAGGATTACATGCGGGCATTTATTGGATAAGTGAGACAAGGAGAGTCCGCAAGTTGCGGGCTCTCTTTCTACACGTCCCATTATGCGACGAAAGGGCTGGATACCAACACAGCGAAAGAAAAATACATACAAACAAGATGGGATGGAAGAGGAAACGATGATAGTTTATTTGATTTGTTACGTTGCCAGTTTTATTCTGGCGAGATTTGGAATTTATCTGCTGTCCGGAGCAGTGATGATTGGATCGGCGTGCTGGCTGTACTATTCGGAGTATCGAAAGACGCAGAACCTGATTCATCTGCGCGCGCTCTTCTCACTTTTCTGGGTGGGAGGTGAGGGCATCGCGTGCCTGAAGTTGAGCAGGCTTCAGACGGACTGGTCGGTGATGACATGGATCTGTCTCGCACTTGCCTACATCGGGTTCTGGGTAATTTTTGAGATTCTGACCCAGATTTATGGCTCCGGTCACGACCATTACGGACGATGGAGAGGATACACCGGGAATCCGGCGCCAGTCTTTCACATGGTTTGTGGGCTGACCGTAGTTTCTGCGCTGGCATTTGCGGGTGAGGCGGTTGTTCTTGGGTATGTGCCATTTTTGGTTCGCGGTGTTCCGCACGCATACTCGGAATTTCATCTGACAGGCATTCACTACATCACGGTATCGTGTGTGCTCGTTCCGTCTCTGACTGTTCTGTACTTTCATATGGCAAGAGGACGTGAGAGCAGTCGATGTGCAGTGACGGCGATTGTGATGACGCTGATTTCTCTGTTGATTCCGATTCTCTGTGTATCCAGATTTCAGTTTATTTTTGCTGTGGTGCTGGCGACGTTTACCTATATCTCGCTTCAGAAGCTCTTTCAGCCCGCTTATCTCTTGATCCTGTTTGTGGTGATCATTCCGGTCTACCTGATTCTGACTGTGGCGAGAAGCCATGATGTCGCTTACTTAAACGGTATTTTTGAGATGAAATGGGAGCGCATGCCGATCTTCATCACTCAGCCGTACATGTACATTGCAAACAACTATGACAATTTCAACTGTCTGGTGGAGTCTCTGACAACACATTCTATGGGAATGAAGGGGCTGTTTCCGCTTTGGGCGCTGACGGGACTGAAATTTTTCTTCCCGCAGTTGATTAATTTCCCGATTTTTGTGGACAAGAAGGAACTGACAACGCTGACGATGTTTTACGATGCCTATTATGACTTCGGATGGATCGGAGTGCTGGTTTTCTCCTGCCTGCTGGGATTTGTCGCCTATCTGCTCGTCGTGAAACTGCGCGAGATGCGCAATCCGATGGGATATCTGCTCTATGCACAGATGGGGGCTTATCTGATGTTATCGTTTTTTACCACCTGGTTTTCCAATACAACGACCTGGTTTTATCTGATTGTAACGGGAATTCTGGCGGTTTATTATCATATCAGCGAACACCGGCGATAAAGACTAAAAGACTAGATAAAAGAAATGAAAAGAAATACGCAGGGATGGGCGCGGGAAGGAGAACATTACATTATGATTTCTGAGAAAATGAGACCACTTGTGGCAAATAATTCGGTTATCCGGGTTATGTTTGAGGAGGGCAAACGGTTGGCATCCATTTATGGAGCTGAGAATGTCTATGATTTCAGTCTGGGAAACCCGAATGTTCCGGCACCGAAAGAGGTGAATGAGGCGATTGTGGAGACCCTGATGGAGGAGGAATCCACGTTTGTTCACGGTTACATGAGCAATGCCGGTTATGAGGATGTGCGTGCAACGATTGCAGATTCATTGAATCAGCGTTTCGGCACTGCATTCCACCAGAACAACATCCTGATGACAGTCGGTGCGGCGAGTGGTCTGAATGTGATCTTAAAGACGATTCTGAATCCGGGCGATCAGGTCATCGCATTTGCCCCGTATTTCGTGGAGTACGGCGGATATGTGAGAAACTATGACGGAGAGCTTGTTGTCGTTTCTCCGAACACCGTGGATTTCCAGCCGAACCTTGAGGAGTTCGTCGAGAAGATCAATGAGAAGACGAAGGCAGTCATCATCAACACGCCGAACAATCCGACCGGTGTTGTTTACTCCGATGCAACCCTGACGAGACTTGGTGAGATCCTCAGAGAGAAAGAAAAAGAGTTCGGAACCGACATCGTGCTGATCTCCGATGAGCCGTACCGTGAGCTTGCATACGATGGTGTGGAAGTTCCGTATGTGACGAAATACTACGCAAACACCGTTGTCTGCTACTCTTACAGCAAGTCTTTGTCCCTTCCGGGCGAGCGAATCGGTTATCTCGTAATTCCGGATGAGATGAAGGACAGCGCGGAGGTCTTCACCGCTGCGACGATCGCAAACCGTGTAAACGGCTGTGTCAATGCTCCGTCCCTGATGCAGAGAGTCATCAAGCGTTGCATCGAGAAGGGCGCAAGCGTCAACCTTGAGGCATACGACCGCAACCGCAATCGTCTCTACGAGGGACTGCGCGAGTGTGGATTCACCTGCATCAAGCCGGAGGGCGCCTTCTATCTGTTTGTGAAGTCCCCGGTTCCGGATGAGAAAGAATTCTGTGCAACCGCGCAGAAGTATAATCTTCTGCTTGTTCCGGGAAGCTCGTTTGCATGTCCGGGATATGTGCGAATCGCATACTGCGTATCTTATGAGCAGATCGAGCGCTCGATGCCGGCATTTGAGAAACTGGCACAGGAGTATAAGCTGAAATAAGGAGTGTAACCCGAAATAAGGAGTATAAGCGAAAGTAAGCGAAAATAAGTGAAAATAAGCGAAAATACGCTGTGAGAATGGCACGGTAAAAATAGAGCTGTTAAAAAATGGAACTGTGGCAACAAAGCTGTATGAATAGGACTGTGAGAACAGGATTGTAAGAACAAAATTGTGAGAACAGGACTATGGCAACAGGGCTGTAAGGTCAGAACTGTGAGAGCAGATAGATGATAAATGCGATAGGTGAGATGTGAAAAAAGATGTGAGCCGACAGGAGGAGAACAGAAGATGAAAGCTTGGGAGAAAAATATACGAAAAGTAGTTCCTTATGTTCCGGGAGAACAGCCAAAGGGAGATCGCCTGATCAAACTGAATACGAATGAGAATCCTTATCCGCCGGCACCGGGCGTACAGAAAGCAATGAGAGAGATGGATTATGACCGCTTCCGCAAATATCCGGATCCGGCAGTCACCGATCTCGTGCATGCGCTTGCAGAGTACTATGACCTTGGAGATGATCAGATTTTTGTCGGCGTGGGTTCTGACGATGTGATTGCAATGGCATTTATGACCTTTTTCAATTCAGAAAAGCCGGTGCTTTTCCCGGATGTCAGCTATTCGTTCTATAAGGTGTGGGCGGATCTGTTCCAGATTCCGTTTGAGACACCGGCTCTGGATGAGGATTTTCGGATTCGTCCGGAGGACTACTACCGCGAGAATGGCGGTGTGATCTTCCCGAACCCGAATGCACCGACGGGACTGCTTCTGTCGCTGGACGCAGTGGAAGATATTTTGAAGCATAATCAGGATGTCGTTGTGATTGTGGATGAGGCATACGTCGATTTCGGCGGGGAGAGTGCGAGAACGTTGCTCGACAAGTATGAAAACCTGCTTGTCGTACAGACATTCAGCAAATCCCGCTCGATGGCAGGAATGAGAATCGGATTTGCGATGGGCCATCCGGATCTGATCAAGGCGTTGAACGATGTGAAGTACTCCTACAATTCCTACACGATGAACATGCCGTCCCAGATTCTCGGTGTGGAAGCCGTGAAGGATGACGCATATTTCAAGGAGACTCTGGCAAAGATCATTGATACGAGAGAGTGGTCGAAGCTGAAACTTCGGGAACTTGGATTTTCCTTCCCGGATTCCAAATCAAACTTCATCTTTGCGACGCATGAGCGCGTGCCGGCAGAGAAGATTTTTGAGGCGCTCAAGGCAGAGCAGATCTATGTGCGCTACTTCAAACAGCCGAGACTTGACAATTATCTGCGAATCACGATCGGCACGAGAGAAGAGATGGAAGCACTGTTTGCATTTCTTGGAGAGTTTTTGGCTACTGCACACTAGGAGCGTATAGCTCAGAGTGAATGCGCAGTGATTCTGATGGGAAGATGTCAGTGAAGCTGACCAGAATCACGCGCCAAGTCGATACTTGCGTCGATTTGAACGGAAAGTTGCTGAACAGAAAATTTCGTATGAGGTCGACTTGAATCAAGTAGCGGGAGCAAAGCGTAGGAGAAATACATAGAAAAAAGGGGGCTGAAAGCGGATAGGTACCGTGTACAGTCCTCTTTTTGTCTAAATTTTTTAATAATGCGGGCTGAATGTGGGAAAACGAGTTGTTGGATAACATTGCTGACCGGATTTGTGGACAGAATAATAGGATTGCAATGTGGAGAAACGAATTGCTGGATAACGGTGAATATGGTACATAGTGGATATGGTATATATGGTGTATATGGTGTAAGGTAATATGGTGTAAAGTAAAAGAAGATCAGGAAAAGATTGAGAGAAGGTGGCAGAATGGAAGACTGGAAGAAAAAATATCTCAGACTGATTTTAAATCTTGTAATTCCGATTGTGGAGATTCTGGCAGTTTGTCTGCTGGGCCCCAGACTTTTAAAGTTTTTTATGCCTTTTGTGATCGGGTGGATCATTGCGATGATCGCAAATCCTCTTGTGAAATTTTTGGAGCGGAGAGTGCGACTTGTTCGCCGTCACAGTTCCGTGTTGATTGTGATAGCCGTACTTGCGCTGATTATCGGGCTTGGATATGGAATCATTTCCTGGCTTGTGATGCAGGCGATTGATCTCGGAAAGCATTTGCCGGAGTTGTACCAGCAGGCAGTTGAGGAGGCAAATGCGATTACTCTGCGGTTTGCTCATGTATTTGCCCTTCTTCCGGACAATGTGCAGGATTCCTGGCAGGAATTTACCGGAAATGTGGGTGCGACGCTCAGCATTCTCGTTCAGAAGATGGCATCTCCGACTGTGGAAGTGGCAGGAAATGTTGCGATGAAGATTCCAAATATTCTCGTGAGCGTGATTATGACGATTCTCTCCGCCTACTTTTTTATTGCAGAGCAGGAGAAGATCATTGATTTCTGGAAAAAATATATCCCGGAGAGCGGAAGTCGTTATTGGGATCATTTGAAAGAAGAAATCAAACGGCTGATTGGCGGATATTTTCTCGCACAGTTTAAGATCATGTTTGTCGTTGCTCTGATTCTTGCAGTGGGATTTCTCGTGCTCGGCGTGCATTATGCAGTCTTGCTTGGCATCCTGATTGCGATCCTCGATTTTCTTCCGCTGTTTGGAACAGGCACCGTGTTGATTCCGTGGGCGATCATCAAATTGCTTGCGGGTGAGTATGCGCTGGCGATGGGATTTGCCCTGCTCTATGTGCTGACTCAGGTTGTGCGCCAGATTGTACAGCCGAAGATTGTCGGCGACACGATGGGACTTCCACCCCTGATGACGCTCGTGTTTTTATATCTGGGATTTAAGTTTCACGGAATCTCCGGAATGATTCTTGCAGTTCCGATCGGAATTCTGATTATGAATCTCTACCAGTTTGGCGCATTTGATGAGATGATTGCGAGTGCAAAGACGCTTGTGGAGGAGATTCAGAGATTTCGGAAATCTGGAGATGGTCAGTAAGGTCGGTAATTTGTGATTGCTTAAGTTGCTGGAACAAGTCTTAAGATCGCATTATCATCGACGTATCGACATCGACGTATCTACTGCGTGAAGTTGAAGTGATTTAAGATGGATGCGTGAATTTGAACGGAAGGCGTGAGTCTCAGTTATGAGTTATTGTTCACGTGTTGCGTAAATAGCTGTACAGTAACCGTTATGCCAATGAGAAGTAAGTATAAATGAGAATCCCTCTTGTATCCGGGGGATAAATTATGTATAATGTTTGGGAGAGCAGAATCCGGATGCGGTGTATCATGGCAGATTCTGCTTATCGCAACAAGAGAGTTATATATTAAGTAACAAAAAGTAGTAAATGAGAAAATGCCGGGCGTTTTAACGACCGGACAAATACCAGGAGGAAGACAACTCGTGAACAGAGAGAAAATCATTGTGATCGATTTTGGTGGCCAGTACAATCAGTTAGTGGCACGCCGGGTCCGGGAATGTAATGTATACTGTGAAATTTATTCCTACAAGACCAGCATCGAGAAAATTAAAGAGATGAACCCGAAGGGCATTATCCTTACCGGTGGTCCGAACAGTTGCTATGAGGAGGGTGCAGCAACTTGTAGCAAGGAACTGTTTGAACTGGGAGTTCCGGTTCTGGGACTGTGCTACGGCGCACAGCTGATGATGCATGTTCTTGGCGGACATGTATGCAAGGCTCCTGTTCGTGAGTATGGAAAGATCGAAGTGACCGTAGACCAGAGCAGTGCTCTGTTTGGTGATGTTTCCGAGAAGACGATTTGCTGGATGAGCCACAACGACTACATCGAGGAGAAAGCACCGGGATTCAAGATCATCGCTCATACCCCGGACTGCCCGGTAGCAGCAGCTGAGTGTGCAGAGAAGAATCTGTACGCAATCCAGTTCCATCCGGAGGTTCTTCATACCGTAGAGGGAACGAAGATGCTGTCCAACTTCGTATACAAAGTTTGTGGATGTGCAGGCGACTGGAAGATGGATCACTTCGTTGAGCATACCGTAAAGGCTCTGCGTGAGAAGGTAGGCGATGGAAAAGTGCTTTGTGCTCTGTCCGGCGGTGTAGACTCCTCCGTTGCAGCGGTTATGCTGGCAAAGGCAGTCGGCGATCAGCTGACCTGTGTATTCGTAGATCACGGTCTTCTGCGCAAGAACGAGGGCGATGAGGTTGAGGAAGTATTTGGACCGAACGGCCCGTACAAGCTGAACTTCATCCGTGTCAACGCACAGGATCGTTTCTATGCAAAGCTCAAAGGCGTAGAGGAGCCGGAACGCAAGCGTAAGATCATCGGCGAGGAGTTCATCCGTGTATTTGAGGAAGAGGCAAAGAAGATCGGAAAGGTAGATTTCCTTGTTCAGGGAACGATTTATCCGGACGTTGTAGAGAGTGGACTGGGCGGAGAATCCGCAGTTATCAAGTCCCACCACAATGTCGGAGGACTTCCTGACTACGTTGATTTCAAGGAGATCATCGAGCCGTTGCGTGACCTGTTCAAGGATGAGGTTCGTAAGGCAGGACTGGAGCTTGGTATTCCGGAGAAACTCGTTTACCGTCAGCCGTTCCCGGGTCCGGGTCTTGGAATCCGTATCATCGGTGAGGTAACCGCTGAGAAGGTAAAGATGGTTCAGGAAGCAGATGCGATTTACCGCGAGGAGATCGCAAAGGCAGGACTTGACCGCGGAATCGGTCAGTACTTTGCAGCTCTGACCAACATGCGTTCCGTAGGTGTTATGGGCGATGAGAGAACTTATGATTACGCCGTAGCCCTGCGCGCAGTCAACACGATCGACTTCATGACTGCTGAGGCAGCTGAGATCCCGTGGGATGTCCTGGGAATCGTGGCAAGCCGTATCGTCAACGAAGTACCGCACATCAACCGCGTACTCTATGATTGCACCGGAAAGCCACCGGCAACGATTGAATTCGAATAATTTAGAACGTGTAAGGTGATCATGAATGATTGTAAAAGGATGTGGGAACATTTCCCATATCCTTTTATAACTGTCAGGTATGAGAAGAAGTGCCTGTGAATTGAAATGCATTAATGGTAGGATATCGATAGATATCTATAAAAACGAACGGTTAAATTTTTTAATCGTTCGTTTTTATATTAATGAATAGATTATAGAATTGCAATTTGCATTAATGGTTGGATAATAAGTATAAAAAATGCTTGCCAAATAAAACAACCTGTATTATAATGAGATTGTAAAAAAGACCACAGATATAAAATATCGTGTGGTCTTCATAAAAAGTCTTTTCAAACTAAAAAGAATTTGAAAAAACCCGTCGCAAGGTCTATTTTATCATATTCATTTCTAGTTTGTAAAGCTTTCTATGAAATTTTACTCAAAAACGGGTAAAATAGAATACCTGTTATAATTTCATAAAGGAGGCTTATCTATGAGAAAGTCAAATTGTAAAACCGTACAGGAAAGTAAATGTTTTGAGGAAATACAAGAAAGTGGATCTATGCATATGCTGAAGTTTTGCTTAGAATGGAAACCGCATAGAATTGCACTTATCTTAAAAATGGTTTCTCAGTTACATAGATAATTTATATTCGTAGTAGAAAAAATTAAATAAGAAAAATTGTCAGAAAATACACTTGTTATACCATGCATAGTCTGTTAAACTCTATTATATTAAGAAAAGGGTGTAAAAAGATTTTATGGATAATAAAGAAACAGAAGATTTAAACAAAGAAACAAAGTATTTGGCACATGTTGATTATGAAACTCAGAGAACACAAGATGCGAAAACACATTTGCAGAACGTTGCTGACTTCGCTTTAAAAAATTGCCCGCTTCCGGAATTAGATGTGTTAGCATATTTGGTGGGAATCTTGCATGATGCTGGAAAACTTGGTGAAGAAAACCAGAAAGATTTTGAAAAAATACTGGAATTAGGTGATCAAGTTCATAAAAATGGTTTGGATCATTCTACGGCAGGTGGAAGACTGATACAGGAGCTGATAAATGTACCAATCGTCACAGAAATGATCAGTACAGCGATATATTTTCATCATGGAATTGTTGATTGTATCAATATGGAAACTGGTGCGAGTGTACAGATACAACGTCGGGAAAAAGAAATACAATATGAACAAATAAAAGAAAGATTTAAGCAGACGATAGATTGGGAAATGCTGAAAGAAAAATCCTTGGAAGTTACTAAATCATTCGGAAGAATTAAAGCTCAGATTGGTAATTTTTTGAAAAGCTGTGGAGGAAAGAATCTAACGTATTATGGAGATATTAACTTCTTCTTGGGAATGTATTTGAGAGTTTTATTGTCGCTTCTTATCGATGGGGATTGGACAGATACTTCCTGCTTTTTTGAAGATGTTCCAATGAAAGAACGGATTTCAACGAAAGAGGTACAGGATATATGGGAAGAATGCATTACAAACTTTGAGACTTATATGTCGGAAGAAGTAAAGAATAATCTGGATTATGGAAGCCCTTTAAATAATTGTCGTCAAGAAATTTCGGATTTGTGTCGTGAGGCAGCAAATACAGAGAAAAATCTATACCGTTTGACAGTTCCGACAGGGGCAGGAAAGACATTAAGCAGTTTACGATTTGCTCTGTATCATGCGAAGAAAGAACAAAAACAGCATATTATTTATGTTGCACCATTTAATTCAATTTTGGAGCAAAATGCAGAGGAAATTAGAAAAGCGGTAAAAAGTTCAGGAATTGTGTTAGAACATCATTGCAATGTCGTATATATGAAAGAGGACGAGGAACGGTATAGAAGTTTGACAGAAACCTGGGATTCTCCAATCATTGTTACTACAGCAGTGCAATTGTTAAATACATTGTTTTCCAGCAGTAAGAGTTATATCCGAAGAATGCACGCATTGTGTAACAGTATTATTATTTTTGATGAAGTTCAATCTATCCCAGTCAGATGTACGGAGTTGTTTCATGAGGCGGTGAATTTTCTTTCGCAATTTGGAAAGACGACAGTGGTGTTATGTTCCGCAACTCAGCCTAGTCTTGCAAAACTTGAAGAGAATAATGTGTATCCATGTATAGAGATGGCAGGAGAGTTGAAAAGATATGTAAAGATTTTTCAAAGAACCGAAATCATTGATGACACCAATCTATATCCGGGTGGGATGGAGAGTGAAGATCTAAAAAAGTATACTTTGAAAAAGACTGAATTATATGGAAATACTCTGGTAATTGTAAATACTACATCATGTGCCTATAAGTTATTTAAAGCATTGAAAGAAGAGTTGCCATGTGGATATAAAATTTTTCATTTGAGTAGTAATATGTGTCCTCAACATAGGATGAATACTTTGGCGGAAATTAAAACGGCATTGAAAGATAAAAAATCACATGTCATCTGTGTCAGTACGCAAGTTGTTGAAGCTGGAGTAAATTTCTCTTTTAATTGTGTGATAAGATCAAAAGCAGGACTGGATAATGTAATTCAGGCAGCGGGACGATGTAATCGTCACAAGGAAATTCTTATGGGGCGAGTTTTTATTATCCAAATGAGTAAAAACGCTGAAAATCTGGACAGGCTACCAGAAATTCGATTGGCTCAACGGGCATTAGATAAAGTTTTGTATCACTTTAGAGAGAATCCGGAAGAGTTTGACGGTGCATTAGATTCTGAAAGAGCGATTCAAGCGTATTATATAAGCTATTATGGAATTTTAAAAAATTCAAATGCAGATGAAACAAAATTTCCGGAAAAACGATATCAGAGGACACTGGTAGAGCTGTTTGGATCAAATAGTTCTGCGCAAAAACAATATCAAGATTATTATCGGGAAGAATATTTAAAAAAGTCATTAAAATTACCAAATATATATTTTGCACAGGCATTTCTTACAGCTGGAGAAGAGTTTGAGGTAATAGAAGATGATTGTAAGGCAAGTCTTGTTGTTCCCTATGACGAGAAGGCAAGAGCGTTGATTGCAGATTTGTTATCTGAGCATTCGGATTTGAAAGAGCATAAGCAGATATTGAGAGAATTGCAGAGATATACGGTTCGTATCTCTATGTATAGGAAAGAAAAGTTGGGAGATGCAATTTACGAGATTGGAGATGGAGAGATACAGGTACTTAGTGAAGGGTATTACGATTACGAGACAGGTGTATCAGAAGAAATGGTGATAGGATCAGGAATGTCAGATCGGAGTGATATGGGGTTCTATATAGATTGATGGAGGTGAAAAAAGTGGAAAAATATAGAAATACCATCGAATTTGAAGTATCTGGAGCATATGCATTGTTTTCTGAACCAGTTATGCGTGCGGGTGGAGAAAAAACCAGCTATCATATTCCAACTTATGAGGCATTAAAAGGAATTACGGAAAGTATTTACTGGAAGCCGACGATTAAGTGGGTAATTGATGCAGTGCGAGTGATGAATGCAATTCAGACAGAGACGAAGGGAATTCGTCCGATTGCATACAATGGCGGAAATGAGCTTGCATATTACACTTATTTAAAGGATGTGCGATATCAGGTGAGAGCGCATTTTGAGTTTAATGAATTTAATATTGAGCATTCAAACTTGGAAAAAGATCGAAATGAAAATAAGCACCATAATATTGCTAAGCGCATGGTCGAAAGAGGCGGACGAAGAGATATTTTTCTCGGAACAAGAGAATGTCAGGGATTTGTAGAGAAATGTGAATTTGGTGAGGGAAACAGTTATTATGATACGATGCCGGGAGAGATTCAATATGGCTTTATGTATCATGGAATCACTTATGCGGATGAGGCAGTTTT
Source organism: Brotaphodocola sp. (assembly GCF_050873365.1). Taxonomy (GTDB): domain Bacteria; phylum Bacillota; class Clostridia; order Lachnospirales; family Lachnospiraceae; genus Brotaphodocola. Next base: position 8,372 of record NZ_JBNMIQ010000001.1, on the reverse strand, counting down.
GCCAGAGGATCAGGGTCAAATGACGGTGCGCTTCTGGAATCCTAAAATGATTTGGGATACAGAACTGAGAAAAGGTGGAATTATAGAATTTATTCGACCGGAGGAGTGTACGCAAAAACGGCATATCCGTGAGATGAAACCGAAAGTATGGAATCACGATAATTTTGCTGGTTTAGAGGAATTTACAAGCGAGGAGTTGGGCGAGTGAACTGGGTACAAGAACTGCTTGAGGTGTATGAAAAGAATAAAAAAGAAATTGGGGTTGTGAGAGTCCGAGGAGCAATGCAATATGTATTGCTTCCACCGTTTCACACTACTGTGACAGCACAGATAACCGTTACGATTGATCAAAATGGAAATTTTCTAAGTGCGGACTTTGTGAATAAAGAGGATAAAATGACGATCATACCGGTTACAGAAAAATCTGGAAGCCGTACTGCAGGAAAAGAGCCACATCCGTTGTGTGATAATTTGCGATATTTGGCAGGAGATTATCCGGAGTATATCGAAGATGATGGTGTATGCTATGAATTATATATTGCTCAGCTGGAAAAATGGTATCAATCCAGTTTTTGTCATGAAAAAGTAAAAGCAATTTATTTGTATTTAAAGAAAAAGATGTTAATCCATGATCTTATAAATGCAGGAAAGATAAAGCTAAATGAAAATGGCAAGATTGACGAAAAAGAAACGATACAGAATATTCCACAGGCAAAGGCATTTGTGCGGTTTATAGTACGTTCTTCAAGCTTTAAATGGGATGAATCAGAGCCGGATGAATGTTGGAGAGATCGGAGCTTGCAGGAGTGCTATATAGCGTATACGCGATCACAAGATAAAGATCCAGGACTTTGTTATCTGAGTGGAAATGTAGAGACGATTTCCTATTTGCATGCAAAGAAAATTCGAAACGAAGGAGATGGGGCAAAGCTGATTTCTGCAAATGATAGTCAGAATTTTACTTATCGCGGACGTTTTGTAGAGAAAGAAGAAGCATTTGCAGTGGGAAGTGAAACTTCACAGAAGATACATAATGCATTAAAGTGGATTATTAGAAGACAGGGGAATGTTTTTGACACATTAGTGCTTGTTACCTGGGAGGCAGGAAGAAAAGAAGAAAATGAATCAAGAGAAATGCCTGAGTGGGATGTTGGTACAGATGAAATCGCATCAGAGTTTGATATGAATTGGTATTTTAAAAGTTTGAGCGATGAGAAATGGGACGGAAAACAGCTTACTGCGCAGATGTTTGGGGAGGCATTAGATGGATACAGAAAAAAAGTAGAAAATACAGCGCATATGATCTTACTGGGATTTGATGCCTCAACACCGGGACGACTTGCGATGGTTGAGGAAAAAGAGTTGGATTCTGCAAGATATCTACGCAATATTCAGAAATGGCATGAGGAATGTGCGTGGTACCATGAAAAGCAAAAAAATGGGGAAATAAAATATTTTTGGGGAATGGTAGGTGTCAGAGATTTTGCAGATATTTTGTTTGGCGTAGAGAGTAACGGATATTTGACTATTGTTGATGCAAATAGTAAGAAGCTTTATGCGCAGGTTGCAAAGCGATTGATCCCATGTATTTGGGATGCGCAGAAAATTCCGTATGATTTTGTGAATCGTGCAGTAGCAAAGGCATCTATGCCATTGTCGTATAACAGTAGGAAAAATTGGGAGCGGGTTTTGACTCTGGCATGTTCATTGGTTAAAAAGCATAGAAAAGATCAAGGTTATAAGGAGGAATGGAAGATGGCAGTAGATCAGGAATGTAAAGAGAGAGATTATCTGTATGGACGATTGTTGGCAGTTGCGGACAGAATTGAATATCGAACCTATGAAAAACAACAGGATGATTCGCGAGTTACGAATGCAAAGCGATATATGAATGTATTTTCTCAGAGACCGTATGAGACGTGGAAGGTAATTGAGGAAAATATCCAGCCATATTTGAATAAGTTGCCGATGATTCAGGAGAAGCGTTATTATGAGAATCTGTTGAATGAGATTTGTAGTCAATTTACGGTAGAGGATTATAAGAATAATGAGAGATTGAGTGGTTTATATTTGTTGGGGTATCATTGTCAGTCGTATGATTTGAAGAATCATAAAGAAAAAAACACAGAAGAGAATAAGGAGGAATAAGAGATGAGTGAGATGCGTGGAAAGGTAGATTTTACCTTGTTTGTCAGTGTGTCAAATGCAAATCCGAATGGAGATCCGCTGAATGGAAACCGGCCGAGAATTAATCTGGATGGATATGGAGAAATTTCAGATGTTTGTATCAAGAGAAAGATTCGAAATCGATTACAGGATTTAGGGTATCGGATTTTTGTTCAATCGGACGATCGCGCAGATGATTCTTTCACGAGCTTAAAGGAACGTGCAGACAGCTGTGAAGAATTAAAGAAACAGATGGAGATTAAAAAAGGGGCAGGAGCAAATCGTGATCTTTGTGCAAAGATTGCATGCAAAGAGTGGATGGATGTGAGAACTTTTGGACAGGTATTTGCATTTAAAGGAAGTTCGGTCTCTTTTGGTGTGAGAGGACCGGTTTCGATTCATCAGGCAGTTAGTCTTTCGCCGATTGATATTATCAGCATGCAGATTACAAAGAGTGTTAACAGTGAGGCTGGAAAAGAGAGTAAGGCATCTGATACGATGGGAAGTAAACATCGAGTAGAATTTGGTGTTTATAAGATTATGGGAAGTATCAATGTTCAGTTGGCAGAAAAAACGGGATTTACTCAGGAAGATGCAGAGGCAATAAAGGAAGCGTTAAAGACGTTATTTGAAAACGATGCTTCTTCAGCTAGACCAGAGGGAAGCCTTGAGGTATGTAAGATGTATTGGTGGCAACACGATGAAAAGACGCCGGTAATATCCAGTGGAAAAATTCAGAGAGGATTTTCAACGGGTATAAGAGCAGGAATTGCTCATCCAAAAAAATTTGAAGATTATGAGATTACATGGCATGTAGACGGATGCAAAGAACCGGAGGTTTTTGATTTTGTATAATGAAGATGAATTTCTTCAACTGTCTGGAATTCAGCATTTTGCGTTCTGTCGAAGGCAATGGGCATTGGCGTATATTGAGATGCAATGGTTAGAAAATGTTCGAACTGTAGAAGGAAAAATTCTTCATGAGAATGCACATAATCCAAGTCTGAAAGAAAAAAGAGGAGATTTATTGATTGTTCGAGCAATGCCGATTCATTCCTGTGAGATGGGTGTGAGCGGTGAGTGTGATATCGTAGAATTTCATAAAGACAAGGATGGGGTTCCTTTATCGGGAAGAGAGGGAACATATCGTGCAGTTCCAGTGGAATATAAGAGAGGAAAGCCTAAGACGGATGATGTGGATCTTTTGCAGGTTACAGCTCAAGCAATGTGTCTGGAAGAGATGTTGTGTTGTACCATTCCATATGGATATATCTACTATGGGGAAACAAAACATCGATTGAAAGTTGAGTTTAACGAAGAGATACGGACAAAAGTTAAAAATATATTTGCTGAGATGCATAAATATGAGAACCAGCAATATACGCCAAAAGTAAAAACCAGTAAAAAGTGTAATGCCTGTTCTTTAAAGGATATATGTTTACCTGTGTTAAATAAAAAGAAATCTGTTGCTAGTTATATTGATAAGATGATTTCAGAAGAGGAAGAACAATGAAACGGCTGTTAAATACATTATATATTACATCTGGAAATAGGTATTTATCTTTAGATGGAGAAAATGTAGTTGTTTTAGAAGAACAGCAGGAGATAAAAAGAATTCCATTACATAATCTTCAGGCTATTATGACATTCGGTTATACTGGGGCAAGTCCAGCGTTGATGGGAGCATGTGCTCAAAGAAATATTGAATTATCCTTTATGTCTGCAAATGGACGTTTTTTAGCTCGTGTCATAGGTGAAGTAAAGGGAAATGTGACATTAAGAAAACAACAGTATAGAATTAGTGATGATAAAGAAAAAAGTATAAAAATAGCGAGAAATTTTATTCTTGGAAAGGTGTATAATTCGAGATGGGTTCTTGAGAGAGCAATTAGAGATTATCCGATGCGATTGGATACCGAACTTATCAAGAAAAAATCGCTTTATTTATCACAGAGTATGAAAAATATACGAGTGTGTGAAAATGCTGATGAACTGCTTGGACTCGAGGGAGAGGCAGCTTCTGTATATTTTTCTGTGTTTGATGAATTAATTTTACAACAAAAGGACAACTTTTATTTTCGCGGACGAAATAAAAGACCACCATTAGATAATGTAAATGCAATGCTTTCTTTTGCGTATTCATTGTTAGCGAGTATGTGTGGATCCGCACTGGAAGCAGTTGGTTTAGATCCATATGTTGGATTTTTTCATACAGATCGACCAGGCCGAATGTCGTTGGCTTTAGATATTATGGAAGAATTTAGAAGCATTATGGCAGATCGATTCGTTTTGACATTGATTAATAAACGAATTATAAAGAGTGAACATTTTATGAAAAAAGAAAATGGTGCTGTAATTATGTCTGATGAAGGCAGAAAACTCTTTATATCTGCGTGGCAGTCAAAAAAACAAGAAGCAATTAAACACCCATTTCTTGATGAGAAAATTGAGTGGGGGATGGTACCATATGTTCAAAGCATGTTGTTAGCGCGGTACTTGCGTGGAGATTTAGATGAATATCCTCCATTTTTCTGGAAGTAGGTGAAACTATGTTAGTATTGATTACTTATGATGTTAATACTCAGACGGCAGCGGGGCGGAAACGATTAAGGAAAGTTGCGAAAGAGTGTGTGAATTATGGACAAAGAGTTCAAAATTCAGTATTTGAATGTCATATGGACGCTACAAAATGCAGACAGGTAAAAGATATTTTAGAAAAACTTATTGATAAAGATGTGGATAGCTTGCGGTTTTATTATTTAGGCGATAAATATAAAAGTAAAGTAGAACATATAGGCGCAAAACCAGGATTTGATGTTACGGATACTTTAATTTTATAGTGCGAATAGTAAGTGAACATAAAAACGCTAGGAGATTCGCACCTTGAAAATGCTGTTATTTGGGTGTGTCAATGGGTGAAAAAACAATTGTATAAGTGTATTGAATTTATAAATTGTAAAAATTCCTAACAATTATAAGAAAATATGTGATATAATTGTTAAGAATTGCTGTCAGCCTCCTTGTGAGGCTGTGAATTGAAATGTTGGAAAAGGCGGAAAAATTGTGATCGACGGCGGTCAGCCTCCTTGTGAGGCTGTGAATTGAAATAACGCCTGTCTTGGACAGATGAGTTCAGCTGCAGGTCAGCCTCCTTGTGAGGCTGTGAATTGAAATATTGACCTGTCGCCACAGGTAATGGATTAAGCCCGGTCAGCCTCCTTGTGAGGCTGTGAATTGAAATGCAATCATGGGAATGGTGCTGTTCGCAGAGTATCGTCAGCCTCCTTGTGAGGCTGTGAATTGAAATGAGATTGTGGATACCGGAGAATCATGGCAACAGCGTCAGCCTCCTTGTGAGGCTGTGAATTGAAATAAAATATGATAACGCTATATATAAGGCAGCAGGTGTCAGCCTCCTTGTGAGGCTGTGAATTGAAATAACTTTGCGTCCTGCATTATATATCCGGTTGCTTTGTCAGCCTCCTTGTGAGGCTGTGAATTGAAATTCTATAATACCGATATGGCTCATAAGTGTCGCTCGGTCAGCCTCCTTGTGAGGCTGTGAATTGAAATGCGATCGAACTGCTGGTGCCGGACAGCGTAATCTGTCAGCCTCCTTGTGAGGCTGTGAATTGAAATGGCAATCCATGTTCCAGTATTGCCGAGAGACGTACCGTCAGCCTCCTTGTGAGGCTGTGAATTGAAATATGCTCAGGGGAGGACAAAACCGGGCAACATTGTGTCAGCCTCCTTGTGAGGCTGTGAATTGAAATGCAGAACGGGCCAGAAAGGCTGGAAAGAAGTTCTCCGTCAGCCTCCTTGTGAGGCTGTGAATTGAAATACTGGTATCCGAAGACTTCCATGTAATTCCCAGAGTCAGCCTCCTTGTGAGGCTGTGAATTGAAATGCCTGTAAGAACTTAAATCCATACTCAATGCTTCGTCAGCCTCCTTGTGAGGCTGTGAATTGAAATTTTATCAAATTTTTCTCATTCGCCATGCCACCATTTCGTCAGCCTCCTTGTGAGGCTGTGAATTGAAATATACTTATCTCAAAACCGGAAGTCTTACATCCAAGTCAGCCTCCTTGTGAGGCTGTGAATTGAAATACTCTCTACAAGGCGGGCAATCGAGTCAAGGGCACGTCAGCCTCCTTGTGAGGCTGTGAATTGAAATGGAGGAGTACAATGAAGAGCTGAATCCGGATGTTGTCAGCCTCCTTGTGAGGCTGTGAATTGAAATTTCCATCTAAGGTTGCTCCACAGTCGATAAAACAGTCAGCCTCCTTGTGAGGCTGTGAATTGAAATATACCCTTCCGAAAATATATATCCTGGCGCAACCGGTCAGCCTCCTTGTGAGGCTGTGAATTGAAATCGCTTGCTCCAATCTGCTGTGGTGTAGCATAAGGTCAGCCTCCTTGTGAGGCTGTGAATTGAAATATAAACCATTGGTTATCCTTTTCAGAAACCTAAGTCAGCCTCCTTGTGAGGCTGTGAATTGAAATGTAAATGGCAATAACGGAAGTTCCGGATTTGATGTCAGCCTCCTTGTGAGGCTGTGAATTGAAATGCCATAATATCATCTACATGTCAAACGAGTGGGGTCAGCCTCCTTGTGAGGCTGTGAATTGAAATATGTTACCTTTGCTATCTGCAAATTCAAGATCGGTCAGACTCCTTGTGAGGCTGTGAATTGAAATCCCTTTCATAATTTTTGATATATCATGAAGCCACCGTCAGCCTCCTTGTGAGGCTGTGAATTGAAATACATTGAGAGTAATCTCTCCATTATTTGACGCAAAGTCAGCCTCCTTGTGAGGCTGTGAATTGAAATGTACATTTCATAGTTCCATCAGCAGAGAGTTTAAGTCAGCCTCCTTGTGAGGCTGTGAATTGAAATATTTAGTGCGTCATTGTCAGCGCCAGATATGCGCCGTCAGCCTCCTTGTGAGGCTGTGAATTGAAATAAGCTGTGTAAGCGAAGACATAAGGCTAGATATCGTCAGCCTCCTTGTGAGGCTGTGAATTGAAATATAACAAAATAAAGGAGATTTGTCGAAAAAAAGGCGTCAGCCTCCTTGTGAGGCTGTGAATTGAAATATTGGAGAGTATTGGCATGTATGCTCCAGAAGTTGTCAGCCTCCTTGTGAGGCTGTGAATTGAAATTTCCACCGTTAATCCCGTTAAACCATTTCGCAAAAGTCAGCCTCCTTGTGAGGCTGTGAATTGAAATTCTGAAATCAATACAGATTCCGAGAATTCCGTGAGCGTCAGCCTCCTTGTGAGGCTGTGAATTGAAATAGCATCCGTAAAAAAGAGGGTGTATCTAAAGCAGGTGTCAGCCTCCTTGTGAGGCTGTGAATTGAAATAAACAAATCGTAACGCTCTGACAAGTCACTAAAAAGTCAGCCTCCTTGTGAGGCTGTGAATTGAAATACGACTTGCAAGAACGATTGATAGTATGCACGGGTCAGCCTCCTTGTGAGGCTGTGAATTGAAATACTCGTGAATTGCCAGCATACAGCGCTTGGATACGTCAGCCTCCTTGTGAGGCTGTGAATTGAAATGACCGAGTTGGAAAGTGAGGGAGAGATTCTTGGAGTCAGCCTCCTTGTGAGGCTGTGAATTGAAATATCTTTGTTCGAAAAACCTGTTTTTCTAGCCAGCGTCAGCCTCCTTGTGAGGCTGTGAATTGAAATTTCAAATCTGACGAGAAATTCAGCATATATGTTTGTCAGCCTCCTTGTGAGGCTGTGAATTGAAATGATATAGAATCGTTCTGCTTCGCTATCCATCAATGTCAGCCTCCTTGTGAGGCTGTGAATTGAAATGATCTACAATGATCGGCTGTAAATTGGTGTCACCGCGTCAGCCTCCTTGTGAGGCTGTGAATTGAAATTTCCAGGTAGCCAGCTCGCCCTTGATGCTTTCTGTCAGCCTCCTTGTGAGGCTGTGAATTGAAATGTCCTTACCGCATAATACTAATCGCCAGCCATGGTCAGCCTCCTTGTGAGGCTGTGAATTGAAATGAGTATATCATCTCGACAACTGTGAATTCTGGGCGTCAGCCTCCTTGTGAGGCTGTGAATTGAAATGCAATATTGTGGAAAATAGGAGGATATCATGTACGTCAGCCTCCTTGTGAGGCTGTGAATTGAAATGCAAAAGCTGGACTGGTTTATACCGTGGCTGGCGGTCAGCCTCCTT